>NZ_JFYL01000048.1 GCF_000632455.1 Acinetobacter sp. Ver3
TCTAAGCAAATTCCAGTAAAAACCGCTCGATATCACGAATCATATCTTTTACATCCTCAATCGTAAATTGATTAGTGTTTCCATGAGCTGCATTATTTCGAATATCAGCTAAAGCAGTAATTTTCTTTTGTTGTAGAATGTTATAAATACCAGCGTTTTTTAATGCAGCATTTAAAACATCAAGTTTTTTAGGCTTAGTCGAACCTGGAGGGTAAACATCTATGCCATTATTCTTACAAATTTCTTTAATTGATGACTCTAGCACTACTCCTGCAGTCACAGCAGCTGCAACTGGATAACCAGATTCTAAAAAATGTTTAGCTTGTTCTAGCTCATTATCAAAAACATCAGCTTGTATGAGTTGTTTAAAAGAGATTAAACAACCACTATTTATGTCATCTAGAGTTGCCCTTAAGATACTTATAAGACGTCTTAAAACAAGTGGATCTGTTTCCATACTATGAGTTTTCTTTCCAGCTGAATCAAAAAGTTCAAAGTGAATTGCTTTTTTATTATCAGAAATTAATTTAAGTAATGATTTGGAACTAAAAATCCATTGAACATATAAATCCTTTGATTCTTGTGAAAAGCTCATATAACCATTTGTATTTTGATAAGATTGAGCTGATATCTGTTCGCCTTGGCTAATTAGATGTTCTAATCTAGTTTGAAATTTTTGGGACATATTTTTCTCAAGTGCTAAGTCATTATAAAGTCGCATAACTTCATTTTATTTTAAATACAATATCTTAAAGAGCACACCAATACTACCTATCGTCTTGTTACATGACATAAAACAACTAATGATTAGAATTCAATTTGAAAAATTAAAAAAACTAAAACACAATCTGTAATTTTGAATGATTAATTGCGCATAGAAAGCAATGCTCTCAATTTTTAACTAGCTCAGGTTATAATGCTCATCTTACACAATTCAGTTGATCTACTATGAACACTTCCAATGACCCTTTACATGGCAAAAAACTTGCTGACATTTTAGATGAGTTATTGGATTACTACGGAGGCTTTGAAGGATTAAGTCGTAAAATTGAAATTCGTTGTTTTTGCATCGACCCAAGTGTTAAATCATCTTTACGATTCCTACGGACTACTCCATGGGCACGTGAAAAAGTAGAAAGCTTATATTTGTATGTTCTCCGTCAAAAAGCTAAACAGAAATTGTAGCCAACAAAAAAACTCACGCTATGTTTAATCTTTTAGACCCAATCGTAGAATAGCCTTAATGAGTATCTATCGTTTTGTTGACAGCGTGTAGTTATGGGTGGAAGCCCCACTCTCCTACTACATAGGACAACGATCAATCATCTAAATCCAGTCTTATCAAGTCTAGAGCTAAAAGCTATAATATGTTTTTAAAAAGTTTTAGATCATATGCTCGAACTCATTCACTCATATCCTCAAGCCAAATTGGTGAATACTTTCCAAGCATTAGCGAATGAAGTTTTTGAAGACCATGTCAATGCTTTATGTTGGTATAGGCATTTAGATTACAATTTCAAAGAAATCGTTGAAAAACTTACACTCATAGAAGATATTACTGAAATTTCCATCGCACAATTAGAGCAACTCAAACTTTCAGACTCTGCAAGCAAAGCGAGAGACGTTATTATTAATGATATAATGTTGCTCACCGAATTGGGTGCATCGCCGTCTTTAAACTTAATCAAAGAATATCAGCGTGATGAAGAATTGGATTTTATCAGCACTGATGTATATTCTTTTCATGTAGATCGATCGCCATTAGCAACGGATACATATCTATGTACCTATTACGAGGCGGCTAGCGATATTATTTCCAATGATGAGGTTGAACAAAAAATTCATATTCCAGAAATCCGTCAAAAAATTAAATCCTTGTTTGATGGCGAAGACCATGAGTTTGAGGATTTTCTTGAAGAGACCTATATGGATCTTCACTATCAACCTAAAAATGGTGCAACACCTTTAAATTTAGGAATTGGTCATCTCTGGCGTTTGGCTGTAGATCATCCTGATCAGAAAGTACTTCCTTGTGTTCACCGTGCTCCAAAAGAAAATGCAGGAGAACTCAGATTACTCTTAATTTGTTAAGGAATTCCTTGCTCAATTTAGGCGAGTAATTCTTTTTCAGCTTCAAATGGATTAAAGAAATTACACCAAACGATTGGTCCTAAACTCATCTCCGAATCAGTAAGTAAACATTGATCAAAATTTTGGATTAATTGCTCTTTATCCATCTCTTGTCCAATTAAAACAATTTCCTGTCTGGCATCACCCGTTTCTGGATGCCAACTCGATTCAATTTCCTGAATAAATTGCGTATCTTGTGGCCATTCCTCTTGTGGTACCGAAGCCCACCAATATCCTGCTTGACCATGCCATAGCCATTGTTGGTTCCGCAGCAAGCCAAAAAAATCCTTTTGAGCGTATAACACCTTTCCATTCTGAATGAATAAAATTGTAAAAACGTTGTGGGTGAAAGGGTCTTCTTGCTCTATATACGAAACTTTCGATTCCATATTCTTCAGTTTCAGGCTTATGCTCTCCTCTCAACCCTTTTAACCAACCAGGTGCTTGTGAGGCTTCATCAAAATTAAAAAGCTGTGTGTTGAGTATTTTATCGAGTTCAACCTGACCAAATGTAGATGACTCAATTTTTGCTCTAGGGTTAAGCTTTTTGAGAATCGCATAAAGCTGGGACTTCTGATGCTCATCGATTAAATCAGTTTTGTTTAGAATAATAACATCACAAAATTCGATTTGATCTATCAGTAAATCCACAACAGTACGTTGGTCAAATTCTCCAAGTGATTCGCCACGATCATGAAGAAGATCATATGAACGATAATCACGTAAAAAATTGAATGCATCGACTACGGTCACCATGGTATCTAAACGAGCGTACTCATTTAGAGATACGCCGTCTTCATCTTCAAACGTAAATGTTTCGGCTACAGGTAGAGGCTCTGATATTCCGGTAGATTCAATGACGAGTTGATCAAATTTTTTCTCTTCCGCTAATCGTCTTACTTCTACTAATAAATCTTCTCTCAAAGTACAGCAAATACATCCATTACTCATTTCAACGAGTTTTTCTTCCGTTCGTGATAATTCCGCCCCACCTTCTCTGACTAAAGCAGCATCAATATTGACTTCTGACATATCGTTCACAATTACTGCGACACGTTTTCCTTCTCTATTATTTAAAATATGATTTAAAAGTGTGGTTTTTCCTGCACCAAGAAATCCAGATAGCACAGTGACAGGTAATTTATACGGTTGTGAAGAATCAATATTCATGGTGAGTTACTCGTTTTCATGTTCAACCACATCATTTGATCGCTTATTGCAATCAATGAATGATCTTGATTTTTGATGTAACTAAATCATAATCGTTATGTTATAACATTTAAATATGTTTAATGTTTAGTTAAACTTAAATAAAATTTATTTATAGTGATTTTAAATTGTATTCATCACTGTAGAATCATAAGTAAAACTAAAGAATCTATGTCTTAATTTTTATAATCATATGAGCATATAACAATGAATTTAATCAATCTTATTATTCGTACCACTTTAAGTACTTCTCTGTTACTTGGAGTTTCGAATACGTATGCCGTGGTTGCAGGCGGAATGGTTTCTACTGACTACCATTGGAACAATATTCCTGCTAACGGCTTTGCAATACTTGAAAATCAAATCATCATTACCAATGAGCCAGGAAATGATGGTAATACATTTTGGGCCAATCAATTTTCTATCAAGCATGGAGATGGTGGCTATGTTGGATTGCAACAACGAAGCAATGATCAGAAATATTTAAATTTCTCAATCTGGAAAGCGACATCTTGGAAAACAGGATACCCTGCGTATTGCAGACAATTCGATCACGAAGGTGATGGCGTTCAATGTGACTTACCTTATGAATGGAAGGAAGGAACGAAATATAATTTTAAGATAGTGAAAAATAATGACAGTACAGTCTCAACCTTTGTTAAAGACATGAGTACTGGTAAACAACTTGAAATTGCAAAAATCAATGTGCCACAATCTTGGGGTGGTTTTGACAGCCTAACTACATTTACCGAAAATTTCAGACAACACAAACAAGCCAATGGCATTTATGGCTATAACAGCTGTGCTGATGTTCATACATCTGTTTCTGCGACCTATCCTGCAATAGCAAATTCTTCAATCAAGTCTAAATCACAAAAGACTAAAACTTATGGAAACTGTGTACAAGTGGCATCAGCGCATTGCACGGATGATTCTGCTTGTATTTCTACTGTGAATAATGCCAATTACACCCAGCAAAAACCGTTCATTTTGAAAAATGGTGCACGAGGTTTTTGTGCAGATAGCTTGAATGGTGGTCAACAAATGGGATTGTATTCATGTGATCCCAACAACGGTAATCAACGTCTGAGTACGGATCACACCCATCGCTTATATTTAACTCATCGGGATGCGTGTTTGATGGGCGATGATAAAGATAATTTTGTTAAAGTTGCGCCGTGCAATAATGATAGTAGTCAACGATGGATGTATAGCCCCCATACAAGCCAATATATCAACTTAAAAACAGGTCTATGCCTTGATGCCGCTGATGGTGCAAATAGTATGGCACGCCTACAAATGATTGGATGTCAAAGCAATAATTCATATCAAACGTGGAAAATTACACGTTAACTTATTAAATTCAGAGCTTTAGCATTTAAAGCTCTGAATTTTTAATGCTGAAATTTTAATTTTTTTGCTTTCTTTGAGTGACTCGTACTAATTTTAGTACAATTTGATATCTAAATTAGAGATTTTACTCATAGATAAGCCACTTTACTTAGGTTAAAAGCATTCTTAATACTGGCTCAAAAAGCGAAATAAGTTCAATGATTTTAGGGAGATATTTGTATAAGGTATATTTTTAATATTGATGACAGCAATAAAATAAAAACAATTAAAACTATTCTTCATAAATCTTTGCTATTTTTCCGATAGCGCCGTTAAGGATGAGAAAAAAATTCTTCAAAATATTAAAACTTAATAAATGAGATTAGATTTTTTGTTTATCACTGAAGATGACAATCAAAAGCCCTTGTTAATATTGGATAGAATAAAACTCTAACCTTATGGTTAAAATGAACATTCATAGTTCTATTTTTCAATGCATTGCCCTTCACTAGTTATAACTTATGAGTATCTAGTTGATTTATGAATTTGGCTGAAATGATTGAGTACTTGAGTATAGTCATCTATGTAACCTCAAAAAACCTTAGTGAACTTTTTTCACAACAACTATTTCTAAATAGATTCTTGAAAAATTTTGCGTAAAATTTTACTCTCCTCGTGACATTCATGACCTTATTTTGGTCAATCCTCACTTCTATTACTCATTAAATAAATACTAAGTTGATAAGTTTTTTTAATAATCTTTTATGTGTCGAGATTTTATTTATTGATGAGTCTAATTTAAAAATTACACTTTTGCTTAGGCTATTTTGGTATTCAAAATTTAAGCCTAAGCATTTGAAGATTTTCTTAAATTAGAAACTATAGGTGAAAGCCACTACACCTAAATTTTTCTGTTTTTCGTTATAGCGGTTCTTACCACCAAAAATATATTGTCCACTCAATCCGAGTTCTGGTGTCAAGGCATAATCTAGCCCGATAGATGAGAAGCGATAAGCAAATTCTCGTTTTGTATCACCGAGCTCTAGACCTTCATATTTCCCATTATCATTAAAATAGCTCGCTGCAGCACTTGCTGTAGCAGATAATTTATCATTGAGTTGGTGGGTATATATTACGTTTAGATAAGTATCCCCTTGGTTTGCATACACGACATCATATGTATATGCAGATAAACTGGTTGATAAAGAGTTTTTATCATTGAATTGGTGTGTGGCAGTTACCCCCATTTCATTGGAAGTTGTATTTGACGCGTTCGGATAGAAATAAGTGGCATTCCAAATATTCCAATTTGTCCTACCAGTATCAAAACTGTAGCCGACAATAAAGTCGTGCTCCAATTTATCAGTTTTACGGCGCTTATCACCTTGAAGTTCAGCATAAGAGTAGCCTAGTGTAGAACCCCAATACCCGACATAGAAGTTGTTATAACTGAGGTTTAGACCTGTTTGAATTGCGAGGTCATCATTTTCTGGTGCATTTGTTAAACCACGTGAAATGTATTTGGAGGTTAATGTGACATATCCATCAAATTGAATTGGTGAATTTGTTTCTTGATTCGTAGAATTTGCATAACTGGGTAAAATAATAAAGCTAGCAGTGCTCAACAGCACTGCTTGAGTCGTTTTAATCATCATAAAATTTATAATTAAGAAAATGAGGGTGAAGTTTCTGCACGATAAAATGGTGCATCTGAAGGGGTTAAAGCAGGTCGATTACGAATGTGATCTGTAATCTTCTCGGCCATCATGATCGTCGTTGCATTGAGATTACCAGTAATAATCAGCGGCATGATAGAAGCATCGACCACTCGCAACCCATCTATTTCATGGACACGACCGTAACCATCTACAACAGCTAAATCATCTTCACCCATTTTACAGCTACACGAAGGATGATACGCTGTTTCTGCATGATTTTTTACAAATTCATCAATTTGCTGATCTGTTTTTAATGCTGAACCTGGACTAATTTCTCTACCTCGATACTGATCTAATGCAGGCTGATGCATAATTTCTCGTGTAATTCTCACTGCATCACGGAATTCGCGCCAATCTTGTTCAGTGCTCATGTAGTTAAATAAAATGCTCGGATGATCAAAAGGATTTTTCGAGGTTAAGCGAATTCTTCCTCTTGACGGCGATCGCATAGATCCAACATGTGCTTGAAAACCATGTTCATTGATTGCATTGGTACCATTGTAGTTAATTGCAATTGGTAAAAAGTGATACTGGAGATTCGGCCACTCAAACTCATCACTAGAGCGAATGAATCCACCTGCTTCAAACTGATTGCTTGCACCAATTCCTTTACCCAAAAACAGCCATTCAGCGCCAATTTTAGGTTGGTTATACCATTTTAATGCAGGGTAAAGACTGACGGGCTTCTTACATTGGTATTGAAGATACATTTCTAAATGATCTTGCAGATTTTCACCCACTCCCGGTAAATCTTGCACAACCTTTACATCCAGTGACTCTAATAATGACTTAGCTCCTACCCCAGAGCGCTGTAAAATTTGAGGCGATGCAATAGCACCTGCGCACAGCAATACTTCTCGCTCAGCATAGACCTTGTGTAAATTAGTTACATCTTGACCAAGAATGTATTCAACACCGATAGCTTGTTTTTTTTCAAATAAGATTCGATTGGTTGTGGCATGCGTAATAATCGTTAAATTCTGACGACCTTTAGCCATATCTAAATAGCCACGAGCGGTACTGGAACGTCTGCCTTGAGGTGTCACCGTACGATCCATTGGACCAAAGCCTTCTTGTTGGTATCCATTTAAATCATCCGTACGTGGATATCCAGCTTGCACACCCGCTTCAACCATTGCATGAAATAACTCATTATTGTCTGACTTTGGCGTAGCAACACTAACTGGGCCTTGATCACCGTGATATTCATTTGCACCAATATCTCTAGACTCTGCTTTTTTATAGTAAGGTAAACATTCAGCATAGCGCCAATGACTGAGTCCTTTCATTTGAGACCATTGCTCTAAATCCATGGCATTCCCACGGATATAACACATACCGTTAATTAATGATGAACCACCTAAACCTTTACCACGCCCACATTCCATACGGCGGTTATTCATATGTGGTTCTGGATCGGTCAAATATGCCCAATTATAACGTCGACCTTGTAAAGGATAAGCCAAAGCAGCAGGCATTTGAGTTCTAAAATCTAAACGGTAGTCAGGGCCACCCGCTTCAAGGAGCAGAACTTTAATATCTGGATCTTCAGTGAGTCTCGCTGCAAGTACATTCCCAGCAGAACCTGCACCTATGATAATGTAATCATATGTCATAGTGTTCTCCTTAGGCTTTAAATACAGATTGAAATGGACTTAATTCCACTTGTACCGATTTGATTTGCGTGTAGTGTTGTAAAGTCGTTAAACCATTCTCTCTTCCTACACCAGAATGCTTATAGCCACCGACTGGCATTTCAGCTGGCGATTCACCCCACGTATTGATCCAACATATACCTGCTTCAATTTGGTGGATGATTCGATGTGCTTTGACAATATCAGGGGTAACCACGCCAGCAGCCAATCCATAAGAAGTATTATTAGCGCGACGAATCACTTCTTCTTCTGATGTATATGTCAAAATACTCATCACAGGACCGAAGATTTCCTCTTGAACAATGGTCATCTCATCTCGACAATCACTGAAGATTGTAGGCAGTACAAAAGCACCATTTTTTAAATGATCACCTGTTGCTCTAGAACCACCACACACTAAACGTGCTCCCTCCCTTTTAGCAGAATCGATGAATGCCAAAATTTTATTCATATGTGCAAAGCTAGATACTGGTCCAAAATTTGTTTCTGGATCTAGCGGATTACCTAAGCGGATATAAGGAATACGTTCTAATAGCTTTTCTTCAAATTTTGGCTGTAATGATTCTGGAATAAATACTCGTGTCCCATTCGTACAAACCTGTCCAGAACTATAGAAATTTGCCATCATTGCAATATCTGCAGCTAAGTCTAAATCAGCATCTTCACAAATAATTAATGGTGACTTCCCACCCAACTCCATCGTGACTTCTTTAAGACTCGATTCAGCAGCTTGAGCCATCACTTTTTTTCCAGTGCTCACACCACCAGTAAATGAAATTTTCGCAATATCTACATGCTGGCTTAAATAGGCACCAATATCACCGCCCCCTGTTACAACATTGAATACCCCATCTGGCACTCCAGCTTCGGTATAAATTTCTGCCAATTTAAAGGCTGTTAAGGGGGTAATCTCGCTGGCTTTGAAAATCATTGCATTCCCCGCCGCCAAAGCAGGTGCTGACTTCCATAAGGCAATTTGAATTGGATAATTCCATGCTCCTATACCAGCTACAATTCCCAAAGGTTCACGGCGTGTATAGACAAATGAATCTGTTCTTAAAGGAATCTGTTGACCCTCGAGTACAGGTAAAATTCCAGCGTAGTATTCGAGTACATCAGCCCCTGTCACAATATCTACAGTCGATGTTTCACTATATGCTTTACCACTATCTAAGGACTCAATGGTGGCAAGTTCATCATTTCTTTCACGTAAAATAGCTACAGCTTTATTTAAAATTCTTGAACGCTGCATATAAGTCATTTCAGCCCAAACTTTCTGTCCTTGTTTGGCAGATAGAATGGCTTGATCCACATCCTGTTGAGAACATGCTTGAATGGTCGCGAGAACTTGCCCCGTGGCTGGATTAATCGAATCAAAAGTTTGACCTGATTGAGCATCGACGAATTGTCCATGAATATAAGGACGTTGTAATGGGAATTTATTCATACGATTAGCCTCAGATATAGTAAATATTAAAAATTATTGTGTAAGTTGCTGCTGGATAAAGGCATGGCAAAGACGGATAGAAAGATCAGTATCAATCTCACTTCTTGTTAATGCGCCCCTTAACCAGAACCCATCAATTAATGCAGCCAACCCTTGAGCTGCTTGCTCAGCTTTTAGGGGGCTTAAACGTTTTAAAAACTCATGTTTTAAATTTGAATGTAGCCGACAGTGATTCACTTGCTGTAATCGGTGTAGATCGGGTTGATGCAAACTAATAGCCCAAAACGCGAGCCATACTTTCATCGCGGCTTGATTGGTCTGAGGAGTTGCAAAATTCGCTTTAACAATCGCCATTAAACGATCTTCTGGAGAATGTCCAACCTCTGATTTTAGATCCCTTACACTTTCTCCAAGTTGCTGTAGTAAATAGCGCATGGTTGCCTCAATCAATCCATTCTTGCCACCAAAATAATGACTAATAATACCCGTGGAGACACCTGCTCTTTGCGCAATCTGTTGAATGGATGCATCAGCAAAACCGAGCTCATTTACAGTGGAGAGAGTAGCATCAATCAATTGTTGACGACGAATGGGTTGCATACCAACTTTTGGCATAAGATGACCTAAACCTACAGGAGATTATAATCAGCGTTTATCAATAAGAACGCTGTAACATTAGTAAACGTTTTTTTAATTGAACGTTCAATCAATAAAAATTATAGTGCTATTACTTCCATGATGTACAGCTCAGTTTGTTTTGTATTTGCAAAAGTTTGTAATTGTGGATCAAGCAAGCTTCTATCAGGATATAAATCGAACTGCGCTGTAGATCATTTCATTACTCATTGAATGGTCACTGATTTATGCATAACAAAAATGATCAAACGCAGGATAGTTTGAATAAGGTCGTGTTCTATGTATCAGCATCATTGATACTTTTGTTTTCGATCACCACAATTTTGTTTAATGAAGCTGCTAATAACGTCATTACACAAACCCTCGATTGGGTAAGCAGAACCTTTAGTTGGTATTACCTGTTGGCTGCGACACTCTATTTTGTCTTTATTGTATTTATCGCATGCTCTCGATACGGCGAAATTAAATTAGGACCTAAACACTCTAAGCCTGAATTTAGTTTATTGAGTTGGTCTGCAATGCTCTTTTCTGCGGGTATTGGTATTGATCTCATGTTCTTTTCCGTGGCTGAACCTTTATCGCATTACATGAACCCACCTGTAGGTGAAGGACAAACCTTTGAAGCAGCACGTCAGTCCATGGTATGGACCTTGTTTCATTATGGTTTAACTGGTTGGAGCATGTATGCATTGGTTGGTGTAGCCTTAGGTTACTTCAGCTATCGTTATAACCTTCCCCTTACGATCCGTTCAGCTCTCTACCCTATTTTTGGAAAAAAAATTAACGGTCCTATAGGTCACACTGTAGATACAGCTGCCGTCTTAGGTACGATTTTTGGTATCGCGACTACCTGTGGTATTGGTGTCGTACAACTCAATTATGGTCTTCATGTTCTCTTCGATCTACCTGAAAATTTGTGGATTCAAGCTGGTCTAATCGGGATCGCGGTGGTTATTACTGTCATCTCAGTAACGGCAGGTGTGAATAAAGGGATTCGAGTTCTTTCTGAAATCAATATCTATGTCTCGATTGGGTTACTCCTCTTTATTCTTTTGATTGGTAATACAGAATTCTTACTCGCAGGCTTAATCCAAAATTTAGGTGATTACCTCAGTCAATTCCCAAAATTGAGTTTAATGAGTTTTCCATTCGAACAACCTAAAGAATGGATGAACAGTTGGACGCTTTTCTTTTGGGCTTGGTGGATTGCATGGTCGCCATTTGTTGGTCTGTTTTTAGCACGTATTTCTCGTGGTCGTACCATTCGTGAATTTGTATTTGGTACGTTGATTATTCCGCTACTATTTACACTGACTTGGCTATCCATCTTTGGAAATAGTGCGCTTCACAATGTAATTTTTGATGGCAATGCGCAACTCGCAACTACCGTTTTAGAAAATCCAGCGCATGGTTTCTATGACCTACTTGCACAATATCCTGGTTTTACCTTCTTAGCAGGTATAGCAACAATTACAGGATTATTATTTTACGTTACTTCTGCAGACTCAGGCGCTCTTGTTTTGGGTAATTTCACGACAAAATTCACCAATATCGAGCATGACTCTCCAAGATGGCTTAGCGTATTTTGGGCTATAGCCATTGGTTTATTAACCTTAGCGATGCTGATGGCAAATGGTATTACTGCCTTACAGAACACAACCATCATCATGGGTCTGCCTTTTAGCTTTGTCATATTCTTTGTGATGGCGGGTTTGTACAAATCCTTGAGATTGGAAGATTTCAGACAAGCCAGTACTAGCTTAAATGCTGCGCCAGTCGTGGGCAATGTGGATATTCTCAATTGGAAAAAGCGACTCAGTCGCGTAATGCTGCACCCAAGCCATGAACAAACATTAAAAATGTTAGATGACGTGTGTAAACCTGCAATGGATGCCGTGGCACAGGAACTTTTATCCAAAGGTGTCAAAGTCGATGTGAATACTAAGCCTCTTGAAGATAATGCTGAGCTTTATCATTTGGACCTCATTATTCACTTGAATGAAGAAGAAAATTTCGTATATGAGATTTGGCCCGTTCGTTATGACACCCCTAA
The DNA here is from genome assembly GCF_000632455.1 of Acinetobacter sp. Ver3. Lineage (GTDB taxonomy): Bacteria > Pseudomonadota > Gammaproteobacteria > Pseudomonadales > Moraxellaceae > Acinetobacter. Next base: position 12,181 of record NZ_JFYL01000048.1, read on the forward strand.
CTTTAGTACCCGTGCTAAACGAACAAAGCGTTATTACTATCGGTTAGAAAGTTACTTGTTTGAAGGTTCACAAGGTAATGATTTGGTCGGTTACAACAAAGAACAAGTGATTAACGACATTTTGGACAAATATGAACGTCATATGATGTACCTTCATATTAACCGAATCAGTCCAGGTAAACGTCCACAATTTCCTGATCGTGACATTTAGTTAGTAGTAGCTCATCTAAACAAGGAAAATGACCATGTCAGAAAGTCTAAACGCCTTTGCTCTATTTTTTTCGTTGCTTAATCCCTTTTTAATGAGCATTTATATGCTTGGGATTATTCGAAATTCAGATGCAAAAGTTTTTAATATGGCCCTGATCCAAGGTAGTTTGATTAGCTTTGTGGTTTTTGTCATTTTTGCTAAAACAGGTGAAGCCTTTTTTAATGATGTACTTCATGCACGATTTGAATCTTTCCAAATTTTTGGTGGAATCATTTTCTTGGTGATTGGTTATCGTTATGTATTTGAAGGTGCTGATACGATTGGGGTCATGCGTGGAGCACCAAACCATTTGGCTGGTACGATCGCCATGCCTTTTATGATCGGTCCAGGAACAATCTCTGCATCTGTAATCACTGGCATTCAATTAAGTTTATGGCAGACGATCACAGTCATCTTTATGACCTTATTCTTAACCTGTAGTCTTTTGATATTAATGAAATATTTGCATGATAATTTACAGCATAAATATTCTAATTATATCGACTTATATGTAGATATCGTGGGTCGTGTTGCTGCATTGCTTATCGGTACGATTGCCATTGATATGATCGTGACTGGTGTTACTGGGATCATCAATGGCTAATTGAAGGTTGTTGTTGATATTTATAAAAAAGGAGTCTTATCAATGACTCCTTTTTTAAACCCTAATATTTAGAATCTATATCCGATATTTAAACTATACACCGTTGGATCTACATCCACACTTCCTACCTTTTCTCCATTTACTTTTACATCAGTTTTGATATCCGCATATCGGATATCAGTACCAACACTCCATTGAGGGTTCAATTGGTAATCTACGCCTATTTGACCAGCCCAACCAAAAGAATCTGAGAGATCGAACTTATCACCACTATATAATCGGTCATTAAAAAAATAGGTGTAATTTAAGCCCAGACCCACATAAGGTTGTAACTTTTCATTGGGTAAGAAGTGATATTGCACACTGAAAATTGGAGGTAAATGTTTTGTTTTTGCGACTTCATTACCAGCAACATTAATTTTATGCTCTGGTGGCAAACCGACTAATACATCAAATGCAATATTTGGTGTATAAAAATAAGAGATCGTGCCAGTGACTCCCCAAGCATCATCTATTGTGACGGGTGCTGTTTGATTAAAAATACTACCTGGAGAAGATGTGGGATCAATATTGCTAATCGCACCTCTTATCTTCCATTTATAATCTGCGCTGTGCGCATTAGAACTTAATGCCACGGTACTCAATAAAATCGCGAATAAACCAAAACTTAATTTATCATTCATATCATTACCCATTTTTTATAAATATCTGAAATTTTGAAGATTGTTAATCAATTAAATTGAATGCTTTAGATCATATCGATAATTCTTTTTGTTGGTTATTTTTTATTCTGATTTGTTTTGATGATTTTTTATTTAAGAAAATTTATTCAATTTAAATGGATTTTTGGAATATTGTTTTTAATTTAAGTGAGGAAAGAACATACGCCTAATTTGGATTCCAATCAGTAATGATGAAACAAGAAACAAATCTTATTGACCTTACCATAATGGGAAGGTTTAGAATGATCATGACCTTATTTCAATCAGCATATGGAGTTAAGTATGTCATCTACTTCAACTAAATCTATTCAAATCAAAATTGAAGGAATGACCTGTGCTGCTTGTGTAAGCCGAGTTGAAAACTCATTAAAAAAAGTCGAAGGTATTCAAGATGCCAGCGTAAACCTCGCCACTGAAATAGCACAAATTGAGTTAACAACAGATGTACAAGATCAACAAATCATTCAAGCCGTAAATAAAACAGGTTTTAACACTAAAAAATGGGCAACAATAAAATTAAAAATTTTAGGCATGACTTGTGCTGCATGTGTGAGCCGAGTTGAACGTTCTTTATTAAAAATACCAGGTGTATTAGCAGCACAAGTAAGTTTGGCAACTGAGATAGCAAGCATTGATCTACTTTATCAAGTTCCTGTTGATCAAGTTATTGAGCGTATTGAAAGATCAGGGTTTGAAGCTGTACTTGAACAGCAAACGATCACAGCACTTCCAAATCGCGAACTTGAATCAAAAAAAATTCTCAAGCATTTTATTATCGCACTTGTACTCAGTTTACCTATATTTATCATTGAAATGGGCTCGCACCTCTTGCCTTCATTTCATCATTTTATAGGTACTTACATCAGTCAGAATCAGAGTTGGTTATTCCAATTTATTCTTGCGACTTTAGTTATTTTTATACCTGGACGGCATTTTTTCACACAAGGTATCAAGTCACTGATAAATTTACATCCTGACATGAATTCTTTGGTGAGTTTAGGATCAGGAGCTGCCTATTTATATTCTATTGTTGCTACGTTCTTTCCAAGTTTATTGCCACAACAGTCAGTACATGTCTATTACGAGCCTGCAACACTCATTATTACATTTATTTTGTTAGGCAAATATCTAGAAGCACGAGCTAAAGGTCGAACTTCTGCAGCGATTCAACATCTGATTGGCTTACAACCTAAAACAGCGCGAGTTAGAGTATCTGACCTCCAGACTAAAGATATATCGATTGATAAAATTACAATCGGTATGCAGGTTGAAGTTCGGCCTGGTGAAAAAATTCCTGTAGATGGCGTGGTTATTTCAGGTGAAGGCTTTGTAGATGAGTCAATGATCAGTGGAGAATCTTTTCCAATCCACAAATTGATGGGTTCAGAAGTTGTTGGTGGAACCCTCAATCAAAATGGATTTCTTGTCATTAAAACCAAACATTCTTCTGAAAGTAGCATTTTATCTTCAATTATTCAGTTGGTTGAAAATGCTCAGACACAAAAGCTCCCCATACAATCTTTAGTCGATAAAGTCACCTTATGGTTTGTTCCAGTTATCCTCTTGATTTCGATGATTACTTTCATCGCGTGGCTAGTGATTGGACCTGAACCTAATCTCAGCTATGCGTTGATTAATGCCGTTTCTGTTTTGATTATTGCATGCCCTTGTGCGATGGGACTTGCAACCCCGATGTCGATAATGGTTGCGACGGGACGTGCTGCTGAACACGGAATTTTATTTAAAAATGCGACTTCACTTCAAAAACTTCGAGAAATTTCAACATTTGCATTTGATAAAACTGGAACATTAACAATAGGGCAACCTGCGATTAGTCATATCGAGATTTTCGCACCATTTACACATCAACAGGTTCTACAAACTGTTGCATCCGTTGAATATCATTCCGAGCACCCAATTGCTAAAGCGATTGTTCAATATGCATCCGATCATCATGTAAAGATGATCGAAATTTCAGAATTTAAGAGTATTTCAGGATTCGGCATTCAAGCACAATTGGATGATCAGGATATTAAAATTGGATCTGTAGAATTTATTACTCGAGAAAACGCTAAGATCTCTCATGCACTCTCCCACCATCAAAGATTACTAGATGAAGCTCAAACACCCATCGCGGTCTCGATCGATGGTGAGCTTGCATCAATTATTTTAATCACGGATCAATTAAGACCTGAAACCTACGAGGTTATGACTCAACTTAAAAAGAACGACAAGCACATTGCTTTGATTACTGGCGATCATCAAAATGCAGCGCAATATGTGGCGAATCAACTTAATATCAATGCAGTTTATGCACAGGTCAAACCACATCAAAAGTTAAACATTGTTGAGACCCTTCAAACCCGATATGGAAATGTTGCTTTTGTTGGTGATGGGATTAATGATGCTCCAGCACTTGCGCAAGCTCAAGTCGGTATTGCGATAGGTTCAGGTACAGATGTCGCCATTGAAACGGCTGACCTTATTTTAATGTCATCAAATTTGAATAACTTATCTAAAGCCATCAAATTAAGCGAAATGACCATTAGAAATATTCATCAAAATCTGTTCTGGGCTTTTTTATACAATATTTGTCTGATTCCGATTGCTGCAGGCGTACTTTACCCCCTGACTGGTATCCTGCTCTCACCTGTTTTAGCCGCAATCGCAATGGCACTTTCTTCGGTATTTGTATTAGCGAATGCCTTAAGACTCAAAACTTTGAAATTAAATTAGCAGCTTAAAACAAAGGAAAGATCATGAATATTGGCGAATTAGCACGACGTTCAGGCTTAACTGCTAAAATGATTCGATATTACGAAAAAATCGATCTCATTTCTGTTCCGATCAGAAGCGCTAGCGGTTATCGTGTTTACACAGAGCAAGACCTTTCGACTTTAAGTTTTATTAAACATGCTAAAGATCTTGGTTTTTCGATCGATCAAATCAAAAGTTTAGTTGAGCTTTGGAAAAATCCTGACAGAAAAAGTGCTGATGTGAAAAAAATTACAGATCAACATATCCATTTTTTGACAGAACAAATTCATTCGATGCAATCAATGATTTTAAAATTAAAGGCTGCGAGTCAGATGTGCTCTAATGATTCGACTTCAAACTGCAGTATTCTGAATAAAATTGAACATATTCAATCGTGACAGTGATAGATGTTAACTAACGCAAGAGGTTATTATGAAATTATTTATTGAAAATATTAGTTGTTCGGGTTGTGCTAAAGGTGTCACTGCATCTGTATTGTCACTTGATCCTAATGCAAGCGTCAATGTAGATGTTGCCAACAAAATTGCAGATATTCGTACAACATATAGCTTTGAAAAAATCGCTGAAGTTTTGACTGAAGATGGTTTCCCTCCTGAATTAAAAGATTAAATTGCCATAAAAAAGGCGAAACATTATTTCGCCTTTTTTGATAAAACGCATACCGTAGTATGCGTATTTTTAAAGAATTAATAAATGATTTGACCGTTTTGAAGTAACTGCTCCAACGTCAGATCTGCATTTTGAGGACCAATATTCAACAATTGAGTAGCTTCAAATTGTGTACCTTCACCATCGCGATCGATTGAAATTACAGAATCTTTAACAGTGATATATTTACTTAAGATATCCGCAACTTGATCAGTCGAATCTGTTGAGAATGTAGTTGAAGTATTAGCATCAACAAATAGTTGAGATACATCAATTACATCGACACCTGCTTCGAAATCTGACCACGTATCAAAACCATTTCCACCCGTTGCATCGGCTTCATCAAGTAAGTTGAAGATTAATTTATCCGCGATATCACTTCCAGTGAATGCGTCATTAAATTTCGAACTTGTAAATGATTTGTTTACATCAAAGCTTAAAGTAGCTGTTGAAGTCGTTCCACCAACTGTCGAAACAGTATAGCTAAATTCTTCTTTACCAAATCCTTTTCCTGATGGTGTATACGTATAGCTACCATCATTATTGAAAACAAGAGTACCAAATTTACCTTCGACAGTTACACTAGGATTACCACTATAAGTCGACGTCGTTAATCCATTAATAGTATAAGAAATAATAGAATTTAAACCGTCATCATTATTAGAAACGTTTCCAATAACTGGTTCTAAAGCAACTGGAGTAAATTCATTCAAGTACGTTGTATTAAACGTGATTGTAGAGTCCTCGAAATAAGCAAGTCCAGGATTAACAAGATTAGCTTGTACAGTATATACACCAGCGGGAAGATCATTTAACTGTAATACTTTTCCAGTAACAGCATTTAACTCACCAGTCTTAACTACAGTGCCAGCTGCATTTTTCACTGTGTAACTAATACTGCGTGATGAAGTTAAAGATAGAGTACTTTCAAAAGAAATTGCAACTGTACTGACTGAGTTTTCAGCTATTGCAAATTTAGCATCGATAGTACGTTGAGCCAGACCAATATCTAAAATTGTATCATTTACAATAGTTTCTGATTTATTTTGGATTACAATTTCAGATTCTTCAAAATCATCTTGAGCAACAGCTAAATCAATTTTAATCGTTAACGTTTCGAGTGAACTATTTCCATTCTGATCTTTAATGACATAAGTAAATGTCTCGATTTCACCATATGGTAAGCTTGTGCCTTCACTAGGTTTATTTACGAAGTATTGGTAAGTTCCGTCCTTATTGAGAATTAATTTACCATACACACCTTGAAGTTCTGTTTCTTCAACAAGCTGAGTATTACCAGCAATAATGATTTCTGACCCATTAGCTAATTCAATCTGACCTGAAGTTTGACCGACAAAATCATTGTCTGTTTTAACAGTCGAATAATCATAAAGTGTGTCTTTATTAACATATAGACCAGATCCACCAAGTACACTAAGTCCTGTTGGAACAGTCACTGCATAATAGTCACCCTCTGTAAATTTAAGTGTAACTTCATCAGATTTACCACCTAAAATTACTGTGTACCAGTTATTTATGCTGTGAACTTGGACATATTCATTGGTATCAGCATTGAACTTATAAATAAATAAAGAGTATGAAGTTAAACTTACACCGCCGCCATCGCCTTGGAAAGTCATTTCACGAACATTATTTTCATTCACTGTGAAATTCATGAACGAAGATAAATCAACTGCACCAGCTTTAATAACTGGATCTAACAAACTTACATCTAACACTTTAACATTTGTTAATTTAGGCACTTCACCAGTGATATCTTTAATTTCAGGAAGTGGATTGATGATAACAGTGTCGTTGATTTCTGATTGTTTTACCTCAACAACTTTATTATCAATCGATATATTAAGCTTCGCAGAAGCTGTATTACCTAGTTCTGTTTTAACGTAATAGGTAAACTCATCTACTTGCCCGAATGGGCCTTTAAAGTCTTCATTAATCTCGTAACGATAGCTTCCGTCTTGATTAATAAATAACGTACCAAATTTACCTTCGATCGCGGTTTCAGAATTACTATTCAACGTAATTGCTGCATTAGAACCAGCCATAACTGACTCTACAATCGTACCAGTTGGCAGTACATCCTGACCATCAACAGCATCTGCATCTGTGATTACATTACCAGTTGCTTCGCCATCGACTGACACAACTTCATTATAATCCAGAATAATGTCATTCAATACCTTCAATGTATAACCACTTAATACTGTTACCCCAACAGAAGGTGTTAAGAATACAATATATTTACCTTCAGGAAGGCTCACGTTCAATTCTTCAGAAACACCAGCCAGTAAATAAGCTTTCAACCATTGTTTCTCAGTCATGTACTCTTTGTATTGACCAGTTTCTTCATCAAATTGATAAATTTTAAGATCGTACATCGAGACGATCGAAACACCACCTGATTGTGATTTCAATGTTAAGTTGCGAACTGTCCCATCAGCAACATCTACTGTTAATGAATTTTGAAGAACTTCTGTTAAAACATTAGCTTCGAGCACTGCACCCAAGCCAACACTTGCTACCGCAAATGCAGTTTTATCTTCAAGTTGTTGTTCTGCTGAAGGTAATTTAGTAGTCGGGTTAATCACTTCAGGAATGAAATTAACTGAGTTATCCGCTGGAAGTACTATTTCTTGAAGATCATCGACAATACCATTGTTATCTAAATCGTTCACTGCCGGTACTGCTGTATCCAGAGCATCTAAACGAGCATCTAGATCATCTTTATGCTGATGCAGGTAATGCATCAACCAAGCCTTGTGCTGTACCTTTCAACGCATTCAATTCTTCTTTGATCGCTTGTAATTCAGCTTGAGTTGTTGGGCTGATTACACCATTTTCAGCT
>NZ_JFYL01000049.1 GCF_000632455.1 Acinetobacter sp. Ver3
CGCATAAATTGCGCCAAATGCTACATAATTTGCGCCGTCTGCGATCGCCTGTTCGGCAAGTTCAATAGAATTATTACAACTACGTCCAATTAAGACATTTTTTGGCAATCGTTCTACAGCCTCTTGGATTGAACCATCATCTTGACCAAGATGCACACCCACGCCATATTTGACTGCAGCCTCTAAATCATCATTGATGACAAAAGGAACCTTATATTGATTACACATATTCTTCATGTATTCAATTTCATAAGCTTGATCTTCTTTCGCAACGTTTTTACGACGATACTGAAGTACTGCAACTTCATAAGTTGCCATCGCTCCTTCAAGCTTTGCTAATAGAAGTTCAATAGGATCATCGTTGGTGATTAAATACAAACCGCGCATAAAGAATAACTCTAGGCAAATACTAAAAATTTAAAACATTATAGGACAAAGCCTTGGAAGAACACATTGATAAAATGTAGAAATTAACGGGCTCTATTGTTGACTAAGCGTATTAAAGATATTGATTGAAATGAATTTGTGAAATTTAATCCAAGAAAAATTGGCTCCAATACGTTTGAATATATTCCATCTAGTTCTTCGAAAGACACACTTAAGTACATAAAGGAAATTTGCGAAAAAAGAGATATGTTGCCTGCGAAGGAGCCTATACCTGGCATTAGTTATAAACGAATCAGTATGAAAACACCTTTTAGCATGTCATGCACAGCAAATGCTTAAGGGATTCCCTCTTCCATTAAAGTGCAGTCAATAATTTTGTATAATCTCAATTATGTTAAATAGATGCGTTTAATTATTTGATTCAGTACTTAATTCATAATGTTTGATAACTTCATCAATAATCAATCGTAAAACTTGCCGGCAACTAATGGACATAAATAGCTTCGTCAGAAAGTTTTTTAAAATTAAAAATTTGATTGTTTTCTCTTTCAGAGATCTAATGAGGGTAACTCAGATTAAGCCTTTAATTTTCCTATTTTTATTTGTTTATTTAAAGCGCTCGGATAGTATCAAAATGAGTGAAGCACCAATATTATCAATACATCTTCTTAACTCATTCAACTATATAAAACATTTTCATATAAATTAATTTTATCATTCATCATAAGCCCCCATTATTTATTCCATTGATGGCTCGCTCTAATTCATCATAATGATTAATACTCTCATCTGTATTTGATTTTTTTAGTATTTTATTTGGGTGAAAAAAAATAGTTTTCATACCAACATTTTTTGCACCTTCTATATCAGCTTTAGGATTGTCACCAATAAAAATACAATCAGAAGGTGTACAATTTAACTGGTTACAAGCGTAAGCAAATATTTTTTTATCGGGCTTTCTCAAGCCAATCGCTTCTGAAACTATGATAGTCGAGAAATATTCGGTAAGACCTAAAGCATAAAAATTATGTTCCTGAAATGGGCTTTTTCCATTGGAGACTAACCCAATCTTATATCCCTTTTGATAAAGATCTGAAATGACTTTTTGGACGTCATCAAAACCAATTGAAAATTTATTGAAATCAGTAATGTAAGAATTAAGTAATTCATCAACAGTAAATTTTTTTATATTAAAATCTTTGATTAATTGACTGTAAACGATATCTTTCCAAACATTTCCATTATCATCCAATTCAATAAATTTTTTTATAAATACATCTTTTAGTTCTTGTGGTACTAATTGGAAAAAATTTACTTGCCAACTTATAAAACGAATAAGTGACTCATTCCTATTCAAAATAGTTTGATCCAAATCAAACAGAAGTATGTTTCGCATTAAAAATACCCACTCTCATAATAAAAGTTCTATATATAGTTCATCTTCTTTTTTCAGTATTATTTAAATTAACATAATATGTATTATATGCGGTTTATCAGAATAATACCGTTAACTCATCCAATTGAATACGTTAATTTTTTTATTTAATCCCAATATTTATAATTTGGATTTATTCATTGGATCTTAGGCCTTTCCAGCTATCATATAATCATATTTTTGTGTAGTTTTCTTAAAACTTTTCATGACAAAAAAGCCCAGAATATTCTGAGCTTTTAAAAAAAATATATAAATTTAGCTATCAATTTTATCAAATTTACGATCTTTCAAACTCAAGTTTCCACGCAAAATATCCGATAACATTCTCCAGTCTGAAATAAAGCTATACAACGGTTGTTTAAAGCTTGCTGGCTTATTTTTTTCAAAAACAAAATGCCCCACCCACGCGCATGCGTAGCCTGAAACTAATCCGTAGACTAAATATTTAGCTTTACGCTGACGAATCGCTTGAGTAAAAAAATAAATACCGATTGAGCTACCTGCTGCATGTAAACGACGACTCATAATGCTGCGGTGTTCAGTCAAATAAAAACGATAAAATTCTGAGTAATTCTTGATGGGTAATTGAAGTTTAGCTTCTTCTTGCGATGAAGATGGCTCTACATAAGCATTCATTTTTTTATTCCTGTCCTTTTTTTGACCACCATAATTCAAAAAATTGCACTTGAAAAGCTTATCTTACAAATATTGTGATTAATCATTCATTCAAGTAAATGTAAGTGAATTTTCAAGATTGTGGTTCTAACTGAATCAGTTACAATCCCCTTTAAATTAAAAGGCAATCAAATGTCTTACTTCTATGAAAATGATTGATCAATTAGGAAAATCACATGCTTGAAATTGAATTAAAGTTTCAGATCCCAGAAGCTCGACGGAATGCGATTTTAAAAGCAATCGATCCCAAAAAGTCTGAACTCATTCAAATGCAAGCAAAGTACTATGACACTCCTGATCGCCTACTCTCTCAGCATGGGATAGCCATTCGACAACGTCTTGAAAATACCAATTGGGTTCAAACCCTAAAAGCGACGAAAAGTAAAAGCCATTTACACCGTTTCGAACATAATCATGATTTAGGTAATCTTGAGGCTGCACCGAATTTAGATCTATCTATTTATTCAGATGATTCCGAAGCTTATGAGGTCTTAAATGACGCATTGAAAGGTGATTTTGACCAATTAGTCTTGCAGTTTGAAACAGACATTCAACGTACAGTTCGAGTGGTTAGCTTCGAGGATGCTGAGATTGAAGTGAGTCTAGATATTGGCGTTGTACGATCAGGTGATCGAGAACATGAGATTCATGAAGTAGAGTTTGAACTCAAACAAGGAAAGGTTGAAGCATTACTAGCGTTTAGTTTTGAGTGGGTCAAAAAATATCAACTTTGGCTAGACGTTCGAAGTAAGGCTGAGTTTGGTAATTTATTGGTTTCAAATTTAGTTGTAAGCCCAGCGCGAACTGAAAAAGAATGGATCGTTGCAAAAAAAGAAAGCGCAGAAAAAACGATTCGGATGATGATCGGTCATCATATGCAACATTTACTGCCGAATATTGCTGCGATTTCTGCGGAAGTGGCTGAACAGGAACACATCGAACAAGCACATATTGCTTTGAACTATTTGTTTTTAAGTCTATCTATTTTTAAAGACTGGACATCAAAGAGCACAGATAAATGGGCACATCAGTTATCTGCATTTAAAAGTCATTTTGAAAACCTAAAACATTATGAGCATATGCAACACACCTTAGGCGCTATTCTGCAAAACCCTAAAACTGCTGAAATGCTAAGTAAAGATGTGCTCTACGCCCGAGAAAAATTAAATAACTTAGTCAAATCTACCCAAAACGTTCAACACTATCTTGAACTTTTGAGTTTTAGTTTAGGCAATTCTAAGAAGGTGCAAACCCAAGACCTCAAAACCTATGCTCAAAATACGCTTCAACAGCAGTATAAAGTTTTACAGGAATGTCTGAATGAAGCTGATCCTTCTAACTTTGAAAGTCTTGACCAATTGGCTATACATTTAAGTGAATTAAAATTCAGTTTCCCAGTCTTAACACAAATTTTTAATGTGAAAAATTTACAAAAATACGGCAAGGCGCTTAATGATGCACATTATGCAGCTGAACAATATCAAGTATTGTCTTCCTCATCATCCTACTTACAGCAAACAGAATTAGAAGCCAGTGACTGGTTCGCCTTAGGTTGGTTGACGGCAAAGCAAGAAATTTACGCTGAAAAACTTTTGGAAGCGACTGAACAATTTCTAGTCAGTCGAAAATTTATCAAGTCATAAAATTCAAGTCAGAACTTTTCGTCAATGAGAAGTTCTGACTTAAAAATAATCCCAAGTTTGCATCGCCGTGTGTACAACGCTTTCCAATTGTTCAAAAGTTGCTCCATCACGAGCTTGCAAGCTTAGCCCTTGTAAAATCGTCATATAATAATCGGTCATTGCCTGAATATTAGTTTGTGCACTAATTTCACCTGAGGCTTGGGCAGCTAATAATTTTTCTAGTAAATTCGATTTAGATAACTGTCTTTTTTCCGAAATTGATTGTTGTATTTGTTGATTTTGAATCGAACAGTTCATTGTCGACACGACCAACATACATCCTTTTGGTTTGTCTTTCTGCACCAGTCGTTTTAGATTTTCAATCAAATAGAGTTCCATTGCTAATTTTATGGAATGTGCCTGTTTAAAAATCATTTCCATCGAGCATGATTCGTGCCTGAGATAATAGTCAATGCAACGATTAAAGAGCTCAGATTTATCACCATACGTACTATAAAGACTAGGTGCAGTGATTCCCATGGCGAATGTTAAATCACTCATTGAAGTGGCTTCATAACCGTATTTCCAAAATAGTGTCATGGCTTTTTCAAGTGCTTGTTCTTCATTAAAACACTTAGGACGTCCACGCCCCTTAGATATTGAATTGGCACTATCCATTTGATTTATTGGCTTTGAACTTTCCTGCATATTCAACCCAATTAATTTTATAATGATCATTAATAAATTAATTGACCCAGATCTTAAATTCAAATATTTTATTTTTATAACAATCATTATGAAATTATTTTCAAGGAGCGTTGGTCAATGAAATCTGAATCTCATCTGACTGAAACCGCTGTTAATTCTCCATCTCCTACAAAAAATCAAGGAAATTGGTTTGCTGTTATTACACTTTCTATCACCGCTTTTATATTAGTGACCAGTGAGTTTCTCCCTATTGGTGTGCTCAATGCAATCGCACTAGATCTCAACATTTCAGTCGGTACTGCTGGCCTGTTCATTACCCTTCCAGGCGTGATGGGTGCTTTCGCAGCACCGCTTATCTCGGTCTGGGTGAAGCAACTTGATCGACGTTATTTATTAATCGCACTCACAGCGGTCATGGTCATTGCAAATTTCATTACGAGCTATTCAGAAAGTTTCACTTGGATTCTATTGAGTCGCTTTTTCTTGGGTATCGCGATAGGCGGATTCTGGGCAACTGCAATCGCCTTAAGTGGTCGTGTTGCACCTCCTCACCTACCCATCGCCAAAGCAACAGCTATCGTCATGGCTGGCGTGACTCTGGCAACTGTGCTGGGTGTTCCGGTTGGAACATGGCTAAGTGAAATTTACGGTTGGCGTAATGCTTTTATGATCACCTCAGTGATTGGTGCCATTATTCTGTTATTTGAGATTAAATTCCTACCGAAATTACCGCCGACTTCAGCTATTCAATATAGTGATCTACCCGCATTGTTTCGAGATCCCAAAGCTCGTAAAGGGTTAATCATTGTTTTATTTATCGGATTAGCGCATTTTTCAACGTACAGTTACTTGGCGCCATTCTATAAAAATGAAGCAGGATTTGATGGTTCAACCATCAGTTCATTACTTCTTATTTATGGAGCAGCAGGCTTCTTAGGCAATGCATTCTCTGGTTATAGCAGCAATATCAATGTCCGCTATACGCTTTTTGCTGTTGCATTGTGTTTAGCAATCGTATTCCTTACATTCCCTGTTTATGCCAAATTCTTACCTGGTGCATATATTCTTACTGCATTATGGGGTTTTGCTTTTGGTGCCTTTCCTACGACAGCCAATATTTGGATGTTTTTACATGCGCCACATGCGGTTGAAAAAGGGATGCCTCTTTTTGTCAGTATGTTCCAAATCATGATTGCAGCAGGCGCATTATTTGGTGGTTTTATGGTAGATCACTTCAATACCAGCACCTTAATTTACAGTGTATTGATTTTTATCTCTTTAGCTGTAATTGCTGTATTCACACATAGTCGAGGATTAAATAATCCTAAAGCTCAGCAATGTACATCAATTAGTTGAGTTGAGTTGAGTTGAGTTGAGTTGAGTTGAGTTGAGTTGAGTTGAGTTGAGTGTAATTTTTTACGCTCAATTCTTAAATAATTCTATGAAATATAAACTCATTTCGTTGAGTGAAATCAATTTAAGAAATTAACGCACTCAATTCTCAACCATCATTCAAATCGAGCTATGCGCTAATCTGGTGACATTTGCACAAAAATGATGAATTTTTTTCATGAAAAATCCGTTAATTAATCCTCCATATTGTTAATTATACCTAAATTATATATTTATCATTATTTATTAGTTGGCATGCAAAATGCATTCATTATGATGAGTCTATCGTTTAACGCTAGTTATTCGATTTACTTGAAAATAAAATCAAACATGAATGGTGAATACAATGAATAATTCAAATCCAACAACTTTAAAAGAACTTACATTAGATGAAATTGAAGCAGTATCTGGTGCAGGTTTAGTGACTAATTTGCTTGGTACTGTCGGCTCTCTTGTAGGATTAAAAGATCCTTTAGTGAAAATTGGCACTGGCTTAAATGAAACACTTAATGGAACAATTGATTCACTAGGATTAGGTGTATTAAAAGGTGTTGTAGACACGCTGGTTTAATTTAAAAAAACTCCTATGATCAATAGATTTTTTAATCTTTCAAATCACTCATCAAAAGGCTCATGAATGAGCCTTTTGATTGATAACCTACAAGATTTTTAACTAGAATGCTCTATACATGGATTGTTCAGCAATACAATAATTTTCCTCTATTTATGGCATCTAAGTTTGGGGTTAATGTGAATTCTTCCGATGAGAAGCTTACTCAACCATAAGATTGGTAAATTCTGCTGCTAAACTTATATACATTCATCCCTAAATACACATCAAAAGCTGAACTTTTCTCACTTTGATTAAGTCATTATTTAAAAAAGTAGCAATTTCATACTCGATAATTTTCATTATATTGATAAATTAAATATTTAATTTTTAAAGGTGCGAACTTGAAGACAATTGGTTTATTAGGTGGAATGAGTTGGGAGTCGACTGATTTGTACTATCAACAAATCAATAAGATGGTTCAAAAGAAACTTGGCAAGTTACACTTTGCTAAGGTTATTCTTATTAGCGTTGATTTCGCTGAAATTGAGGAGTTACAACGCAAAGGATTATGGGAAGATGCAGGAATCTATTTACGAGATCAAGCCATACAGTTAGAAAAAGCAGGTGCAGATGGCATAGTACTTTGTACAAATACAATGCACAAAGTAGCAACTTATATTGAGGAATCAACCAACATACCATTTATACATATAGCAGATGCGACAGCCATGGAAATCATGAGCCAGAAAATTACAAAAATTGGGCTGCTTGGTACTGCATTTACGATGGAACAAGATTTTTATAAAAGCAGATTGGAGGAAAAAGGACTTAAAGTAATAACACCTAATAAAGCGAGTAGAAAAATTGTTCATGATATTATTTACAACGAATTATGTTTAGGCATGATTAGCGAAGCTTCGCAAAAGAAATATATTCATATTGTCGAAGAATTAATATCTTCTGGCGCTGAAGGAATCATTTTAGGATGCACTGAGATTTGTATGCTGATAGGAGATCTAAAATTCTCAGTACCTCTATTTGATACAACTTCTATTCATGCGCAAGCAGCTGTAGATTTTGTATTATCATAAATATTTCATAGCATAAACATCATTCAGCTCATGCTAAAAAATATTTAACTGACATCAAAACCTATCATCAAGTACATGAATCGTTGCCCAAGACTAAATTTAATCAAATAAATACATATTTTTAAAAATCGCTTTTTTTTGAATGATATTCATGCCAGAACAATCATCATTTAATCCTCATTGTTAGAATTTAAAATGATGTTGAAATCAATAATTTCATCAGCAATTTCTGTCGCCATACGTTCATGAGAAATCATAATGACCGTTTCAACTCGCTCTTGAATAATTTTTAAAATTTTCGAACTTGTTTTCTCATCTAAGGCTGCTGTAGGTTCATCTAAGATCAGAAGCTTTGGTTGTTTTAGTAATGCACGAATGATGTTCAATCGTTGTTTTTCACCACCAGAAAAATTTTTATAAATTTCTTGAATATCATCGTCTAACTCAATTTTATTTTTCTCCAGCAAATGAAGTAAATCAAACTCTTTTAGCCAATGTTTAAGCTCGTCATCAGAATATTTGATCTCAGTATTTTGAATCAAATTTTGTCTTAATGAGCTTGAATAAACGATCGGAGTTTGGCTGACCACAGCAATCTGATCAAATATCTTTTCTGAAAATACTGAAGTGATCTCTAAATTTCTAAAGAATAGTCGCCCAGATTTGATCTTTTCAATTCCCACCAAATAATTAAGGAAACTTGATTTTCCAATACCTGTTCGACCTTGAATTAAATATATTTTTCCACACACAATGTCTAAATTAAAATTTTCAATCGTCTGCTGACCTAGATCAAATGTCACATTTTGAAATGAATATGCCACCGCACTTTCTTTTTGTTCCTCAGCTGTTAGATCATTCGTACCGAATGACTCATGTTCCAATTCAAAATATTCTAGGTACTGATCAATAGCCACAATATGACCTTTCAAATGAATGATATTTTGAGACATCATCATTAAAGGAATGGTTAAACCTATAATATAGGTACTGACTAAAACAAAATCACCCGAACTAAAACTTTGATATTCAAACATATAGACTGATAAAATCATGAATACCAAAAGAAAAAATGACACAAATAACAGTTGATATATCATGAGATACTGAAGTTTTTTATAGGTATCCTGAGTCTTTATTTTATAGTCATCGATTCTGCGGCTAAACTCTTCAAATTCGTAATATTTCGAATGACTGAGTTTGATATCATAACTTTGTTGTAGTTTTTCAATCACAAATTGATTCAGTTGATTTCGAGCACCATACATAATCGTAAAGATATCTTGTGTCTTAAAGGTAATGATGAGCGATAAAGCAACTGTACAAGCTGAGAATACGAAAAAATACACACCAAATTCAAGATTGATCGTATTTCCGAGCACATACACCATACCTAAGATTTTAAATACCGTAGGTACGATGACAAAAAATATAGTAAAAATAATTGTGCCAAGTGCTTCACTGCCACGAATTAGATTTGAATTAAATACACCGATATCTTGTTGTCGTTGATCTTTTAATTTCAAATCAAGAAAATTAAATACTCCAGCTTTAAGCATAGATGCATCAACATTTCTGTTCATCATAGACATGGCAAAATTATTTACATTCTTCATCCCCTCATTGATAAACCAAGCGAATGCATAAGCAACAGCGAATAAATAGAGCAGATGAATTTGAAAAAAGTCTTGAATCGAATAGTAATGATCAGGCTCACTGGTCTGGTCAATCAGCAGCTTAAACAAATACGGTAAACCAACACTCGTACCAATAATTAAAATTTGAAGTATGGCTAAAACGAAGAATACACTTAATCCATTTTCATCATGTTGACGGAATAACATCAACGCCTTTTTAAATTGTTTAATCTTTTCAGTCATCATTCTTTAAATTAGTTATTTTTTGTGATGACTATTTTAAACAATACTTATCAATAGGTTTGGATATTGATCGTAGAAGCTTTGTACTTATAAAGTAGCTAATCATTGATTCTAATGTCTAAAAACTAAGCTCAATCAGCTCAACTAACGATATTTTCCATAAATACGCCACGTGTTGTTATCCGCCAATGGATCGCTATATGAGTCATTTCGTTGCTTACGTGGTTTATCGCGAGCATCAACCAACTCGAAATGAGGCTCAACACTTAAGACAATACCATTTACATAAAATCGTGTTCTCGTATATTCACTTTGCCCATGCTGAAATACATAAGTTCTTAAATCTATAAATTCGCGATGCGCAACTAATGCAGCAGTGTCATCATGATCCAACCAGCGACTCATTGCTAAGACTTGTTCAGGTTCAAACTGCCCACATTTCTCTAATACACTGGCAATACCACGAAAAGTCTTTGATTCCTTTGCACGTGTTTTATTAATGCGAATTCGATCTACATGAAAATAAAACAGCGGTAAATTTAGATGACTCGGTAAATGAATGGCATCTAAAACCTCGTCTTCCATAAAAGGTTGAAATAAATCTTGTGCCCTTTCAATTAAACCTGTCCATTGCTGGTAATATGCAGCAACTTGCTCTTTGCTTCCATAATAAATGGGTAGACCTTCGACATTCGCAAGATCAACAGGTGGCCAAATATTCTGTCTCAGTAACGCAATATCACTTTTTAAACTTTGAACTGCGATAGCATCTTGCATAGAAAAGCTCATAAAAATTACTTAGGCTATTTTTAGATTAAGTGAAAGGTTTAGTTTATGCAAGCCTTTGCCTATAATAGTGCTTGAATTAAGTTATTTATTAGGAACAATTCATGGTTCAAAAGATTCAAGCGACTGATGTCACTGAAGAAGAAGCATTGAATGCGATTTTCTTCGAACGTGCTGATGAATTTATTAAGCAAGCCAATGAATTTTGCCGTGTTGAAAAAGGTTCTACTGTTAAACCAGCCGATGCTCGTGGTCAAGTCAGTGCTGCGATGCTATTTGGTACTGCTCGTTTTAACACATGGGTTGCTGCCAATAACTTTAAAGATGGCAATGAAATGCGTAATGCTAAAGAACAAGTGATGTCTTATATCATGCAACAGTTTCATATGATGCTTGAAGATAATTATGACGAATACTGCGAGCAGTTTGAAAACTATCTTCGCTTCCGTCGTAATGAAGAGTTTCATGCAAATAAACATGACCACGATCATTAAATAGATTTGCCTTGTGTGCATTGAGCCTCCTTTAGGGGGCTTTTTTAATGCTTAAACTCTAATATTCAAACGAAAATGCAATTCAAAAATTGATCAATTTCTCGTATGTTATTCTTATTGATGACTCAACTAAGGATAGCGATGAATCAACTCAACTTTCCCATCGTCGATGCACATATCCATCAATGGGATCCTTATCACACACCGCATGCTGCCGCTTTAGCTGTTAAGCTTTTTGGAAAATATCCAAAAATATTGGATAAAGTCGTTCGTCTCGTAAAACCTAAAGATTTAATAGAGACAGTAGGACTTACAGATTACATCATAGCACCCTATTTACCAGCGGATTACCACAAAGACATTGGACATTATACTGTGAGCCGTGTTGTACATGTCGAAGCCAGCTGGCATCATCAAAAAGGGACTGGCGTTGTAGAAGAAACGCAATTTATTCAGCAGCTTCCTTTTTCTCAAGAAAACATCAAATTGGCTGGAATCGTTGCAACAGCTGATCCTCGCGAAAGCAATTTCAAAAAAATTCTTAAAATGCATAAAAAGGCATCTCCGCATTTTCGTGGTATTCGAAAAATGGCTGCACATCATGAAGATCCCGGAATTCATGCTTGGAACGATGATCCCCATCTCTACACTGATCGAAAATTTTTAAAAGGTTTTGAAGCCTTAGCCCAGTACAATTTAAGCTTCGATGCTTGGGTTTATTCTAGCCAGCTTAAAGATGTTATTGCTTTGGCAAAACGTTTTCCTGAGACTTCGATTGTATTAGACCATTTGGGCACACCAGCAGGTTTATTCGGCCCAGTAGGTAAACACACAGGAATTACCCAAACTGCGCGAGACAATATCTATTTCCACTGGAAAGAAGATCTTGCAGAATTAGCTCAATGTCCGAATGTATATACAAAAATGTCTGGACTCTTCATGCCAGTTTTAGGTCATCAATTTCATACACGACGAACACTAGCATCTAAACAACAAATCATTGAATTGGTCTCTCCTATGATTATTCATGCTTTACAATGTTTTGGGCCTTATCGTGTCATGTTTGCATCCAACTTTCCGATGGATAAAGTGAGCACATCACTTACAAATATCATTGATGCCTTTAGCGACATTGTCGCTGCCTATAATTCAGATGTTGTTGAACAGATATTTTGTAAAAATGCGCAGCAATTTTATAAGCTTTAAAAAAAAAGGCTCATTCACGATCGAATGAGCCTTTTTGAATCGTACATTGTGGTTCTAAGTTTTAGGCTTTGAAATCATTTCAGGTTGTGGTTTACCATACTGATCTGCCATAACTTCAACCAAAAACTCAGGCTTAATATATTTTTTGATCACTGCATCTATATCTTTCTTCGTCAGTTTTGCAAATGCCTGATCTCGTTCTAGTCTTGAAAGCTGTGTTTTATTTTGCTCAAGCTGACTGTTCAATCCACGATGAATACGGCGCTCATCCTCTAAATTGGTGACACGCTGCTTCATAATATTGGCTTTAGCCGCTTCAAGCTCTTGCTCCGTCACACCATTCTTTAATAAGTCAGTGAATACTTTATGCACACCTTGAGAAACTTGAGCTGATTTTCCAGCTGCATAATTAGCACTTACACCTAGAGCACCAGCATTGATAAAATTATCTAAACTCAAACTACTTCCAAAGCTGTAAACCAACGCATTTTTTTCACGTAACTCCATGGCAAGGCGTGATGATAATTGTGACTCGCCTAGAATATGGCTCAACACATATAATGCTTCTGCATCAGGATGATTATTACCCACGGGAATGGCAATAACCGCTTGATAATTACCAAATTGACGCTGTTCAGCCAGCGCATGAACTTTTTGAGCAGGATAATCTATATGACTGCCCTGCAAACGTTGGTATGGTTCTTTTGTCTTAGACTGACCTAAAGATGAATTCAAGTATTTCAGAATGGCTTTGTCATCAAAATCACCAGTCACCGATATTTGACCATTTTGAGTTGTAAAATACTTTTGGTATAAAGCTTTAATTTGATCATTGGTGATGGTTTCAATTTGCTGCTTTGCTAGCTCAGGTTCAAAATGATATCGCAAATCACCTGGTTCATATCGCTCTACGATTCTAGCGATAGTCAGTCCCGCAACAGTTTCAGGCTCTGTATATGGTCGATTTAATGACGATAATGTTTGTGATTTGATGAGGTCAAACTGACTTTGCTCAAATTTCGGATTATTCATAACGTCGACAATAAACTTGAAGAATTCTGGAAATTTTTCTTTCTTCGCAGATACGTTAATCACAATACCATTATCAACAGCTGAAGCAGATGCTCGACCACCCGCCTCGATTGATTTGTCTGCAATATCTTGCAGGCTATACTGCTCAGATGCTCTCAATAGCAAATAAGACATAAAGCCTAGTGCTTCACCTTGATGCTTGAGTGATTGTGCTGTCCCAAAATTTAAAGATATCGATGCGTAAGTTTTGTCATCGCGTGTTGACGTTGGGAATAGTGCATACTGCATCCCATTTTTCAAAGTACCACGCTTGATTTTTTTCTCTAACTTTTCAACATACTGTTTGGAATTTTTTAAGTGCTCAGCCACTTCAGCTTTATACACAGCTGGGTCTTTTAAAGGCTCTTCTTGAGCTGTCACTTGATCTAAAGTTTTTGATTCTTGCTCATGAGCGTCTAGCTCGAGTGCCTTTTTTTGATCCTCAGGCGTAGGTTGTATGTCGCCCGAAATGCGATGCTCAGCAACCAAGAATTGATTTATTGCCTGATTAACCTGATCGACATTTAAACTTTGCATCTCTGCTTGATCTTTAAAATATTTTGTCCAATCCCCATTGGATGAAACCACATAATCACTAATGAAACCACCCACAGAAGAGGCATTGGTCATCATGCTCTCTTGACTATTTTTAATCATGTTTTTGACACGATTTAATTCTGTTTCATTAAATTGATGCTTTTTCTCAATTCCTTTCTCTAGAGACAGGGCAACTTTTTTCTCGTCGTGATTAGGAGCATACACTGCGCCCATAAAAACAAGATTAAAATCTGGTGTTAACCATGTCGTCGATTGAACCTGTGTAGCTGTACCTGTTTCCACGATATCTTTGTACAAATGACCACTAGGTTGCATTGTAAATAAATAAGGTGCTAAAGCGAGTGCAGTTTGTGTTTTTTGCTGGGCGCCATTGAGATAAATATTGTATTTGCCTAAATCACTTCCCTTTTTCACGACAAATTGACGCTCTTTAATCTTGGTCGAATCAAGCATTGGAACTTGGGTTGGCTCAGGAATTTGACGCGCAGGAATTTGATTAAAATTTTTATCCACTGCTTTCAGGATATCCGCTTTATTAAATTTACCTGCAATCACTAGAACTGCATTATTCGGTGTATACCATTGTCGGTAAAATTGATTCAGTTCCTTCATGTTGATTGACTGAAGCTCAGTTAAATCACCAATCGGTAGACGACCTAGATACTGGTTTCCGTAAGCAGATTTCCAAATTTGATCCATCAATACTGAAAAAGGTTGATCCATTCTAACCTCACGCTCTCGTTTTACGATTGCGATTTCTGACGGAACAAATTTTTCCTGAAGTACGAGCTTATCCATTCGCTCTGCCTCCAGATACAACATTTCATCAATGGCTTTTTTTTCTGGACGGATGACACTCATATACTGGGTAGAATAGTAGTCAGTCATCGCATTACTCATGAGCGTATGCTGATCTAGACGACGTTGAAACTCATCTCCTTTTACATTTTCTGTGCCTTTGAACGCGAGATGCTCAAGTAAGTGTGCTAAACCACCTTTACCTTGTGGGTCATTCAAAGCTCCAGTTAAATACACCATATTCATAAAAATTTTATTTTCTTTAGGTATTGGTGCCAAAATTACCCGTAAACCATTTTCTAGTTTGTATTCTTCAATATTTTGTTCAGTCTTGACCAAAATAGGTTGTGCTAAACCGCTAGAACTGACCGCAACGATCATTAAAGTAAGTGAAAGTTTTTTAAAACGAGTTAGCATTGTTCTTCCAATTATTGATATAAAAAAATTGATCACACGACTGCTAAGGGTGTGATCAATAGGGTTTATGCTTTAAAGGTAAATTTCAGCTTTCATATAAAGTTTGGCATAGCCAGAAATTTCAATTCTTTGATTCTCTTTAAGTTGGCAATACAACACGCCACCTCGTTCTGAGCTTTGAAAAGCAATAAGTTCTGTTTTATTCAATTTCTCAGCCCACAAGGGTGCTAATCCTGTATGCATAGAACCTGTTACAGGATCTTCATTGATGCCTTTATGTGGTGCAAAATAACGTGCCACATAATCATATTGTTCTGATGCTGCAGTTATAGCAATATCGGGATGATCGGATGCTGTAATACAAGTACTAACCTCATATGCTTCAGCAATCGCATTAATATTGGCAAAATTAGGTTTGGCATCAAGCACATCTTGTTCACTTTCCAAGACTAAAATATAAGCCTGTTGATTTAGATAAATTTCCTTGATCGGACGATCAACCACTTCTTTTAATAATTCAGGAAACTCTTCAGTTAAATGAGGGATTCGAACTGGGAAATTCATTGTGATTTTTCCATCGTCTTGTCGGGTGATGGTAAAAATTCCTAAATCTTTAACATGAAATTTAATGTGTTTCGCTTGAGTATACTCATTAAAAAGTACATAACTGCTCGCTAAAGTGGCATGACCACAAAAATCGACTTCAACTTTAGGTGTAAACCAACGAATTTCATAATTTTCATCATCAATAATTTTAACAAAAGCCGTTTCAGCCAAATTATTTTCAAATGCAATATTTTGCATGAGTGATGTATCAAGCCATTCTTCACTGACCACTACAGCTGCAGGATTCCCCTTAAACAACGCTGTAGTAAAGGCATCAACTTGATACATTTTCATAAAAACACCCTAATATTTCCAAACTTCTAATTGAGAATAATAATCTTTTATCATTTCAAATCATAGATTAATTTCAATCTTGACTATAAATTATTGCTTCACAAAGATTCGTTCATAAACTGTATATTTCTAATGATCTTCCATAAAAAAACCCTCACATGAGGGTCTTTTGCTATTTACGCTTTTTGAGCGCTTTCTTTAAATCTTTTAACTTAGATTCATGTTTAGAAATTTTCTTAAGTCTCGATTTAATTTGATCTTTTAAATCTTTAATTTTTAACTTGGACTTATTCGCCATATCTTATCTTCCTCGTGTCATTCACTTTAAATTGTTAATGCTTGAATTTACTGACAAGAATGGGGATTCATCCCTAAATTCCCATTCAATTCATGATTAATGGATTAACGATTTTGTTGATCTAAATCAGATTGCTGTTGTGATTGTTGACGGGACTGTTGCTGATTCTGCTGCTGTTGATCTTGTTGCTGTTGCTGCTGATTCGGTTGTTGTTGATGTGGCTGTTGACCTTGTTGACGTTGTTGGTGATTTTGTTGCTGTTGCTCATTTTGATCTTGATTGTATTGATTACTCATTTCATATCTCCATGATTATCAGTTTTTTGATACGGATCTTAAATTCTTTTTTACTTGAATTAGACCAGTACAAATAACCATAAACCTTTTGCACGAAACTGCGAGCATAGAGCTGTATCAAAATACTGCATCGTAACTTCCATTGTGTAAGCTATTTAAATTTCAGAGGATTAAAATTGATATATGTTACGAGGCTTACAAGGCTCTCTCATTTGTTTACTTGTATTAACGAGACTTATTCCTCTGGTTTTAAATCTGGTTTTAAATATGGATATGGATTTGTAGCACCACTCGTTAAATAAATCCCATAATGTAAATGTGGAGGTGTATTGATCGCATTGCCAGTATTTCCCACATATCCTAATACTTCACCGACTTCAACCCAGTCACCTTCTTGGATGTGTGCTGCATATTCATCTAAATGTGCATAGTAATGGCGACTTAACTGAGGTCCTACCACCCAGATGACTTTACCTCCCAAACTATTTGTGCCGATACGACTTACAATACCTTGTGTTGTACTCAATACAGGCGTACCTCGTTTGGCAAAAATATCAATTCCTTGATGTGTACGACCATTTGAACGTGCTGCCCCCCAAGTATCTGCTATTTGAGTTACTTTGACTCCTTCAACGGGTATCGCCAACGGCTCTGTCAACGCTTGCTGTTGAAGTTTCCAGTATAAATATGGATATTGTATTCCTGCTGTTGCGCCTGAATTTGGGGGCTGACAAGCAGTAAGCATCCAACTGATTGCAATGAGTGATCCGATAATCCTTTTTTTCATATACAACCTAACATCTTAAATTGAGTTAAATTTTAGCGTCTGATCGACGTTTGCATTGTATTGTTTAAATTAAAAGCACTTGTTAGAAACCAATAAAAGCCTGCTTATACCGATTAAATCGTCAGAATTACATATTTTTTTTGATCAATACGATACTTTCTTTTTTGAATCACGCATAATAGTCACCAATTCCCCGATTTATTTTGTTTGACTTCAATGATCGAATCCTCAGATCAATTCAGGATATTCATAAATTCTTGATAAGTCAGACCTTTCACTATTTGCACATTATTGAAGTTTTTATATGAAAATCGTCATTCTCAATAAACCTTATGGCGTTCTCTCACAGTTTCGTAAAGACGAAGCACATATGACAATGTCTGATTTCGTTGACGATCCGACTTTACGTCTTGCTGGACGTCTAGACATGGACTCTGAAGGTCTGGTGTTTTTGACCGACCATGGTGGTTTAAATCAGTACATTACCAACCCTGCCAATAAGAAATTTAAAACTTATTTGGTTCAAGTTGATGGTGATGTGACTGAAGAGGCTTTAGAACAGCTTCGTAAAGGTGTAGAACTTAAAGACGGTATGACTCTACCTGCAAAAGCCGTAAAAGTTGAACAGCCTGAGTGGTTATGGGATCGTGATCCTCCTGTTCGTTTCCGTGCTTCTGTACCTACTTCTTGGGTTGAAATTTCGATTTGCGAAGGTCGTAACCGCCAAGTTCGACGTATGACTGCAGCAGTAGGTTTCCCAACTTTACGTCTTATTCGCACTAAAATTGGATCAATAGACTTAGTACAGATGGGTCTTGAATCTGGCGAAACTAGAGAAATTGAACCATTACTTTATCCTGACTTTCAAAATGTTCCTGCAGAAGAACCATACCGCTCACGCTCTTATGTGAAGAAACCAGGCGGCACAGGTGGCAAGCCGATTAATAAGAAAGTCAATAAAGATGGTACTAAGAAAAAATCGGGTACTAAACGTATTTGGCAAATGGAAGAACATGAGAAACCACGTCGTAAGACCAATGGTACTACTCGCCCAAATACAAAAGCTCCACGTGGACGCGCACGCTAAGCTCAAGCTATTGTATAAAAAAGTAAAAAGGATGCGGTTGCATCCTTTTTTTATACATAAATTAACTTAAATAATCTCTCATTTTAAGTACACTTTTTTGATTATTTGCTTACTGTGAGTTGATACTTATGAAAAAATTTACGCTTGCTATTTCAGGTTTTGCATTTTCAACATTCACTTTGGCAAATCCTTTAAGTGTTCATGTGCTTAATCAAGAAACTGGTCTTCCATCCTCAAATATTGCAGTTACCCTTGAAGCGCAGCAGGGTGAAAAATGGATAAAGCTCAACGAAGCTAAAACGGATGAAAATGGTCGTATCAAGGGTCTATATCCAGCCGAAACAGATCTTCAAAAAGGTGTTTACAGAGTAACTTTTAAAACTGGCGACTGGTTTAAAGCAAATAACAAACGTACTTTCTTCCCTGAAGTGCCAGTGGTTTTTGTGATTGATGGTAGTTTAGATCATTACCATATTCCGTTGTTATTAAGTTCATATGGTTATTCAACCTATCGGGGGAATTAGAAAATTTTATTTTTTGAGGGGCAGCGACTTCTCTAAAGTCAAGGCAACATTCGAATCTTTTTTGAGCTGCTCTTCAAAATGTATAGCCAGCGATAAATACATAATTGTATTTCTAATAAGCCTAGCTAAGTCCATTAAAGAGTTCTCAAAGTCACTTAGTGTCATTTCAAAAATGTAGTCTTTCTTTAATTTCTTTTCTTCAATAGATCTCTTTTATAAATCAAAAAAAGATCTATCCCTTGCTGACTATTTGTACCGAATAATTTTAAATATTCATGCATAATTTGCGAATGAAATACATCGACTCAAAGAAGCTTTCTGAAACACAGTTTAAGCGATATACAGGCATCTCATGGTCAACCTTTGATTTAATGGCTGAACAGCTAAAAATGCTTGTACCTGCTAAAGGTAGACTATCTAAGTTAAGTGTAGAAGATCAAATCCTTCTGTGCTTAAGTTGGTGAAGTAAGTATTCGTAATAAAACAGGTGAACACTTTCGTCTGCTGATTGATGCCTGGGCAACCAAAGCTAATACCACGATGAAAAAGCCTTTAACTCCTCAATCAAGACTAATTGCGACACCATCTGATATGGATTTATTAAAACGATTAGATGATCCTGTTTTAAGAGCTGTATTTGGTCAAATCATTGCTGAGAAAACAAACTAAAAGCAGAAAACCGTATTCTTAAGCAAAATACGGAAGTTCTTATTGATATGCGTCCTAATCATGAAATTCATGCAGAACAAGTACATCAAAGGGTAACTATATTACCAGCATTAAATGGGTTGCTATTGCCAAGTGATATAGAAGCTTTGGAAGATGCGATTGATGAACAAAAAATGGTAGAACGTGGCTGGAGTGTATCAGTGTATGGCTCGGTTAAAGATGAATATGAACGTCCCCTGTTTAAAAATGGGTTTGTATTAGCTATACAGAAAGTATTAAGTAAAATTTAGTGTCTCAAATGTAAGTGTCTCTATGAGCCACTTTTCATCTTAATAAAATTTCTAACATCTTGATAAAAAAAATTAATTCATTTAAATAGTTAATTAATTTTTATTTTTAAGAAACA
>NZ_JFYL01000050.1 GCF_000632455.1 Acinetobacter sp. Ver3
ATACTTTTTGAAACACCACCTGAATGTTTTTCGTGGTCAAGCAGGTCTTCTTAGCGCCTATCGAAAATCAAATCTGTTAAAATTCCAATACATTTATTTCATTATTTCTCAAATGCTCCGCCACCCAGCACCATCGTATTTTTTTGCTGTGTGTTTACATCCCTCAAGTTATCGTGCAATTACACGATATGCTTTCAAAAAAAATACATGGCCTACTCGCTTAAACCTCGATAACAATACAGAAATGCAAGACCTTTGCACCCTATTCTCTCAGCAATTCAATTATCAACTTTCAAAATCTGGCCATGTTTTTATTTATAACGATGGCCTTGGAGGAACACGCGGTTGTAAGCATGAACACGATAACATGAATGAGGATGCTGCATTTTTTTTGAATCACAATGCCGGATATATCAATGGTGATGGTATGTTAGTGATTGCCAAAATCACTGTCTTTGAGGTGTTTTACCGTTTAACTTGTCACACTTTGGGTAAAATGAATCGCAATAAATATATTCAATGGACAAAACAGCGACAACAATAGTCCCGCTTTAAACGCATCTAGCACATATTGCTCACCACAATGTTGCTTAATCATCGGTAAGAATGCATCACAGGACAGTACACCTGTGGTGCTAATTGCTGCTTGTGGTTGATGTCTTCCAAAAAGCTGTAGAAAAATGATGGAAAACATCCCTCGAATCATATCCACAATTAAAGCTTGAACTGCCAATAAGGGATTTAGTTTCTGTGAAATCATTGCAGCAGACAGACTTGCCCAACCGAATCCAGAAAGCAATACAGCACTTTCCTTCCAAATTATCAGCATAAAGCAGGCAAATATTGTATTTGCCAATACCATTATGATTGGGAGTTTAAAATCATGCCATTGCAATGTTTTGATGTTAAATGCTGATATAAAGACTCCGATCAAAAATAGAATAATGTAGATCAGAACGTTTTGAATACTTAAAGCTATTTGCTCATCTATTAAATCCATTCTATAAGTGAAGATCCCTCCTACAAACACCAAAATAAGCAAAAGATATACTGTCAATATTTTAATGATATCCTTAATTTGGATTGGTTTACGTTTGCTGTTTTCCTGCTGTTTCTTCTTATAAAATAGTGAACTAAACCAGTAAGTAAATGCGCATACCCCGAGTGCGAGAATAACTAACTTGCTCAAAACAGCTTTAGGATTTTCTAATGCGAGTAGGTTTGGCGCTGCGAAAACTGTGCAAAAAAATATAAATAAAATCAGGGCTAAAAAAAATACTTGTTCAATGTACTTGTTGGGATGAAATTTACGACCATATAGATAGCCAAAAATGATGATGATAAGATCCAATCAGACTTCCAAAATTATTTTTATACGTATCGCTTAGATTAATTCATAGATATAAAATTAATATGACAAAATGTTTCTGATAGAGCATCGTCATGTCTAATCATTTGTGTCTGCTAGATTTTAAGTTTAAAACTTAATTT
Source organism: Acinetobacter sp. Ver3 (assembly GCF_000632455.1). Classification (GTDB taxonomy): domain Bacteria; phylum Pseudomonadota; class Gammaproteobacteria; order Pseudomonadales; family Moraxellaceae; genus Acinetobacter. Next base: position 1,492 of record NZ_JFYL01000050.1, read on the forward strand.
CGCCCCGCTATCGTCCATAGTCTAATTCGTTGTTTTGATTTCTCGTACAGTTCAATTTCAATCTTTCGGCGTGTTTAGCGCATCTCTTTAAAACAACTAATCACAATTTTAAAATATCACTCACAATTCTATAATCGTTTTTCATTTCAGATCACCTAATATATTTTTTAAAAGTACAAAAGAGAACGTGATGACTCGCAATCATAACGACCTTGATACCATCCCACATAGAAGCACTCGTGTTTATTCTCAAAGTTTTGACTACTCTTTGGACTTTAAAAAAATTAATTTCAGAGAAAGGCCAGAACTCTATCGAATTGGTCGTGGTGAACAGGGTGTATTACTCGTCGAACCCTACAAATCTGAAATTCTGCCCTTTTGGAAATTTGCAGATGAAGATAAAGCTAGAGAGAGTTCTAATAAGATTTATCAACTCTTTCTTGAATATTTAGCAGTCGATGATTTTGTCGGTGCAGATATGGCTCGTAAATTTTTACAAATGGGTTATACCCGAGCGAGACGTTATGCCAACCATAAAGGTGGAAAAAAATATAAAGGTCCTGTACCTAATGACAAAAAAGGTTTAAGTGGTGCTCACGGGCGTGAAGAACTACCACGCCAACAAGAAGACGCTATTAAGGCTGCAGCAGCACGAATTTTTAAAGTGAAATGGGATGAAGCTAAACAGCATTCCCACTATATTGCATTAAAAGAACGATTTAAAAACTCAATTGCGAGTCAATAAATACATTCTCACACCATTTATAATACAAATAAAATTATTTGTTTAGTTTTTATTTACAATAATAAAATAGACAGTACAATAAAGTTTGCCAAAAAATGATCGCCATTTTTAGCATTTAATGATAAATAAATCACAAATAATGAGCATGCGCCATGATAACTAAATTTTTAAAATTGGGTTTAATCCTCTCGATGACCACTTTAACAACGACAACTTTTGCGCAACAACACACCGTTTCATTGGGTTATGCTCAGTCTGAAATTGAAAATGCGTTTGATATTCGTGGTGTTCACGCTCAATATCGCTATGAACTCGAGACTCCTTTAAGCGTTATGGCAACAATGTCGTATCAAACTGGTGATGAAACTTGGATTGAACCAGGTGAACGCCAAGATACAGATGTAAAGCATTTTTCTTTGCTAGCAGGCCCTGCATATCGTCTTAATGAGAATTTCAGTGTTTATGGTGTTGTCGGGATCGCGCATTCAAAAGTTGAAAGCTCATATCGCGCCTTAAACATATACGAAAACATGGATCTAAGTGAAACAGCGTTTGCATATGGTGTTGGTATTAATATTAATCCTGCTCCGCAATATGCGATCAATATCAGTTATGAAGGTACTAAAGTTGATGGGGCTAAATTTGATGGGTTCAACATCAGCGCAGGTTATCGTTTCTGATTCTGCTTGAATACATAGAGAATTAATAAGAGGCTTTTTGCCTCTTTTTTGTCAAAATCATTGGATAATGTTTATACATTATTTGGATAGCGATAAATAGACAAATCCTATATAGCTAGAGTAAGTCTTATTATTCTACTTAGGATGTTTCATGCAAAAAAGAAAACTTGGACAAACTGATTTATTCATCGCACCCATCGTCTTCGGAGGAAATGTATTCGGTTGGACGGTTGATGAAAAACAAAGTTTCAAAATTTTAGATGCACTGTATGAGCGTGGATTTAACACCATTGATACAGCAGACTTCTATTCCATTTGGGCACCAGGCAATCATGGTGGCGAGTCAGAAACAATCATTGGTAATTGGTTAAAACAAAATCCAAGTAAACGTGAAGACATCGTGCTATTTACTAAAGTCGGTTTAGATATGGGGATTCCCGGACATCAAGGTTTATCTGAACGATGGATTATGCAAGCAGTTGAAGACTCACTTAGTCGTTTAAAAACAGATTATCTTGATCTTTATTTTGCACACTGGCCTGATGAAAACACACCTCATGAGGAAACATTATCAGTATTTTCAAAGCTCAAAGATCAAGGAAAAATTCGCGCCTATGGCACTTCTAATTTTTCAGCTGATCAATTAGACGCTTCTATTCAAGCTGCACAAAAGATTGGTGTGCAACATTATCAGGTTCTTCAACCTGAATATAATCTTTACGATCGCGATGTATTCGAACAAACACTGCAACCCATTTGTGAACGCCATCAAATTGGTGTCGTAAGTTTTTATAGTCTGGCTAGTGGATTTCTATCTGGGAAATATTCGTCATTAGACAATATTCAAGGGCGTCAACGTGCAGATACGCTTGTAAAATATTTTGATGAGCGAGGCTTAAACCTTTTAGATAAGCTCAGAGAAGTGGCATCGCGCCACAATGCGGCACCTGCTGAGGTAGCTTTGGCTTGGTTACTTGCGCAAAAGCATATTTCAGCACCAATCGCCAGTGCAACAAACCTTGAACAAATTACCCAATTTTCAAATGCAGTGAATCTTCAACTCTCACCAGAAGACATGCAAATTCTTTCAATAGTGTAAATATAAAAAAAGAGGCTATAAGCCTCTTTTTTCTCGTGACCAAACATCTATGCTTCAGTCGGTTTTTTGAGTTCCGTCATCGGCCAACGTGGCGTCGTTGTCACGGCTAAGCCATCATGCTGTCCTGCTTTTAAGCGTTGATATCCAGCAAAAGCAATCATGGCGCCATTATCCGTACATAAAGCTGGTTCAGCATAATATACTTGAGCTTTTATTTTAGCTAAATCTGCTTCAAGACGTTCACGAAGACGCTTATTGGCACTCACACCACCAGCAATGACCAAACGCTTAAGACCAGTTTGCTTTAATGCTTTAACTGATTTTTTGACCAATGTATCAACAATAGCCTCTTGAAAACTCGCAGCAATATCAGCGTCTCGGTTTTCATCACCTAATTTTTTCATTTGGACAGAAACCGCTGTTTTTAAGCCACTAAATGAAAACTCCAAACCTTGATGCAACATAGGACGTGGAAATTCAAAAGCAGTGGCATCACCATGTTCAGCAAGTTTAGAGATATTTGGACCACCTGGATAAGGCAGCCCCATCATTTTAGCAACTTTATCGAATGCTTCACCCGCTGCATCATCGATTGACTCACCTAAGATTTCATAATGTCCAATATCATATGCCGCCATTAATTGTGTATGCCCACCCGAGACTAACAAGGCGACAAACGGAAATTCCGGTGGAGTGGCTGATAAAAGAGGCGCCAACATATGTCCTTCCATATGATGCACACCAATGGCTGGTTTATTTAACGCAAATGCAAGCGTACGACCAAACAATGCTCCGGTCATGAGTGCACCCATTAGGCCTGGACCACGTGTATAAGCCACTGCATCAATCTCAGATTTTTTGATTTGGCTTTCTTCAAGTAATTGATTGATTAAAGGAATTAATTTACGAACATGATCGCGTGACGCCAATTCGGGTACCACTCCACCATATTCAGCATGCAATTTAATCTGACTATATAACACCTGTCCTCTTAAGCCGACTTCGCTGTCATAGAGTGCGAGACCAGTTTCATCACACGACGTTTCTAAGCCTAAAACGATCATTAAATTGCCTTTAACCCATTTCAAAATATTGCTAAAGCTATTATAGACTTGTGATATGAGATGTAAATGAGTAAAATACTGACCTTCACTTGTGACTTAGCGCAATTCGGTGCTTAGTCTTATCCATAAACTAGAGGATTCTTCATGCCACAAGTTAAATTGAAAGAAGGCGAACCAGTAGACGTAGCTATCCGTCGTTTCAAACGTTCATGCGAAAAAGCGGGTGTTTTAGCTGACGTTCGTAAACGTGAATTCTACGAGAAACCAACTCAAGAACGTAAGCGCAAAAAAGCTGCTGCTGTTAAACGCTACCAAAAGAAATTGGCGCGTGAATCAGTACGTACTACTCGCCTTTACTAAGATTAATTTGTGATTGACTGCTCGGATATATAAATGACTACTTTAAAAAACCAAATTACTGACGTTTTGAAAGCAACAATGCGTGCTAAAGAAATGGATAAGTTAACGGTGATTCGTAGTCTCCAAGCAGCAATTAAGCAAATCGAAGTCGATGAACGCGTAGAACTAGATGATAGTCGAGTTCTCGCGGTCATTGAAAAACAAATCAAGCAACGTAAAGAATCGATTAAAGCTTTTGAAAGCGCTAATCGACAAGACTTAGCTAGTAAGGAACAAGCCGAGGTTGAGGTTTTATCTCAATTTCTACCAGCAGCTATGACTGAGGAAGAACTTGATTCAATTATTGCGCAAACGATTGCTGCGCAACAAGCTACTAGCATGAAAGATATGGGTAAGGTGATGAATTCTCTACGTCCGATCATAGCCGGACGTGCCGATCCTGCACAAGTTTCGAGTAAAATTAAAGCTCAACTTTCTTAAGTTTTCATATTATGTTTGATTTGGTCTATTTAATAATGTCATTAAATAGTCCAGTCTAAATCACGTATCCCCGATATTATTACAACAATACTTTTTATTTTTTCACTTTCTGATTATTTAAGCTCACATTGAATATTATATCTTTGTAAAATCTGCATTTCTTTCGATTGCTTCACTTTCACAACAACATCCTGCTTACTCATTCTAGAGTAGGAAAATGGTAAATCCTTTCGATATTTATCCACCACCTGATAAAAGCCATCGACATAAGTTCCAACAATGACACAATATCTTTGAGTCTGATCAACACTAAACTGTGTTGTATTTGGCGCTAGTGTTTTTAGAAAATGCCTCATATCGGCATTATATATTTGCGATACAACTTCAATCTCTTGTGTAAATTTAACAGGAAGTGTTTCCGCATGAGTGAACACACCCACCCCAAACAACATCATAAAAAATAGTGGCAATTTCATTATTAGATTCAATCACATAATTTAAAATATTTATTCATTCATCATTCTAAAACAATCTAACCATTAAGAATGAATAGTTTCAATAAAGTTAGGTTTGTATTCCTGGAAAAACTCTTCATAAGGTGGCGGTATTTTCCCTTCAACCACAGAACCGAGCCTTAAACGTATAACGCCTGGTAAATCAAGCCGATGTGAATATAAAGGACTTCCACATTCACCGCAAAATACTCTTGCCTTTAACTCGGTATGAAAATAAGACTTAAGCACATCTTCACCAGAAATTAACTCGAAGTTTTCAAGCGGGATCGGGCTATTCCATGCAGCAAAACCGCCTTGAGCCAACTGACAGTGCTTGCAATAGCACAAGATACTTTTCTCAAGATCACCATGATAAATATATTGCACCTTTCCACATAAGCATTGACCTTTTATCATTTAAACCTCTTATAATTTTTGTTGACGCTCATCCTGCATCATCCGCAGTCTTTGATTGATGACTGCACTCATAGAGTTATTTTCCTTGGCTAAACGCTGAGCATGAATGAGTGAGCGAATCGCATTCTCTTCCGCTCCCTTCCAATATTCAACTTCAGCCCGATATCGCAATACATTTACAGTACGTAAAGGATTTTTAATATCTAAATTTGCCGCTTGTTGTCGAATGAACCATGCTTGCGTATCACGATTATTGATTTGGATAAATTTATTCGCCAACCTTTCAGCAGCAACAAAATTTCCCTGTCGAATATAAATTTCAGCTAATTTATAACTTAAAGCACGATTTTCAGGTGTTATTCGTTGGCGCACCAATATCGTTTCCTGCGCAGAATCAAATTGATTGGTCGCCAAGTAGATATCTGCTTGAATAAGCGCGATAAGCTGATGGTTTGGCTGGACTTTCTTAGCAAGCTCAATTTCTTTTTGTGCTAGATCAAAATCACCACGCTTTAAATAAAAAGCAGACAGTGCAATTCTTCCAGCCAATGCATTTGCTCTCACCACTCCCTTTAACTGTTCCTCATTGGTTTGATTGGTCACAACTGCGGTATACCACTTGATCTGATCAAACTCAGAGAGTGTGTTGCTATACGGAACTTTAGGAAGTTGATCTGCTCGTAAACGTGCCTCACTGATGCGCTGAGTAGTCAAAGGATGTGTTAACCAAAAATCAGGAAGATAACTAATTTTTGGAGTCGCACGATTCATGGTTTCAAAAAACTCAGACATACTGTACGGGTTATATCCAGCACGATACATCAATTGCATTCCAATACGGTCTGCTTCACGCTCTTGATTACGACTATAACTTAACTGTCGATCCACTAATGCGGCTTGAGTTCCCATCATCAGTGCAGCACCTGCATTACCATCAGCTTGTGATGCAATTGCAGCACCCACAATGATACCAGCGAGTGCGAGCAATCCCTGCCCTTTAAAAGCCTCTTGAGAACGGCTGTAGTGTCTTTGCGAGACGTGTGCCACCTCATGAGCAACCACACCCGCAACTTCATCCATGTTCTTTGCCGACGTAATTAATCCACTATTCAATGCAAATAAACCGCCAGGTACAGCAAAGGCATTAATTTGTGGATCGTTTACAATCACCAAGGCAATTGGTTGACCTAACTGTGTTTGCGCAATAATTTTTCGGAATACAGCCATAAATTGATCTTCCAACCAAACATTGTTTAAGACTGGAAGTTGTTGCTGCACTTGACGATAGACTTTTTCACCGATCATTTTTTCTTTTTGTTGATCGATAAATCCAACACCACTATTAATATCAGGCACTTCAAATTGAATTTTATTGGCATTGTAGAGTTCATCAGCCGCCGCTGAAAAACTCGAACTCGCTATCAATAAAGCCAAAATGATCTTCTTCAAACCTGTATTCCTAAACGTATACTCCATCGACTATAACACTGAATAATGTGAAGATTAATGATGAACTGTTACGTTTATTATCACGCTCAAAATACTTTACTTATTCACAATATATTGAGGCTCATCCCCATCTAAGGCTTTTACCAGATTATCATAAGCAAGATTTGCCATTTTCATTCTGGTTTCTGCTGTCGCCGAACCTACGTGCGGCAATGTCACGACATTTTCCAATTGAAACAATGGTGATTCTTGGAGCGGCTCTTTCTGATAAACATCTAAACCAGCAGCAAAAATTTTGTGATTTTCAAGCGCCTCAATCAAGGCCGACTCATCCACAACTGATCCTCTGGCAATATTCACAAACACAGCATGTTTTTGCATTTTCTCAAATTGAGCTTTACCGATCAGCGCTTTCGATTGCTCATTTAAATCGACTGCAATGACGATAAAATCAGACGTTGAAAGTAAAGTATCAAGATCACAATATTTCGCCTTTAAAGGCTCAGCTCGCTCTATACATGGTTTTCGATTATGGTATTGAATATTCATATTAAATCCATAAAAACCACGTCGAGCTATCGCAGCACCGATATGACCTAAGCCAATGATACCGAGCGTTTTCCCATAAAAATCTTGACCAAATTGTGCAACACCAGCGGTACGCGTCCAATGTCCATGCTTTGTCCAAGAATCTAAATGTGTCACTTTACGAGCCGCACTCATCAATAAGGTAAAAGCCAAATCAGCAGTCGTCTCTGTCAACACATGAGGCGTATTGGTCAACCAAATACCCTGTTGTTTTAAATATTCAACGTCGTAATTATCATAGCCCACACTGACCGAAGAAATAATTTTAAGTTTTTTTGCGGTCTGTAAGTTGTCTTGATTTAAACGACGCCCAGCGCCTATCATCCCATCTGCATCCGCAACTTCTCTTAAAAGTTGCTCATTAATGTCACCCTGTTTTGGATTAATTTGAACGACCTGATATTTCGATTCTAATTGATTTAATATTTTCGGATCTATCTGACTAAATACCACAACCTTTTTTTTCATAAAACTCCCTCTTTAGATCCAGTATCGATTTAATTTTTAATTAAGTTCCACAAGCGACGCTTTAACAATGGCTGCTCAATCATGTCTTGTAAGCTTGCAATCTGCATATGCTGCGTCGTCGATATATGCGGCAAATACCCTAAGCTCAATATTTTTTTATCAACAGATAATGCATCGATAAAACCCTGTATAAATACTTCAGCACCTCTTCCATCTTGGAATTGTGCGAAATTAAATGGCCATTTTAAATCGTAAAACTGTGAACTCACACTACGCTGGATATTCACCCATAAGTTTTCTTGTTCTGTGGTGAGCGCTGTAGCATCTAGCAGAATAGTATGTGTTTTAGTGATCATCGCTTGAATTTCAAAAGCATCGATTACAAGCGGTTGACGCTCAACAACTTCATCTTGAGACTGTTTGTCATTTTCCACAAACTCTCGAGGAAGCTGCACACCGTCTGGATTACTTTTTAACTGAAGCGAAGAATCATCTTTATTTAGCTGTTCAGCTTGTGAAGCTGGTTTTGTGATGAACTGTTCTAATTGAGCTTGCGCAAATTCAGGAAAAGATACATCTGTTGGATGATTTTCTTCAACTTGATCGCGATATAAGGAAGGTTTGTAATGACGTGTTTGTGCCGTATTTTGTGGAATCCATATATCGATTCCCATCACAGCTAAGAGGCTTCTTTGATGCTCTAACATATTCACATTCATTACAGATGGACTGGCATGAGGGCTGGGTATTCTACCCACTTTTTAATCTTTTACTGAACTTTTAATCCGCAAACAATCATAACTTAATTTCATTTCTGACGCATTAATATCCTTGCACCTTTTAAATTCAGAATGCATTGATAGCTAAACAATAATGACGCTATTTTTCTTATGCATTTGATCCACAATTTCATCACTTTCAAATCCAAGTCGCCAATATAATAATTCAAGTACATCTAACTCATCTTGTGTAATGATTCGATCATTCCATAAACATAATTCAGCAACACCCAAAATACTCAACCGATCTCTCAGCAACAATCCAGCAATATCATTAAGAATTTCACCTAAGTCGATAGGTTCATCTGAAATTTCTTCATAAAATTCAATTTCATCACGAGTTAAAATTCGTTCTAAGATTTGGGTTCTAACTTCAAGCTGATTAGCAGTATTTAACTGCTGAACATGTAATAACGCATCTATTAGCCTAACAATTTGCGGCTTAGCATCCTCAATTGAGGTTGGACGATGTATTGGCAATAAATCCAGTTGAGACTTCACCTTTTCAATCAGTAAAGCATCCAAAAGCCCAATTTCACCATCTTCTTGAATAATTTTAGCCAATTTAGTAATAAACTGACGCGCACTTGTAGCAGGCATATTTCCCAACTGCTTACATGCCTCATGAAAAATTTGAATATGCACTCGACCATCTATATTTAACAGTGAGTCGACAATTGCACGACTCACAGGCGCATCCGAAGGAATAAATTCACGGTACTGCCGAATCATTAAAATCGCAACCATCACTTCACGCGCACCAGTCGAAGTTTGCAAAGCCCTTTGAATGAGTTCTGGACGTTTCATCTGCTGTCTAACTTCACTATTTAAGGGTTTGATGGCATCCTTAATTGCAAAGCTGATCGGTGATAATCTTAATAATGGAAGTGGCTGTGGTGACATCCATGGATTATATTCTTCAGCAATAGACTCCTCTAAAGAACGCATTAAACTAAATAGTGGTTGATTTCGTAATTTTTGTAAATTTTCTAATTGAATATCTTCAAGTAAATTCGGATTTAATTCATATATACGATCTTGAATACAAGGTTGGATATTCAACCAACTTTGAGGACTAAGTGAGTTAGCAAAGCACATATGAGAAATAGCTTCAGAATATTCACTATGAATCTGTGATCCTGCGTGATGAACATAGATTCTTAATAAGGTTTGAATATTTGCATTACTACTCAATAATTGTCTTGTCATTGCATCGTTATACAATGTTCGACTACCCAAAGTAATATATTTCATCAGACGCGTAATAAAGACGCCTAAACTACCAATTAACCATATGACTCCACCGATCGCCACAAAAGTTGTTTCCAAACTATCTCTCAATTGATCCCGATTACGTCGAAATCCCTGCTTCGCGATTTTACTGCCCCATTGACTAAAGGTAATTAACCCACTGTATAAAATTTTAAGACGAGTATTTTCTCGAGTTTCACCCGATAAAATTTTATGGAATTCATGACCCAACAATCCATAAAGCTCTAACTCATCGAGATTTTGTAGCGCCCCCCAAGTCAGAATAATCACAGTATCTTTGGGATGAAAACCCGCAGTCAGTGCATTAACCCCTATTTCATCGGGTAAGACATAGAGTGTAGGTGTATCAATTGAGAAACGATGTGCTAATTTTTCAGCAAGCCTAAGCGCTGTACTTTCTTCTGGAGTACTTTCAATAAAAGTGAGTTGTCGTGCTTTCAATTGTTTTGCGAGCGTATGACCACCAGAACGGAAGACATAAAACTCATAAACGACAGAACCACCGATAATGCTAATCAATAGCACCATCATATATGGACTGAGAAAATGCCACCAAATGGACTCAGAAGGATCAATATAATGAACCAACAATCCGAGCGTCGTGTTTAAAATGATAATTGCGAGCACAATAACAATTAAACATACGCTTAATGACCACAGCATATTTTTGTTTTTAATAAAGTAACCACTAACATCTTTCAATGTAAAATTTCCTCATTACATTGTGTTGTGATCATAAATTAAAAAAGCGGGAAATACCCGCTTTTTCAAATAGAAAACTATAAATTAATTTTCTTTAATACCACTCAGATCAACTGAGGCTGCATCAATATTTAGATCGATATAACCATCTTTGGTTTTCTTGGCAGAGTCATTACGCTTGCGCTCTAAACCATCGAGATATGACTCATCAATGTTACCCGCAACGTAAATACCGTCAAATACTGAGCAGTCAAAGTCAGTTAACTCAGGTACTTTTTTCGTACGAACAGCTTGCTTTAAATCTTCCAAATCTTGGAAAATCAAACGATCAGCACCAATCATTTCACGAATTTCTTCAACATCACGATTTGAAGCAATTAATTCGTTTTTAACTGGCATATCAATACCGTAGACATTCGGGTATTTCACCATTGGTGCAGCCGATGCAAAGAAAACTTTTTTAGCACCGGCGTCACGCGCCATTTGAATAATCTCATTACACGTTGTGCCACGCACAATTGAGTCATCTACAAGCAATACGTTCTTATCTTTAAACTCTAATTCAACTGGATTGAGCTTTTGACGTACAGACTTTTTACGCAACTGCTGACCCGGCATAATGAAGGTACGACCGATATAACGGTTTTTCATGAAACCTTCACGGAATTTCACACCGAGTGTATTGGCAAGTTCTAAAGCGGATGTACGCGAAGTATCTGGAATAGGAATGACAACATCAATGTCATGGTCCTCACTCCATTCACGCAGGATTTTCTGCGCCAACTTCTCACCCATTTTCAAACGTGCTTTGTATACCGAAATTCCATCAATGATGGCATCTGGACGAGCAAAATAAACATACTCAAAAATACATGGGCTATGGTGTGGGTTAGCCGCACATTGCTTCGTGAATAGATTACCCGCATCATCAATAAAAATTGCTTCACCTGGCATCACATCACGTTCAACTTTAAAACCAAGCGCTGTTAAAGCAACTGATTCGGAAGCAAGAATATATTCAACACCATCATCGGTATCACGCGATCCCAAAATTAAAGGTCGAATACCATTTGGATCACGGAAGCCAACTAAACCATGACCTGTGATCATCGCAACAACAGCATAACCACCTTTACAACGCTCATGCACACGAGTGACTACATGGAAAATATCATCCGCAGTCGGTGTAAGTTTGCCGCGTTTTTGTAATTCATGTGCAAAAACGTTTAATAACACTTCTGAATCTGAATCAGTATTCATGTGACGTAAATCTGTTTTAAACAGATCATCATGAATCTCGTCAGCATTGGTTAAATTACCATTGTGCGCTAAAGTAATACCATAAGGAGAGTTTACGTAAAATGGTTGTGCTTCAGCGCTACTCGATGAGCCAGCTGTTGGATATCGGACATGACCAATTCCGTAATTACCTAACAATGCACGCATATGACGTGTATGAAATACATCACGCACCATGCCATTGTCTTTTCTCAAAAAGAGACGACCATTATGGCATGTCACAATCCCTGCAGCATCTTGTCCACGATGTTGTAACATCGTTAATGCATCAAACAACATTTGGTTAACAGGTGATTTACCAGCTATACCAACAACTCCACACATAGCAACCTCGCAGACAAGCTAGGATTAATAAAAAGGATTATTCGTTGAATGAGATGACGAATCATCTTGTTCAGAAGATGATTGACGAGAAGAATCTGATGATTGATTCGACTCTTCTGATTTCATATGACTTAAAGCTTTTGACGCTGTCTCTTTGGTGTACTCAGTCGCTAAAGGCGCGTAAGGCAATAAAGTTTGAATAAACTTAGATTGTTTCCAATGTGGAGAGCTCTCTACAAATGAACCAATCCCTTGCATAGTAATGAGGACGATTAAGAGACCTTTCAAGGTGCCAAATGCACCACCTGCCAATCGATTTAATGGACCAAGCTTTAAGCTTTTCAGCAACCGATTTAATATTGCAGTGACGATCCAAGTCAAAACAACAATAATCAGAACAATAAAAGCAAATGCCGCTATTTTTTGAACCACAGGATCTTGACTGAGTGCGGACATTGAAGGCGCAATTTTACCCGCAAATTTTGCACCCATAATGAGTGCAAAAATCCATCCTACCAAGTTCGCAAAGGCTTTAACGAATCCTTGACGCAAACCGTTAAGCCCTCCAATGAGCAGAATAATCAGTATAAAGATATCGATGGTATTCATAGATTAGGTCATAGCTTGTACGCAATCTTTAATCAGTTTTGGCCCTGTATAAATTAGACCACTGTAAATTTGAACCAATTGCGCACCCGTTTGCTGTTTAGTCGCGGCTTGATCACCACTAAGAATACCACCAACACCAATCAATGGGATTTGACCTTGAAGTAATTTTGAAAATGCAGATAGACATTGTGTACTTTTTTCAAATACAGGCGCACCAGATAAACCACCTGCTTCATCACCATGCGCTAAATTTTCTACACCCTCACGTGACAAAGTCGTATTGGTCACAATCAGACCATCAATTTTAAATTGAATTAATTGAGATGCAATAAATTCAATATCTGACTCAGTTAAATCTGGGGCAACCTTTAATACCAGTGGAACATAGTGTTGATACTGTTCAGCAAGTTCAAGTTGACGATTTTTTAAAGTTTCAAGAAGTTCTGTTAATGCATGTCCACTTTGTAAACTACGTAAGTTCTTGGTATTCGGAGATGAAATATTAACAGTAATATAAGATGCATAATTATAAACTTTTTCTAAACAAATGAGATAATCAGTTACAGCATCTTCAACTGCTGTATCGGCGTTCTTACCGATATTGATGCCTAATACACCTTTATAATTTGCTGCTTTAACATTCTCAATCAGCTGATCTACACCATCATTATTAAAACCCATACGATTAATAATCGCTTGAGCCTCTGGAAGGCGGAATAAACGCGGTTGAGGATTACCAGACTGAGGTCGAGGGGTAATGGTTCCAATTTCGATAAAACCGAAACCTAAACTCGCAAGTGCATCAATATATGCACCATTTTTATCTAAACCTGCAGCCAAACCAACTGGGTTTGGAAATTGAATACCCATACAAGTCACTGGCTTTGGGTCTATTTTTTGACGCATTATGCCAAACTTATATGTCGATTTAAGCATTGATAATGTCAAATCATGTGCACGCTCAGGCGCCAATGAAAATAGAAATGGACGAGCAAGCGAATATAACATATCTCAAAAACTGCGGTTTTTTAAGTTGCCACATTATAGGCTGAGTATGCCCAAAACGCTATGCCTGTCATAGGTTTATTTTCACCACTTACTGTACTGATGCTGTTAATTTAATCGCAGCTCCAGACTTAATAAGTTCCAATTTTTCAACACTTAAACCCATTTGAACCAATTGGGTAAGAAAATTTGCGAGGATCGCGTAGTTTTCATGCTCAGCACTGATCATTAATTTATTATCGCTTGGTTGTGTGACCACAGATAATCCTGCTTGTTGTGCCACACGCTGAATTTTATCCGAAGGTGTTAGACTTAAATCTGTTGAAGATTTCATTGTCACCACATTGGATTGCATCCACACCAATGTGTCTTTCAGTTCATTCAATCTTTTTTGCTGATTATCTGCTGCTTCGTGCATTTTCCACAAAGCAGATCCAATTGATGCGACGACAACGATAATCGTTGCAGCGATGACAAGTACACGCTCACGCACACTCAATGACGATAAATAGTCATCAATCTTTTCAAATAATTGATCAAATTGATTTTGAAATTTTTCTAAAGTTTTCATTATTGTACTTTCACCAAACCAACGACCATTTTATCCTGAGTTTGCACATTCCCAAGTTCAGCTTTGAAGCCTTGCTGATTCATTTGCTGAATTAGATTTTGTAATTTTTCGGATGAGTCCGCCACCAAATCCATACTTAAACCAGATGCTTCATAAGAAACACGATTTGCGATAATTTGATGTTGCATTAAAATCGGACCTACACGGCTGATTAACTGTAAGACCTCAGTATTTGCAGGTTTACTCATCCGCAAATTACTTTCAAATTGGCTTCGCAAATTTTGCTCATTGAGACGACTATTGGGTCCAAACCACGATTGATATTGCTCTACCGCAACCAAAGCCGTTTGATCAGATACTTTTTTTAACTTTACCCAACGCACTAAATCATAACTGAATTGCACTACAAGCAAGCCCACAAGCAGTGCTGCACATGCTTTCCAATAGCCTGAGATTCCACCCTCTGTGTTTTTTGCTTTAGGCAAAACATTGAATGGATGATTCTTTAATTTTTTTTCAGCTTTAAATACATAATTAAAGCTTTCCCACTCATTTTGTTCCGTTGCATGAATCAAACTCATCATCTGATCATCATTTAACCGATCATGCAAAATATGTATAGGCTTTGGCAATAGATCCAAAAACAATGCTAAATCATCAATCGCAAAACCTTGATTTGATCCTGTTCTCGCCAATAAATGCCCATGAATATTAGCTAAAATAGTTTGCCCCTGTTCTGGCACTGGTAAGACCAAAAAATCGGGTAATAGCGCAACCACTTTCACCGGAATCAAGTTCAGAGCATGTTGCATTGTTTGGACTTGGTATTGACTGATCCCCATTACTGACAATTGGTCTGGTGCCTCAAATTGAGTAAGCACTTTCATCTGATCAATGGAGTGAATGGTATATTCTTCAAGTAAATATTTAGCGCCTTCGCTTCCAATTTGCTTGAATTGAGCTTTGGGCATATTTTGTTGAATAATTTGTACATCATGGCTTGAAAAGAATACAACAGCTTCTTGTCCATGATACGGTTGAGTATCTTGAATCAACTCTTCTAGCGTTGTTGATGAATTCCAATTTTCACCATTTGACCAGAGCCAAACCCCATTCGACACTGGCATCCATAAATACAACATTAATTTTATTCTGCCGTTTTATTCATTAAACACTTATGGTTATTAAGCTGACGGTACAAAATGTTTTAATTTTGTGGAAAGTCCCGCAGCAATGACTGTCTGATCATAAATCCGCGCTTCAGCAAGCGAAAAAGGATTAAAAAATTCAGACGTAATAATTTCTTCAATATATGCCACAACATTCATATGACATACAACCACAATATTCTCAAAAGGTAGTTGAGATAACCACTCAACTGCAACTTTAGCATCATCGTCAGGTTTAATTTTATCACATACTAAAACTTCAACATTTGGAAAGAGTTGCTGTATATGTTTTAAAGTTTCCTGCGCCCTGAGCAAAGTACTCACTACAAATATATCAGGTGCTACTACGTCTTTTAAAAAGTGCGCAGTTTGTTCAGCTTGAATATGACCCCGCTCAGTCAGTGGTCGTTTCGAGTCATTACCATTAATTGGTGGAGCGGCTTCACCATGACGAACTAAAGTGAGTTGCATTTGTTTTCCCTAAACCATGTGTCATCCATCATATCTAAACATTATGACAATGATGATAAACCATTCATTAATCTTAAACTTTATGATGCGGCAATACGAATTCAACATCACTTCGATGACCATTCTTCATCAAAGATAATGCAATATGTAATGGTGGTGCACCTTCATAAATCACTTCATAAAGTGCTGTGGTGATTGGCATATAGACATCAAGCTCTTTGGCTCTTGCATTCACTTGCACAATGGTATTAATCCCTTCAGCCGTTTGCCCCAGTTCCGTCGTTGCCTGCTCTAAGGTTTTACCTGAACCTAAAGCAAATCCAACTTGATAATTTCGACTTAAAGGACTATTACACGTTGCGAATAAATCGCCAACACCAGACAAACCTAAGAATGTCAGTGGATTTGCGCCTAGCTGTACAGCAAAGCGACTCATTTCCGCCAACGCACGTGTCAAAATCATACTTTTGGTATTTTCGCCAACGTTGTAGGCTGCAGCCATCCCCATTGCGACAGCATAGATATTTTTAAGTGCGCCTCCAAGCTCCACGCCATGTACATCATCGCTTCCAAATACACGAAATAGTGCACTGTGTAATGCTTGCTGCACTGCATATCTCACCAATTCAGAATGGCTGGCAATCACTGTTCCAGCAGGCATTCCTGACATAATTTCTTTCGCTAAATTTGGGCCCGAAAGGACGCCATAAGGCACTTCTGGAAGCTCTTCACGAATAATATCACTCATGAAACTAAAGGTTTTAGCTTCGATCCCTTTTGTGAGTGATACAACCGCCTGAGCAGTGATAAAGGGCTTGATCTGTTTGAGTACATCTCGGAATGAATGGCTCGGAATAGCGACCAAAATAATGTCTCGATCTCGAACAGCCTTTTCAAGATTGGATTCTGCTTTTAATGCTGACTCAAGGTTGTAATCCGGCAAATATCTTGAATTAACATGTGTTCGATTGATTTCATTCGCAATTTCCTCATCACGAATCCAAATCATGGTGTCACAACCATTTCGCACTGCCGTATTCGCCATGGCTGTACCAAAACTACCACCACCAAGAATCGTAACACGCAAGGCTGTTTTATGATCAATTGCAACTGGCTCGACCAAATCTGAAAACTTTAATTCCGACATTCTTTTAAATCCTAAACATTCTTTTTCTAATCGTTAAATTTGCAATGTTGCAATTACGGCTGCCAAAAACTGACGAATGCATCTGTTTCAATCTCAGCGCGTGGTGCAATCGCCTTAAAAGCAGTCCCTACATAAATGATACCTGAAATTAAATCATGCGTTTGTAGCCCCAGCTTTCTTTTAAATAGATCTGACTCCACAACAGCACCACTGCGCCACATGGTATTGAAACCCTGAGCTTGTAAACTGAGCAAAAGATTTTGTATTGCAGCGCCTGAACTTAAAGTTTGCTCAAAATATGGAACTTTCGCATGATCATGAAATCGTGTTACAGCGATAATCAGCATAGGTGCACGCATAGGATGATGACGTACGCGTTCAATTTGAATTGAATCAGTTTCACCAAGGTCTGCTACTGCTTCACTGAGTAAAACACCAAATGCTTCACGTTGCTCTCCTTTCACAACAATAAATTGTGTCGGTTTCAGACGATGATGATCGGGTGCGGTTAAAGCGGCTTTAAAAGCTAATTCTAATTGTTCTGCGTTAGGATGAGGTTCTACCAAATGACCAACGGATTGACGCTGATGAATATTGTCATGCACTACTTGAGAAAATTGATCTGACATTTGAAGACTAATCTTTAAACTAACACTATATACTTAAGCTTAGCACAAACATTGAAAACTACTCTACAGTTATACTTATACACGAGGCATGCAGCATAATTACAATCAAACATAAATCAGGCATTTCACTTCAAAATCGATACAAAACATGCTTAATTCTTTGGAATTTAAGCCCTAGCATACATGACTGAGCTCCAAACTTAATATTGCAACGCTAGAGGAAAAATAAAATGAAAAAATTAATGACATTGACTTCTGTAGCGACTACAACAATTCTCCTGATTGCTTGTGCATCAACACCTACTGAAACACTTGCTATTCAAAAACCAAACAATCAATATGAAGTGTCAGGATTAGGCAAAACCCAAGTTCTTGCAAAAAATAATGCAATTTCTGCCGCGAACAAAACTTGTGGTAAGAATTCTGCGCCTGTCTTAATTGACGAAAAAACTGAATATAACGGCGCACTAAAAGGTGTTGTGGCTGAACAGACTGGTAAACTCATTACTGCAGCTTCATCAGTTCTTGGCTCTGTGATCGGCACTAAAAATACAATCGAAAAAGACACTGACTACCAAACAACAATCACCTTCAGCTGTAATTCAACCCGCTAAAATTTCCTATAAAAA
>NZ_JFYL01000051.1 GCF_000632455.1 Acinetobacter sp. Ver3
GAGCATTAAGCTCTCTTTTTTTATATGCGATAGATTTTTAGTTAGACTTTCCACCTAAGCTAAAGAACCAATTCAGGAATAATGCAGCAAAGGTAGCCGTTCCAATACCACCTAAATTGAAGCTACCAAATTGAAGCGCAAAGTCACCAGTACCTAAGATCAGCGTGATTGCAGCAATCATGAGGTTTTTATTTTTAGAGAAATCGACACGATGTTCGATCCAAATTTTAGCACCAGCGATGGTAATTAAACCAAACACCACAATTGATGCACCTGCAAGAATCGCAGTTGGAATGGTTTGAATAATTGCACCAAATTTTGGTGATAAGCCAAGGAAAATTGCGAATACACCTGCGATGGCAAAAATAATCGTGGAATAGACACGTGTCACAGCCATCACGCCAATATTTTCCCCATAAGTGGTCATGCCTGGAGCACCTACACCACCGGCTAATGATGTTGCAACACCATCGGCTACAAACGCTTTACCAATATGTGGGTCTAGATTTTCACCAGTCATGGCAGAGACTGCTTTGATGTGACCTAAGTTTTCAGCCACTAAAATTAAAGCTACAGGAGCAATGATGAGCATCGCGTTCGTACTGAACTCAGGAGCATGAAAGTTAGGCAGACCAAACCATGCAGCTTGTGTAATCGGCGTGAAGTTAATTGGAGTACCGTAACCCATGATATTCGTAATAACAAAGTATACGATATAAGACAGCACCAAACCCACAAGTAAAAGTAGGCGTTGTAGCATCCCTTTGGTGAATACTGCAATTGAAGCCATACACATGACAGTAATCAATGCCATCCACATATTAAATGGATTACCCGCGACACTTTTTACCGTTACCGGTGCAAGATGCAGACCGATGATCATGACCACAGAACCTGTTACGACAGGAGGCATGAGCTTTTCAATCCATCGAGTACCTGTTGCCATCACCAGAAAACCAATTAAGGCATAAAGTACACCACAGGCAATAATTCCCCCAGCAGCTAATGCAATATTCGCATTTGCTCCAGCACCGGCATAGCCCGTTGCCGCGATGACTACACCAATAAAAGCAAAGCTTGAGCCTAAATAACTGGGCACTCGACCGCCAGTGATGAGGAAAAATAACAGGGTACAAATACCTGACATTAATATAGCAAGATTAGGATCAAAACCCATTAATAATGGTGCTAAAACTGTCGCACCAAACATGGCAAAAGCATGTTGAATGCCAAGAACTACACTTTGCGCAGGAGGTAAATATTCGGTCGTGCCAACAGGACGCGTATCAATATCATCCGTGAAGGGACGCCATTTAGGAAACCAACTGGTCATAAAGTGAGCACTCAATAGTTAAATTGTGCACATCATACGCCTGTTTTATGAGAAATCATCTGTTTCTTGAAAAATTATTAAAACTAATGGTCTGACTTTTATTGAATTTTTACCCATCGGTAAAAAAAATATGTTTTAAAAATAAAGTAAAATCAGCCTATTGCAATTCAGCTATATCAAAAAAATCTATATCCATATTGAGTAAAAAATTTATAGTTCTTTGTTGTCATTACTGAAAATTAGAATAAAGCCTCTAATTTGCTCAAGCCCATAAAGGTACTTGAGCATAGGCAGTCGTGAAATCAACCCGTATTACGTAATCCAGCAGCAATACCTGCAATACTTACCATTAATGCATGGTCAACCTCAGTTTGTTCGACAGTTCGTTCAGCTAAATATTCGCGTCGTCTTTTCATGAGTTCTGCTTGTAACAGGTGTAATGGAAGAAGATAGGGTTTACGAATCTTCATGGCTTGATCAAGAACTTCATTAGAACTGAGTAATTTAGATTCACCTTTCATTGCCAATAAAGTTTGTACTGCGTCATGTAAGCGTTGGCGTAGTTCCGCACCCAATACTTTAAGATTTTCATCTTGGGTGAGATGAGATTCATAATACAATGCGACATTGCTATCTGATTTAGATAGCACCATCTCCAACATATCAATTAAAGTTTGGAAATAAGGCCATTGTTCTAACATTTCATCTAGCTCAGCTTTGTGACCTTCTGAAATGACTTGATTGATGGCTGCACCAGTACCTAACCATGCTGGAAGCATTAATCGAATTTGAGTCCATGCAAATACCCATGGAATTGCACGTAAGGATTCAATACCACCGCTGATTTTTCGTTTAGCTGGTCTTGAACCCAAAGGTAGCATCTGTAATTCAAGCTCTGGCGTCACGGTTCTTAAGTATTGGACAAAATGAGGGTTTTCGCGGACTGTTTGACGGTAAACATTCACAGAGAGTTCCGTCATCTTATGCATCAACTCGCGCCATGCTGCCTTGGGTTCTGGTGGTGGGAGTAAAGTCGCTTCAAGGGTAGCTGCGGTATAAATCTCTAAATTTTGAAGTGCGATTTCTTCTAATCCAAATTTGAATCGGATCATTTCGCCTTGTTCAGTCACACGGATTGCACCTGAGATTGAGCCAGGTGGTTGTGAAAATAGTGCTTGTTGGGTTGGAGCACCACCACGACTAATTGAGCCACCACGACCATGGAACAAAGTGAGTTGTATACCATGTTGTTTGGCAATAGCTGTTAACTCTTCTTGTGCACGGTACTGAGCCCAATTCGCAGACATGAAACCTGCATCTTTTGCTGAGTCAGAGTAACCAATCATGACCTCGTGCTTGTTTTGAATATGTTGTTTGTACCAATGCATACTGAATAAAGTATTCATGGTCGAAGCTGCGCCATCTAAATCTTTTAACGTTTCAAATAATGGAACTACACGCAGAGGTTGCTTAATACCTGCTTCTTTTTGGAGTAATAGAACCGCCAAAACGTCACTTGGATATTCCGCCATTGAAATAATATAAGCACCTAGACTTTCAGCAGGTTGTTCTGCCAAAGTTCGCATGGTAGCGAATACTTCTTGAACATCAGGATGCTCAATAAGACTTTGAGCAGATTCATTAAGATGCTTAGGAAGTAAAGGGCGTTTGCTTTGCAGTTCTTGTAATAAGAAGTTTTGACGGGCTTGTTCAGTCCATGTCTCAAAATTGCCAAGTCCAAGATACTCAGTAATCGCTGAAATTGCTTGACGATGACGACCTGACTCTTGGCGAATATCTAGTTTTAATAACTCAATACCGAAACAATTCACGCGATAAATAAAATCGAGTAACTTTCCTTGAGCAATACCGGAAAGGTTTGAATCGACTAATGAGCGATAACATAACAATAATGGCTTCAACAACTCATCTTTGTGATGAATAATCTGGCTACGATCCACATCAGAATGTTGACCTTGTAATTTTGCAGTGAGCCATTCTCTGGTAATTTTTAAGCGTTCACGTGTTGTTCTTAAATATTCACGATAAGGCTCTGGATGAGGCTGACCTAAGGCAGTCTTTAGTTCATCACTGCACGCCTGAACAGAAAGCTCCCAACGTAAATCTTCAATATCTCGGAGGTAGAGATCCGCGGCTTTCCATCGAGATAACCATAAAACTTCTTGAGTCACTTTGTGTGTGACATTTGGGTTTCCATCTCGGTCACCACCCATCCAAGATGCAAACCGCACAGGTGCAATATCTAAAGGTAAAGCTTGAGAACAATGCTCTTGAACCAATTGATTCAATTCACGGACAAACTTAGGAATAGCGTTCCATAAAGTTTGCTCAATGGTAGTAAAACCCCATTTTGCTTCATCAATTGGGGTTGGACGATGTTGGCGAATTTCATCGGTTTGCCATGCTGAACAAACCAATTGTTTTAATTCAGAAAGAACTTGAGCGCGCTGTTTGGGGGTCAGCTTTTGCTGATCAAACTTAGATAAACACTCGTTGATCCCATCATATTTTTGGATCAAGGTGCGACGACTAACTTCCGTAGGATGTGCGGTGAGTACAAGCTCAATATTTAGCTCACAAATTTGTTGATAAAGGGTTTCCGCTGAAATCAGCTGTTGTTGAAATTTTTCAAAAAGGGGAATAAGGACATTCGCAGCAGCGCCGTTTTTATCAAACTCATTTTGGCGACGGCTACGTACCACATGATATTGTTCTGCAATATTGGCAAAGTTCAGAAAATGTGAAAAAGCGCGTGTCAGTGGAAGAATCTCATCATCTTTTAAACTTAAAAATAAACTTTCTAATTGTTTTTCAGCTTCGCTATCACCATCACGTGCACCTTTCGCGAGTGCACGAATTTGTTCAACTTGATTAAACAAATCTTGTCCAGCTTGTTCTTTTAAAGTCTCTCCTAAAAGATTACCGAGTAAGCGTACGTCTTCACGTAATGGAGCATCAATTTGTTGAATCATTTTTTTCTCCTTTTCTTGTTCTTTTGACTATACCGCTTATTCATGACATGCCAAGCGATTGCAAAATAATTTAAAGAAAATTAGGTGAAAAATACGCCATTTAAGAATGGAGAGAGCTATTTTTTGTATTTCAGCATAAATAATTCGATGGCTTGATGAATAATTTCATCACATTCTGCTTCACTGGGAACCTGACGAACACCTAATAATACTTCATGATGTCGATGCCCTAAGAGTAAAGAAAGGAGCAAATGTGTTTGCTTTTCAGCATCATCTTTCTGGATAAATCCGTGCTCAATCGCTTGAGCAAAAAAATCAGTCCATACCACAAATAACCGCTTATGAGATGCATTATAAAAAGGTTCAGCCAAAGGATTTTGCTCTGCTGCCAATTCTAATAATAAATGCTCAAGCTTAATGGCTTCAGGAAGATTGACAATTTGCAGCGCTAAACTACATACCTGATAGAAGTCTTCTAAAAAATTGGATTCAGGGTGTAATTGGATTCGCCGAGCATTGATTGATTCTTCGCACGTTTCTGCAATTGCATAGGTAAATAACGATTCTTTATCTTGAAAATGGTTATACACCGTCAGTTTAGTCACGCCAGCTTCTTTGGCAATTTGATTCATGCTTGAACCATGAAAGCCCTGTTTTAGAAACAAACGTTTAGCTGCCTCTAATATTTGTTTCTTTTTAACTAAATCCTTAGGACGTCCAATATTCATTTGCACAAAAAAATCCAAAAAAAACAGTTTAGGTCATACCTTGAAAAATGATTTTTAATTACTGTGCCATGCGGTATATTAATTAAAAAATAATCAAATTAATATCCCTAATTTGATTTGCCTAAAAATTGACATAAGAGCAGTGCACATGAGTCCTCAAAAATTTGCCACATACAGTCTAATGCTCATTTGTAGCGTGATACTCACCGCGTGTAGTAAGGATAAACCCACAGAGGAACAAATTCCATTTGTGATGGTTGCCCAGCCGAATACTTCCCAAGATGAACTGAAAAGTTATGCAGGAGAAGTTCAGGCGAGACAGCAAACGGCATTGGCTTTCCGTGTTGGAGGACAAATTACTGAACGCTATGTTGATGTAGGGGATCGAGTCAAAGTCGGGCAAGTCTTAGCAAAATTAGATGTGAAAGATGCTCAACTGCAGTTAAATGCTTCAAAAGCTCAGTTAGAAAGCGCGCAATCTGCAGCCAAAATTGCCGAAGAAGAATACAAACGCTTTAAGCAGTTATTACCTATTAATGCGGTGAGTCGTTCGCAATATGATGCCGTAGAAAATCAATATAAATCGGCCATGTCCAATTTAAAACAAGCACAATCAAATTATGCAGTGAGTAGTAATCAGACGGGATATAACCAACTCATTGCCAATAAAAATGGCGTCATCACTGAGCGTAGTATTGAAGTTGGTCAAGTGATCGCAGCAGGGCAGGCAGCATATCAACTGGCGATAGATGGTGATCGTGAAGTGGTGATTGGTGTGCCAGAACAAGCAGTATCAGAAATTAAAACAGGTCAAAAAGCTTGGGTTACGCTATGGTCAAAACCAGAGGAGCGTTTCGCCGCATATGTGCGTGAAATTTCACCTGCTGCCGACCAATCTAGAACATTTAGTGTCAAAGTTGCTTTGACTGAAGGGCGTTCAGCAATTCAACTTGGACAAAGTGCGCGAGTATTTTTTTCAAATACCAGTTCAAATGTGATTAATGTTCCTTTGACCAGTGTATCTGCAACAGAAGATCAGCCTTATGTTTGGGTTGTGAATCCAGATCACAGTATCCGTAAGGTGAATGTTCAAATAGGTGCTTATGGTCGTGATACGGTACCTGTGACCCAAGGTTTAAAAGCTTCTGATTGGATCGTGGTTGGCGGTGTACACTTACTGCGAGATAAACAAAAAATTAATCCGATTGACCGTCAAAACCGTGCAGTCAATGTGAAAGCAGGACAAGTTGGAGCGAAAATATGAACTTTAACTTGTCAGAATGGGCGTTAAAAAATAAGGGACTGATCCTTTATTTCATGATTTTGATGGGAATATTGGGTGTTTATTCCTACTCAAAACTATCACAAAGTGAAGACCCTCCATTTAGTTTCAAAGTAATGGTGGTTCAAACCTATTGGCCAGGTGCGACAGCGGAAGAAGTTTCATTGCAAGTAACTGATCGCATTGAAAAAGAATTAATGAGTACGGGGCTCTATGATCGTATTGCAGCCTATTCTCGTCCTGGTGAATCAATGGTGACCTTTGTTGCCAAAGACTCGCTGCGTTCCCATGAATTACCGAATGTTTGGTATCAGGTTAGAAAAAAAATTGGAGATATCAAACACCAACTTCCTAGCGGTGTTCAAGGTCCATTCTTTAACGATGAATTTGGTGACACCTTTGGGAACATTTATGTCTTAACGGGTAATGATTTTGATTATGCCGTGATGAAGGAATATGCCGATCGCTTACAGCTGCAACTACAACGTGTACAAGATGTCGGTAAGGTTGATTTAGTTGGCTTGCAAGATCAAAAAATTTGGATAGAAATTTCAAATACGAAAACCGCTCAATTGGGTATTCCAGTTTCTGCAATTCAAGAAGCACTACAAAAACAAAATACCATGGCGAGCGCAGGTTTCTTTGAAACAAGCTCAGATCGTATTCAAGTGCGTGTCAGCGGACAATTGAAATCAGTCGAAGATCTCAAGAACATGCCATTACTGGTTGGTGATAAGACCATTCAATTGGGCGATGTGGCTGAAGTTTACCGTGGCTTTAGTGAGCCAGCTCAACCACGTATGCGCTTTATGGGCAAAAATGGTATTGGTATTGCGGTGTCTATGCGTAAGGGTGGTGACATCATTGCGCTAGGGAAAAATCTAGAAAAGACCTTTAATGATCTACAACAAACTTTACCTTTAGGGATGGAACTTAAAAAAGTTTCAGATCAGCCTGTAGCGGTGCAACGCAGTATTCACGAATTTATCAAAGTGCTCGCAGAGGCCGTGATTATTGTCTTATTGGTCAGCTTCTTCTCTTTAGGTTTCCGTACAGGATTAGTGGTCGCTTTCTCTATTCCCTTGGTCTTGGCAATGACGTTCGCAGGCATGAATTTCTTTGATGTTGGACTGCACAAGATTTCTTTAGGCGCGTTAATTTTAGCACTTGGACTTTTGGTTGATGACGCCATCATTGCAGTTGAAATGATGGCCATTAAAATGGAACAAGGATATAGCAGATTAAAAGCCGCAGGTTTTGCTTGGAAGTCGACCGCATTTCCAATGTTAACGGGGACGCTGATCACTGCAGCTGGATTCTTGCCGATTGCCACTGCTGCGTCGAGCACAGGTGAATATACTCGCTCAATCTTCCAAGTTGTAACCATTGCTTTGGTGGTGTCATGGTTTGCAGCGGTACTGTTTGTTCCTTATTTAGGTGACAAATTACTGCCTGATTTTAATCAAATGAATCAGAAAGCTCCGTGGTATCAACGCTTATGGGCAAGATTACGTCAACAACCAGAGCCACAACCCGTCGTTCAACACCATGGTGAGCATCACGATCCATATCAAACTAAGATGTATCAAAAATTTAAATCTTGGGTTGAGTTATGTATTACTTATCGTAAAACCGTCATTGCTGCGACGGTTGCGATATTTGTCTTGTCAATTTTGATGTTTAAATTTGTTCCACAACAATTTTTCCCACCATCAAACCGTGCTGAAATATTAGTGGATCTAAAACTAGAGGAAGGTGCTTCTCTAACAGCGACAGAAAATGCGGTTAAAAAAGTAGAAAAATTCTTGTCGACTCAAAAAGGGATCGATAATTACGTCGCTTATGTTGGTACAGGTTCTCCACGTTTCTATTTACCACTTGATCAACAACTACCTCAGGCGAGCTTTGCACAATTTGTGGTTTTGGCTTCCTCATTAGATGAGCGAGATGAGATTCGCAAGAATCTGAGTGAAGAAATTAGCAAGTTATTGCCTGAGGTACGGACGCGTGTATCGCTATTGGAAAATGGACCACCAGTCGGTTATCCAATTCAATACCGTGTTTCTGGTGAAGATTTAAATACTGTTCGTCAACGAGCACAATTAGTGTCACAAGCAATCAGTGAAAATCCGAATACCACCAATGTTCATTTAGATTGGGGTGAGCCGAGTAAAATTATTTCACTTGAAATTGATCAAGATCGTGCACGTCAGTTAGGCGTATCTAGCTTAGATTTGGCGAATTTCTTAAATAGCTCAATAACAGGGGCTGCGATTAATCAGTATCGTGAGAAACGGGAATTAATTGATATTCGTTTACGTGGCGATCAAGCGGAACGTGTTGATGTGGCATCGTTACAAAGTCTTGCTGTACCGACGAGTCAAGGTACAACAGTTCCATTGGCACAGATTGCGAATATTCAATATAAGTTTGAAGATGGACTGATTTGGCATCGTAACCGTTTGCCGACCATTACTGTGCGCGCAGATATTCGGACTAAACTCCAACCAGCTACTGTGGTTGGTGAATTAACTGAATCTATTGAGAAAATTCGTGCCGAACTTCCAAGTGGTTATCTGGTAGAAGTGGGAGGCACTGTGGAGGAATCTGCACGTGGGCAAACTTCAGTAAATGCTGGCATGCCGTTATTTTTGGCTGTGGTCTTTACCTTGCTCATGATTCAGCTCAAGAGTATTTCACGTTCGTTTATTGTTTTCTTGACCGCGCCTTTGGGTTTAATTGGCGTGGTATTGTTCCTGTTAATATTCAATAAGCCTTTCGGGTTTGTGGCGATGCTAGGTACCATTGCTTTATCTGGAATGATTATGCGTAATTCGCTTATCTTGATTGATCAGATCGAGCAAGATATCAAAGCAGGTCATTCTCAATGGGAAGCGATTTTAGAAGCGACAGTACGCCGTGCCCGTCCAATTATTTTGACTGCATTGGCTGCTGTGTTGGCAATGATTCCGCTTTCACGCAGTATCTTCTTTGGTCCAATGGCGGTAGCAATTATGGGTGGACTCATTATCGCAACATTATTAACGCTGTTCTTCTTGCCAGCACTCTATGCGGCATGGTTTAAAGTAAAAAAAGAGTCAAAAACCGCGTAGTTTTATGTGAATACTAGGTGCGAAGCATTGAAAAATTCAATATAGTAGTCCCTAGTTTTTAACACAAAATAACACAGTGGGCTGAGTACATAAAAAAACTGAATGTGCACTCGGTTGAGGTATAAAAAAGCATCCATGGGGCGAGACAATTTAACAAGACATCGTCGATTAATTACGATGTCTTATGTATTCATGTTTCTTGCATTGTTCACTGGTATCAGTGCTGCAATCGCCTATTTTTTAGCGCAAAAAGTGGCTCAAGCACAAGACGCTGAAGTCTGGATCCATGCTCAAGCATTATGGATTGCACGAAATGTTGTGCTATTCATGATGATGGCCGCATTTGCTGCTCTTTGGTTTATTCCTGCCTGCTTTATCTATTGGGATAGTGTGTTATGGGTGAAAGGGTGTACGGTGATTGGTGTCATTTTTACCACAATTGCATGGCTATTTCTCCTAAATGCATGGCTTAAAGGCTTAGTGAAATATCTCCAGAAAAAAGCCGCTTTTTAAAATAATGATTTAATTTACTTGTAATCTCGGAATATGACCCCAACATATTCCGCAGAGAAGTCATATCAAATTTTTTTGTGGAGCATCGCCAGACATGGCTAAACGTGATTATTATGAGGTTTTAGGGGTTTCTAAAACAGCTAGTGATGATGAAATTAAAAAAGCCTACCGTAAGTTGGCGATGAAATATCATCCAGACCGTAACCCTGATAATGCTGAAGCAGAAGAAAAATTCAAAGAAGCTGCTGAAGCGTATGAAGTTTTATCTGATAGTGAAAAACGCAGCATGTATGACCGCATGGGACATAATGCGTTTGAAGGCGGCTTCGGTGGCGGCGGCGGTGGTTTCGGTGGCGGTTTTAGCGCTGAAGACATTTTTAGTCAGTTTGGTGACATTTTCGGTGGCGCGTTTGGTGGCGGCGGTCGCCAACAGCGTCAAAGACGTGGTTCAGACTTACGTTATGTGCTTGAGCTCAGCTTAGAAGAAGCTGTACGTGGCGTAAAGAAAACAATCACTTTTACTGCGCCAGCACCATGTGAAGTGTGTGATGGTAAAGGTTCTAAAAACCCGAATGATGTTGAAACCTGTAAAACTTGTCACGGGGCTGGCCAGGTCCGTATGCAACAAGGTTTCTTCTCAGTTCAGCAAACGTGTAGCACTTGTCGCGGACAAGGTAAGATTATTAAAAATCCTTGTGGCACTTGTCATGGTTCAGGTGTTAAAGATCGTCAACAGACACTTGAAGTTACCATTCCTGCAGGCGTAGATAATGGCGATCGCGTTCGTTTAACTGGAAAAGGTGAAGCGATTCGTGATGGTCAATCAGGTGATCTATACGTAGAAGTTAATGTTCGTGAACATGAAATCTTCCAACGTGATGGCGCGGACTTGTATATGGATGTGCCGATTAGTATCGCTGATGCTGCATTGGGTAAAGAAATTGAGATTCCAACCCTTGATGGTCGTGTGAACTTGAAAGTACCTGAGGGAACACAAACAGGTAAAATGTTCCGTCTACGTGGCAAGGGTGTAAAACCAGTACGCACAAGTATGCAAGGTGATTTACTTTGCCGTATCGTGATTGAAACACCAGTCAACTTAACTGCACGTCAACGTGAACTTTTAAAAGAGTTACAAGAATCTTTAGATGGTGCGGACAGTAAATCTTCACCTAAAAAGAAATCATTCTTCGATCGTTTATTTGACTGATCAGAATGAAATAAAAGCCCGACATTATTGTCGGGTTTTTATTAAGTTATAAATACTTAAGACGCTTAAAGCAAAGTAAGTGATACTACCATTAGATAATTTCTTAATTTATGGGTGTATTCAAAAGTTGTTGAGACTTATTTGTTTAAGCTTTTAAAATCTAAAGGTAAATTTTTTAATAGGTTTTGTTAGAACTATAATTTAAAAAAAGAGGATCTGACGATCCTCATCATGTAATTTTGAAAAAACTAATCCTGAGCATCAATACTCTGACCATTCATCCCTATACTGTCTTCGCCCATTAAATATAAATAAGCTGGCATGATTTGTTCAGGCGTTGCCAATACTTTCGGATCTTCATCAGGATATGCTTTAGCACGCATAGCTGTTCGTGTTGCACCAGGATTAATGCAGTTATAACGGATATTTGGATAGACATTTTCTTTTGCAAAAATTTGACTGACCGCTTCAATGGCAATTTTTGAAACTGAGTATGCGCCCCATTTCGCACGTGCTTCACGACCGACACCTGAGCTTGCAAAAACAACAGAGGCATTTTGAGATTTTTCTAATAATGGAAGTAAATGTTGAGTAAGAACAAAAGGTGCTCTTAAATTTACAGCCATTACATCATCCCACACTTCAGCAGGGTAGTGGGCCAATTCAACGCGCTCACCTAAAATCCCAGCATTGTGCAAAATCCCATCTAAACGACCAAATTGTTGGTCAAGCGTTTCCACAAGACGTTCGTAATCATATGCTGTTGCAGTAGAAAGTTGCAGTGGCAAAATTGCAGGTTGAGGAGCACCTAAACTTTCAATTTCGTCATAGATCACTTCTAACTTGTTCAGCGTTCTACCATGAAGAACGACGGTCGCACCATGTAAAGCATAGCTCAACGCTGCTGCGCGTCCAATGCCATCACCTGCACCCGTAATTAAAATTACTTTGTCTTTCAATAAATCTGGGCGAGGCTGATATTCTGAATATTTCATGTGCGACCTCCTTCATTGTTCTAATTAAGCTGTTTTTTGGTGAGATTCGATCAATTCGATTAAGTGTTGATGTAATTCTTGTACATCATTCACTATACAATCTGCCTGCCAAGAATCTAAGTCATCTTTGTGTTCTAATGGTAAATATCCGTAAGCAGCCAAAATCGTGTACATATTTGCGCTTCGACCTGCATCAATATCACGTGGATGATCACCAACATAAATGCATTGTTCAGCTGGAACATTAATTTGTTGAGCAGCGAGATACATTGGTTCTGGGTCAGGTTTAGTGTGCTTAACATCTTCTGGGCATACGAGAACGGCACAACGTTCAGTTAAGTTTAAGGCTTGAAGTAGTGCCTCACTCAGCCAACGAGGTTTGTTTGTCACAATTCCCCATGGAATATCCCGTTGTTCCAAGTCCTCAATTAAAGGATACATTCCTGCAAAAAGGTCTGTATCCACAGCAATATCAGCACCATAGATATCTAGAAAGCGCTGACGATGTGCAAGGAAAATAGGATCATCAACCTGTAATTCAGGATAAACCAATTTCACCATCGCCCGAGCGCCCTCGGAGACCTGAGTTCGGATCAGGGCTGCATCTACGATCTCTCGACCTTCTTCACGACACATTGCTTGAATAATACGAATAAAATCCGCAGCAGTGTCAATTAAAGTCCCATCTAGGTCGAAAAGTACGGCCTTCATTCATTCACCTCATTATGGGTGTAAACCATATAGTTCACATCGACATTTGGGGCTAACCAATAATGTTTAGTTAATGGGTTGTAATGTAAGCCTGTCATATCTTTAAGTTTTAAACCTGCGTTACGAATATCATGCGCTAATTCAGAAGGTTTAATAAATTTATGATAGTCATGAGTTCCTTTTTTCAAAAGACGTAACACATACTCTGCACCGATAATCGCAAATAAATATGATTTTGGATTACGGTTAATTGTGGAGAAGAATACATGACCGTTTGGTTTCACCAGTTTTTGGCATGCTTGAATGATTGACGCTGGATCTGGTACATGTTCCAACATTTCCATACAAGTTACGACATCGTATTGACCAGCTTGTTCTTCAGCCAATTGCTCAACTGGAATTTGACGATATTCGATATTGGTTACGTTTTCTTGTTCTGCATGCAGACGTGCGACATTTAATGGTGCTGCGCCCATATCGATACCGAGGACATCGGCACCACGGCGTGCCATACTTTCGGCCAAAATACCGCCGCCACAGCCCACATCTAGGACTTTTTTGCCACTAAGACCACCTGCATGTTCATCAATCCAATTCAATCGTAATGGATTGATTTGATGGAGAGGGCGAAACTCAGAGTGTTGATCCCACCATACTGCAGCAAGTGCTTCAAATTTAGCAATTTCTTGTGGGTCAACATTCAGTTGAGTCATTACAGCCACCTTAGCAAAGTTCGTTTTAATGAGTAGAATTTATATCAGATCTTAGTGTATCGCTAATTCCAAAAAAAGCGATAAATCTTGTAAAAAAGTTCACAGAATCAAAACGATTTTCTCATATTTGTTTTATAGTGAAACCATATGCTAATCAGAATGATTTAGAGGATAAAAACTTAATGAAAAAGGTGGTTTTTAGTGGCGTTGCCGCTGCGGTGCTGATGGCACTTTCAACAGGTGCAATGGCGAACTTTGTTGAAGGCAAAGATTATACGGTCGTGCAAAACCCAGGAAAGGTTGATGTCGCTGGTAAATTGGAAGTACGTGAGTTCTTTTGGTATGGCTGTGGTCATTGCTTTACTTTAGAACCTCATATGCAATCTTGGTTACGTAAAATTCCAAAAGATGTGAATTTTGTCCGTACACCTGCTGCAATGAACAAAGTATGGGAACAGAATGCACGTGGCTACTACGTTTCTGAAGCTCTTGGTGTTCGTAAACGTACCCATTTGCCTCTATTCCACGCGATCCATGACAAAGGTAAGCAGATTTTTGACCAAAAATCACAAGCACAATTCTTTACGAAGTATGGTATCCCAGAAGCGAAATTCAATAGTTTATATAATTCTTTCGCAATTACTGCCAAAGTCTCTCAAGCGAATAAATTAGCGCAACAATATCAATTGACGGGTGTGCCAGCTGTTGTAGTAAATGGGAAATATGTTGTACAAGGTGATAATGGCCGTGTGTTACAAGTGGTCGATTATCTATTGGATAAAGAGCGCAAAGCTAAATAATAGAAAACCCGCATTGAGCGGGTTTTTTTTATGCCTCAGTATTATTCCAATTCAAAATCCCTTTAAAGATTAATCGTATTTGGGTAATGGACTGTTTTTTGAGTACTAATTTTTGTAATTCAAGCTCCATACCTGAATATTGACGGCCCAAGCTAATCCAAGACATTGCCCATGTAAAACATAAATTAATTAAAATATTCGACAACATTTTTAGATCATTAGCTTGATGAAAATTTTGTACGATTTCGAATTTTTGTAGGTCATTGGCCAAATCAGAATTTAGAAACTCAATTTCACGAGCAATCGCACGTCTTACTACTTCAGAGCCACCCCAGCGCTCTGCGATCATAAAAATCCAAGGTTGGGTATTTAAATCGATGGCTTCAAAAAAAAGTTCCATGCTGGTTTCGGCTTTAGCATCAGGGTGGGCTAAACCTTGACCGAGCTGATGAAGTACGGTTTTCAAATATAACGCGACTTGATCCACTAACTCTTGGCCTAATTCATCCATATCTTGAAAATGTCGATAAAAGGCTGTTGGCACCAAACCAACCTCACGTGCAACTTCACGCAGACTAATACTGCTAAATGAACGGCCAGATGTGCTTAAGCGCAAAGCGGCATCCAGTAAAGCCTGACGACTTTGTTGTTTACGTTCATCGCGTATAGACATCTTAAAACCTGAGAAGTGAAGTCGAGATGAGTCTATCAAAAAAATATAAAAATTAAACGACGAATGTCAGTGAACATGTGTTGACTCAATTTTAAAATCAATATAGTGTACACATGTTCACTATTAGAACACTTGTTCACTCAATTAAATTGAAATACAAAAGAGGAACGTTTGAGATGAGTAGTTATCTGTCATATCGTCCTGAATGGATTCGAGAAGATTTCGTCGATTTTATCGCTGAAAAAATACATCCCACTTTGGCTTGGAAAAAAGTCAAAGCATCGCTCGTGAGTCGTCAGGCACTTAGTCACGATTTCTATGAGATTCATTTATGTCCAAATCACAATTTCGATTTTCAACAGATTGAGGCAGGGCAAAGTGTTTTAGTCACAGTCGTAGTTGCAGGCGTGCGTCTACAACGTAGTTATTCGATTGTGGAAATTTCTGCGACAGGTAATCTGGTGATTGCTGTCCGAGCTCAAGGAGTAGTGTCGAATTGTTTAAGCCAATTGGCGATAGGTTCTGTTGTGGAAATTTCTCAAGCGCAAGGTGAATTTACGCTTGAGCCGACTCAACAGCCAATTGTGTTATTGGCGTCGGGGAGTGGCATTACCGCCATTTATGCATTGCTTACGAAGGCTTTAAACACATTATCTGTACCTATATATTTAATTTATTTCTGTCGAGATGATGCGTTCCACGTGAAACTACAACAGCTCGCTTCAAAACATGATCATTTTAATTATCACTATTTTAATACACGACAACATAAACAATATCTGACATTGGCGTTGTTAGAGCAGTTAATGCCAAGTTTTAGGCAAGCACAGATTTATGCATGCGGTGCAACTTCGATGATGCAAGCTGTAAATCAAATTTGTCATGAAACGAGGATCAGCAATCAGCTCAAACAAGAGTTTTTTCAAATCCGTGTAGATGAAGAAATTGAAAAACAATCCGTCACGTTTATCCGTAGTCAGAAATCGTTTGAAGCTCAAAAAAGTTTATTGGTGAGTGCTGAAGAGGCTGGATTAAGACCCGCTCATGGATGCCGAATGGGTATTTGTAATGCATGTGTCTGTAACAAAGTGAGTGGCGTTACTAAAAATATGCTCACAGGTGAAATTGAACATGAGCCAAATCGACAAATTAAATTATGTATTAGTCAGGCAGTAAGCCCTGTTGTGATTAATTTGTAATTTAACGATATCGTATAAGACTGGAGAAAAATAATGAATATGTCACTTAATACAACATGGCAATCAAAATCTAAACATCTGACCGCTGAGCAAATTGAAGCGTTTGGACAACGCGTTGAGCAGATTAGACTCAGTATTATGAATGATTTGGGTGAACAAGATGCCAAATATATTCATAAGATTCGCAACTTTGTTCGCTATAGCGAGATTGGCTCACGTGCATTGCTGATGTTTGGTGGTTGGATTCCACCTGTTTGGTTGGTGGGTACAGGATTACTGGGCGTGTCCAAAATTGTTGAGAATATGGAGCTTGGACATAATGTGATGCATGGTCAATTTGACTGGTTGAATGATCCTAGTTTAAACGGTGCAACATATGATTGGGATACTATCTCAACAGGCGATGACTGGAAATATACTCATAACTATGTACATCACACTTATACCAATATTGTGGGGATGGATCATGATGTAGGTTATGGCTTACTTCGTGTCTCAGCAGCTCAACGTTGGGAACCAAGATTTTTATTAAATATTCCATTAGCGATTCAATTGATGGTGTTTTTTGAATGGTATGTCGGTGTTCAAAATCTACACTTGGAAGACGCGCTTGTTTATAAAACCAAATCTTGGAACCAAGTGTGGAAAGATGCTGAAAAATTAAGAAAAAAAGTACG
Organism: Acinetobacter sp. Ver3; assembly: GCF_000632455.1. Lineage (GTDB taxonomy): Bacteria > Pseudomonadota > Gammaproteobacteria > Pseudomonadales > Moraxellaceae > Acinetobacter. Next base: position 16,941 of record NZ_JFYL01000051.1, read on the forward strand.
ACGTCAGGTGGTGAAGGATTATATCTTTTTCCCGATTATCGCTGGTCCAAATGCGCTTCCTGTCTTCGTAGGAAATGCAGTTGCAAATGTAATTAGAAGTCTGTGGTCATCTGCAGTGATTTTTAATGGTCATTTTACTGAAGATGCAGAAACATTTGAGATGGATAATACCGAAAATGAAACGCGAGCAGAATGGTATTTACGTCAAATTCGAGGCTCAAGTAACTTTACGGGAACATCATGGCTGCATATTTTGAGTGGTAATTTGAGTCATCAAATCGAGCATCATTTATTCCCTGATATGCCTGCAAATCGCTATGCAGAAGCTGCGCCAAAAATTAAAGCGTTATGTGAGGAATATGGCATTCACTATAATGAAGCAAACTTTATGAAACAATTCTGGAGCGTTTGGGTTCGTTTAGCTAAATGTTCTTTACCAAATGATAAAACAGCTAAAATTTCTCAATCTATAAGAAAACTAAGAGGAATATTTGCTTGAGTACCACTATTTAGTTTAATTCATTAAAGACGTGAAGCATTAATTAAAATTTTAAGCATGGAACGTGAAGAATCAAAAAAAGCCCAATTGGTGATAATTGGGCTTTTAATTACGCATAAGGTAAAATATATTAATTTAACTTTAAACATTGAGATCCATTAATTAAATCTGGATCATTTTTTAAAAGATTTAAATATTCACTTTGCAACACAAAAGTTTTATTCAAAGTTGCATCATATCGTTTTGCTAATTCTTTTCTTTCCAAATGATTCTGATATTTTTTCAAAAATTTATTAATAATACACATTGAATCAATAGCATCCCCCGATATTAACCTGTAACTTGTAATGTCTTTCTTATAGTCTAACCCCCCCATATCATAAGTATTAAAAAGTGATTCAATTTCACTCAAAGCATATAAATATAAGTGATCGTTAACTTCCGAAGGGTTTTCTGAATTTTTATATGCAGCTCTATAAACAAAGCTTGCACTTTCTAAACTACTTGAAATAGCCATAATTTTTGTTTGTACTATTTGTTTATCTAACTCGTCTTCATCAATTGTATTTTTTTTAGCATTAGAGCAAGAAGAAAGAAGCAGAGAGCAAATTAATAGAGAGAAGATCTTTTTCATTAATACGTTCCATCAAATTTTTCAAATTCTTCTTTTCTAGGAGTTCTGTAGCCTTCTGAAACAGCAAAACTATGAGCTTGTTTATTCCATCTTTTTCCAAAAATCATCGTATACAATCTTTCACTAATCATAAAAGGACCACCATTTTTTAGAATTTGCCCGGCTTTACCGACATATTCTGCTTTTGAAAACATACCATAGCCAGCTGGCGTAAGCTGAATGATATCTTCCTTATTTTTATAATGAGCAGCAATTCGAATTTTAAATGTATCTTTTAATAATTCAGTGGCTGCTATCAGTGCTTTGTCTTTACTAACCTTAGTAATATATGTAGCAAATTTGAGATACATCATTGTGTGAAAATATTCAGTATAAATAAATCCAGGTGTATCTTTCTCAATTTGCCTTAAATCAAACTCCAAGCCGAATCTTAAAGCCATATCATACTCAAAAGGTTGTCGTCTCTTAATATGATCCCAAAGATGCTGTGGAATACAAAAAGTATAAGGTACTATTTGTTTCACTTTAATTAAGTTTTGCCAACCTTCACATGCTGTAAGAAACCCATCATCAGCTCGGCACATATTGACTGTTCCTTTTAAATCAATTCGTTCCGCTGCTTGAGCCTGAATAGGAGTTTTATCGTAATTGCTATGATAGATTAAGCGACCAGTATCACTCATTTTTTCTCCTAGTATTATTTATAAGGGATCTAATGTCTTCGACAAGTCCAACGTTATAAGTTCAATAGCTTCTGGTTGATACTCGCTTTCGTAAATCGCTGTCATGCCGTGTTCATCTGTATAGCCTTGAACTAATAATTCCCCTGATTCTTTGCTATAAAGTTCATACAACATATCTGAAAGTAATTCCTGAGAATCTTCATCTATAATTTTGAACTGAATTTTATGGATTTCTTTCGCAGTATCTTCAACTAAATTACTCATGAGAGGTGTGGTTTTTGTTGAGATACTAGAAGTAGAACTAGCTCCACCGCTTGTGCCAACAACATGAACTTGTTTAGGCATTAAAGTAGCACCACACGTGAACTTATCACCGACATAAGCGACTGCTTTACCATCAAAAATCACATGGTCATTGCTTTTAATCAAAGTGGACCAGGTTTTGCATTTAGGGCAAGCAAAACCATCTCCCGCACGAAGAAATAGGTTTCCCATTTGAGAACTTCGAGATTGAGTGGATAACACTGTTCCACCGTGGCTTGTGGTAGAGCCATGAATGCCAAAATCTTTAGACATTCTTTGATCCCCCAATTATAGAAATCATGAAATCTTTGGGTAAAGCGGCATCATGATACAAACGTAAGACATGAGCGGTTATTGGACTATCGATAATTTCATCACCATTTTCTAATGGTGAGCCAATAAGTGCTGCGGATCGATTATGAACAGTGATGGCACTACCAGCACCAGAGATAATTTTTGCTGTTGAACCATCAGTATATATCGCTTCATCGCCTACTAAAGCTAAAGAAATACCTTTGACCTTATAGGTATCAGTAGATGCTCTTACTAAACCACCTTTTTTCGTTTTAGAACCATTAAATGCAGCATAAAATTTGGTATACGCCTTATTACTCCAATAGAGTTGCTCTGCTTGGTGAATCTTTTGAATATCATCTTGGGAAAGCTTTTTTAGCTGCTCTTCTGGCAGTTCATGCAAAAAATA
>NZ_JFYL01000052.1 GCF_000632455.1 Acinetobacter sp. Ver3
ACAGCTGTCGTATATTTAGCGTCTCGTTTTAGTATGGCTGTTGCAGTCTTAGCAGCAGCCATTTTTTTTATATCCTATGATTTCTTTTTTTTACAACCATTTAATTCTTTCGATGTATTTGCTAAACAGGGCATTGTTACTCTCTTAGCATTTTTTATATCTGCTTTGATTGCTGGAAGATTAGCGAACAGGTTACGAAAAAAAATTCTTGAACTGCAAAAAGCTAATCATCAGACAGAACTATTGGTTAAGATTGGACGCCAGCTCTCTGTAGCACTTACATCGAGCGAAGTTATCCAAACTACTGAAAGTTTTCTATTGGAGCATTTAGGAATAACGGCTCAGATTGAATTAAATGAATCCGATACTTTATTTGTAACTAGTGCAGAGGAAAATAATAGAAAAATCAAGATACAAGAAGGTCAAACTGATAAGAAAGATATCTTATCTTTGGACAAGGGGACCTCACTTCCTTTAATCAGCCAAGATAGAATGTTTGGTCAAATATATATTCATAAACTTGGTACTGGCACTAAGTTGAATTTAGAACGCACATTTTTAGAACTGATTATTGATTATATTTCACAAGTTTTGGCTAGAACCATGCTTGCTGAGCAATTAGAAGAAGCTAAAATATTAGCTCAGGCCGAACACCTCCGTTCTACGATTCTCTCTTCAATATCACATGATTTAAGAACACCACTTGCAAGTATTAAGGGTGCTGCGGAAACATATAAAAGTTATGAGGCATATTTAAGCGCTGACGATAAGCGGACTCTAATGGATACCTTGCAAACTGAATCAGAGCGTTTAGATCAGTACATTGAAAGTCTCTTGAATATGACAAAATTGGGTAATGAAACAATTAAACTCAACAAGGAGTGGGTAGGCGTAGATGAGTTAATTGGTGCAGCGGTACGTCGCTTAAAACGCTATAGACCTGCTCAGGTTATTCATATTTATTTGCTTGAAGAGGAGTGTGATTTATTTGTTGATGCTCCCCTTCTTGAGCAGGCAATTTTCAATATTTTAGATAATGCCAGCAAGTATTCAAACTATAAAAATATTGAAGTACATGTTCATTATGAAGATCACCTAGAAATTGCTATTCATGATGAAGGTTATGGTTTTATAGATAAAGAAATTCCATTTGTGTTTGATAAGTTTTTTAGAGGTGAACAATCTAAAAATGATAAGAATGGAATGGGCTTAGGACTTTCTATTGTCAAGGCTATTATGACTGCACATGAATCTGAGATCATTATTTCAAAATCCTTGGTTACTTCTGGGTCATGTGTAACATTGCGATTCTCCCAATTTGAGATCAATGCAAAGGGTGATATTGATGGATGATAATTTTGAGGGACGCATTTTAGTCGTTGATGATGAAGTTCAAATTCAGAAATTTCTGAATATTGCCTTACGTGCGCAGGAACTTAAATGCTTATCTGCTTGTCGAGGACAAGATGCTTTAAATCTAATTGATCGAGAGCAAATACATATCGTGATTTTAGATCTAGGCTTACCTGATATGGATGGGAAAGAAGTTCTGATAAAAATTAGAAAAAAATCTCAGGTGCCAGTCATAGTGCTGTCTGCCCGATCAAATGAAATAGAAAAAATTGAATTATTTGATGCTGGTGCAAATGATTATGTGACTAAGCCCTTTAGCGTAAATGAACTTATGGCTCGCATCCGGGCTTTATTACGTGTTTCTCAACAATTGATTAAACCTGTATCAACTTATGAAAGTGAAAGTCTTTGTATTGATTTTCAAACCCGAGAAGTATTGCTTGAAAATGTCAGTGTTAATTTAACAAAAAAAGAATTTGAACTTTTAGAGCTTCTGGTCAGTCAAGAAGGGAAATTGCTCACTCAATCCCAGATCATTAAACGCCTATGGGGACCGTCCCATGCTGAAAACACACATTATTTACGTATTCTGGTTGCTAAGCTTAGAAATAAGCTAGGTGACAATGCGATTGATCCAAAATTTATTTTTACAGAACCTGGCGTTGGTTTGAGATTTATCTCTAAACCTAGCTGAATATTTAGGAAAACGAGCGAACATGGTTACATTGCCGACCCATCAGCTTGAACGAGCCTTGAAGCAGTATCTATCTGAAAATATCAAAATGATCAAAGTAGGTTACAAACTATATGCCCAATTAATGAGTGATTTGGATTTTGTTAATGAGGTTATGAACTCAGCTTTACGTCAAGATCATAGAAAATTTAGAGGAATACCATTAAAAGTATCTCAGGCGGACTATGATTTTAAGCTGATTACAGCAAATGAAAAAATAATAAATATTGCTTTAGAGAGTTAAGGAGGTATCTATGGAATTTTTAATGGATCCAGGAATCTGGGTCGGTTTACTCACTTTAATTGTTTTAGAAATCGTACTAGGTATTGATAACCTCGTTTTTATCGCGATTTTAGCTGATAAACTTCCTCCTGAACAACGTGATAAAGCGCGGATAATCGGGTTGACCTTAGCCTTATTAATGCGTTTAGGTCTGCTTTTTGCGATCTCATGGTTGGTCACTCTCACAGAACCTTTGATTGAGGTGTTTGGAAAAACGTTCTCAGGCCGAGATCTCATTCTTTTATTTGGTGGTTTATTCTTGCTTTATAAAGCGGTAAGCGAATTGCATGAAAGAATGGAGGGTAAGACAGAAGTTCATGTGACAACGAATGTTGTGTATGCAAGTTTTACAGCAGTTGTTGCCCAAATCGTAGTGTTAGATGCCGTATTCTCATTGGACTCAGTTATTACTGCAATTGGTATGGTAGATAATATTTATGTGATGATGATAGCTATGATCGTAGCGATGGTTGTCATGTTAGTTGCATCTAAACCACTCACCAACTTTGTAAACCGTCATCCTACAGTCATTATTCTCTGTTTAAGCTTCTTACTCCTAATTGGTATCAGCTTGATTGCAGAGGGCTTTGGTTTCCATATTCCAAAAGGTTATATCTACTCAGGTATTGGTGTTGCAATTTTAATTGAAGGATTCAATCAGTTTAGCCAGCGAAATGCATCAAAGCATCAATCAAAAATTCCCCTAAGACACCGTACTGCAGATTCAATTTTAAAATTGATGGGTGGGAAAGTAGAAACTGTTTCAGATAGTCCCCAACGCACTGAAGCTCAAGAAGTATTTGCGGATGAAGAACGTTATATGATTGGGGGAGTGCTTACCTTAGCTGAAAGATCAGTTGCTTCTATCATGACGCCACGAAGTCAAATTTCTTGGATCAATATGAATGATACACCTGAAGAAATTCGTGAACAGGTATTGTCTGTCCCACATAGCCTTTTTCCCATCTGCCGAGGTAGTTTGGATAAAGTCTTAAGTGTTGTTCGCGCTAAAGAAATCTTAGAAGTACTTGATGATAATGAACAATTAAAGACTCTAATTAAACGTCATCGCCCAATTTTTATTTTTGAAAAAATGAAAGTTATCGATGCAATTAATACTTTACGGTCTTCTAAAGGATCATTAGTTTTAGTCAATGATGAGTTTGGAAATGTACAAGGTCTAATTTCTCCACTTGATGTATTTGAAGCAATTGCTGGGGAATTCCCTGATGCAGATGAACAACTGGATTTAGTCAAGTTAGATGACCGTACTTGGAAAGCATCAGGTATGTTAGATCTTTATCAACTTGAACTAGAATCAGGCTTAGATCTAGTTGAGGAAGATTCTGGTTATATCAGTATTTCAGGATTAATACTGGATAAGTGTAATGGTACAGTAGAAGTGGGTTCTAGTTTAGACTATCAAGGTGCACACTTTAAAGTAACAGAATTAGAAGCGAACCATATTAAAACAGTCATGATTACTTTGAAGTAACCATAGTCCTTCTAGGCCCTCATAATTTTTTAAGAGGGCCTATTTGTTTGCGGGGCGTAGACCAGAGATTGGATTAATTGAACGAACCATCCCTGATAAGCCTAAGAGTCCTAAGCAAAAGTACAAATTAAAAAATTGAACTATACTGAGGTTGATGTGATTATTAATATCATAATGAGTTAATTGTAATGTTATAACATTGCATTTATTTTTAGATGTAATTTTCTGCTATAATGCCGTACGTCACTTCAAATCCTGAATTCGGATTTGAACAAGATTTTAAAGTGATTCAATGCACTAAATCTAATATGGGTCAAAATTGGGTCAATGAATTTTTTTATTCAATAAAAGAGCTTTAAAATGAATGAGTTAGGTTTTAAGTTCAATTGACGCCACCAAATGATAAGAAACTTTATTCAACTATCTTCGAGATAACACCGTAATCTTTAATCCTGTAGGTAAATTCGGTTCAAATTGGACGGCGTAAGTATATTGTTGCAGCATCATCTTGACCAAAGACAACCCTAAACCATGACCTTTTTGTTGTGCTGACTTGCGCCAGAAACGTTGCCCCAAATACAGAATATCTTCAGCATTTAAATGTGTACCATTATCTTGAATGCAAAACGTATTTTCCTGCATGCTCACCTCAATCACATCAGCGTTTGCATGCAATAAGGCATTTTCAAGTAGGTTTTTAACAACGGCATATAAGACAAATTCAGGTAATGCTAAATCACCAAGACTGTGCCAATCGACTTGAATTTTAGAGGTTGCTTCAGGATAAATGAGCGCTAAATCATGAATTACCTGAGCAACAACAGGTTTAATTTGAATGCTTGCTGTGATTTGTTCAAAAGATTGATCGGTATTCGACAGCATCAGTAATTGTTCAAGTAATTCAGAATAACGATGAATACTTTGATTGGCTTGATCTAAACGCTGTTGCAATTTGGCATTGCCGTCATTTTGTGCCATCAGTTGTGCCAATTGCACATTGGTTTTAATTGCAGTTAAAGGACTGCGTAATTCATGTGCCGCATATGCACTAAAGACTTTTTCATTTTCAAGACTTTGATGCAGTTTATGGACTAAGCGATTCGCATTTTGCACAAAAGGGTAGATCTCTGAGGGCATGGTATTGGCATCTAAGCTTGTGAGATATTGGCTTGCTTCATTGAGCGATAAATTTGACTGACTTAAATGACTAGCAACCTGATCCAAGGCTTTAAATTCCCGACGAATAATCAAAACAATTAAGCCGATACACAACAATAATGACAAGGTCAGCGGAATTAAGACCGATTGCAAAATTTGTTTCAGTAAAGATTCTCGCAGAAACATACGCTCTGCAGCTACCACTTGAATCTCACCGCGACGCAATACATAACTGCGCCATTGTGTCTCACCTTGTTGCCAAGTACTAAAACCAACCGCTTGCTGACTTAAATCTTTCGGTGCACCGCGTGTTTTGGCAATCACATGCCGTCCTACACTGATGTCAGAGCTAAATAATGATACTTCGCACGCGATCAATTGTTCTTGGTCTGTGGAATGAAGTTGTTGAGCTAAGGCAGACTCATCCAAGCTTTGCAGTGGTAATTGTTGAATTAGCCGTGCCACCATTTGTGCGGAGGCATTTAGACGTTGATCTAGAGTCTCCTGTAGACGTTTTTGTAAGTCGATATACAACCAAACAAACACCACACTCCATAAGCCGATCATCACAGCTAGAAGACTGCTGACCAATCGCCATTTTAAGCTGTGTGATTTTTGCATGGAATTGACTCAGCAATTTTAAACATATAACCGACACCCCGAATGGTCTGAATATAGTCCGCATTCAATTTTTGCCTTAAGTGATAAATATGGACATTCAGAGCATTGCTTTCGATACTGTCTTGGAAGCCGTATAACTTATCTAGCAAAACTTCATTTTTCAGTACTTGATTTGGATGGCTCATCAAGGTTTCAAGCAAACTGTATTCACGTCGTGAAAGCTGAATCATTTGATCTTGATAAAGGACTTCTTGGGTGTCTTTATTGAGTTTTAAGTGGTCAAATTGAATGACATTCGATGAAAAACCGCGGTGACGTCGGGTGAGTGCATGAACCCGTGCAATTAGTTCATCCAGTTCAAAAGGCTTGGTCAAATAGTCGTCGGCACCGACATTTAAAGCCTCAACACATTGCTGGGTCTGCAACCGTGCGGTTAAAACCAAAATAGGGATATGAATCTGATCCCTGCGCCATGATCGCAGTAGGTCTAAACCATCTTGATCCGGTAGGCCTAAATCCAGCAAACATAAATCGACTGCACTATGACGGATAAAATAATCTGCATCACGCGCATGACTCACATGTTCTACTGAAATATTTAAAAAATCCAAAGTGGCACAAATACTCGAGGCAATATATGGATCATCTTCAACCAAAACAACAAACATAGCGTTTTCCTGACTTCCTGTCTGTATTTTATAAATGATTTATCTTGTTAATGCTCCCTTAATTTATGCTTTTGCATAATCAACTGAAATAGATTTAAGTCGGGTATTAAAGTCATCTATGCGTATAGGGTTAATAGGGTTGTGTGGAATATTCAGCATTTTGAGTATGCAAAGTGCATCCGCTGATTTTTTACCCCCTGATCAAGCATTTTCTTTTCAAGCTGTATCCACAGCTCAAGACCAAGCCAGTTTCACGTGGCGTATTGCTGATGGATATTATCTATATCATGATCAGCTTAAAGTCATTGAAAATGGCAAAGCATTATCACTGCAACTGCCTCGTCCACAGCAAAAAGATGACCCCAATTTCGGCATGACCGAAGTACATTATGGGCAAGTGCAAGCGACTGTCGCCATGCAACCCAATCAAAGCTATAAAATCGAATGGCAAGGCTGTGCCGAAAGTGGCTTATGTTATCCAGTACAGCGTACAACCATTCACACCGATGCCGATGGATTATTGCCTGAAAGCAAGCTGAGTCAGCAAAGTACAACGCAAAAGAAATTATTAGATGCAGTCACATCGTCGTCATTACCCAATACTGCAATACCTGTAGAACTCCAGGCGAAAAACACTGAAACTGTAACAGTTGTAACGCCAGCAAATACAGCAGAAGTCAAAGAGGATGAGAATGGTTTAAGTCCCTCTTCTGAAGTGACTGCTTTAACAGAACCTAGCGAAGCTAGTGCGCCAGAGCTAGATGATGCCTTGATGATGCAGGCAAGTTTTGAATCTGTGACTACAACGAATGCTGAACAGCGTACGAAGCAGGCCGATTGGAACAACGACCAGTACTTCTTTTATTTACTTTCAACAGACAATATTGCACTGAATCTGATCATTTTTTTAGGTTTAGGGATATTGCTCGCATTCTTACCTTGTTCCTTACCATTGATTCCGATCTTATCCAGTATTTTAGTGCAACGTCATCGTGGCTATCGTGCCGGCATGATTGCTGGTGTCTTTGTGGTCGGAATGGCATTGATTTATGCCTTGATGGGTTTAGCTGTGGCAGGACTCGGCTATAACTTCCAACGTTGGTTACAAAGTCCCATCTTTATTGGGGTGTTTGCCGTGATGTTCGTGCTGTTTGCATTGAATTTATTTGGCGTATTCCAGTTGTCTTTACCACAAGGTGTATTACAGCGTTTAGATCAATGGCAACAACGACAAAAAGGTGGAACCTTATGGGGTTCATTCATTATGGGCATGATCTCTGCGCTAATTGTCGGACCCTGTATGAGTGCGCCATTGGCAGGGGCTTTGCTGTTTGTTGCGCAATTGCCTGAACCGTGGATGGGGGCTAGTTACCTGTTTATTCTAGGTCTAGGTGTGGGCTTACCATTGTTGATTGCCTGTGTGTTTGGTGCACAGTACTTACCAAAACCAGGCGTGTGGATGGATCGTCTGAAATTCACTTTCGGTTTTGTCATGCTGTTGTTGGCGGTGTATTTTCTGCGTCCTTTACTGCCGAGTGTGGTTTATTTGATGTTGATGGGACTCTTATGCATTAGTATCACGGTTTACATTTTATGGAAGATACGTCCGCATATTTTGCAAATGCCGATGCAACTGCTGTTGATTGCTATGAGCTTAGCGACCGCAATATCGGGTGGATGGTATGTCACGCAAGCATGGTCACAACTGAATACGACACAAGCCACAACATTAGTCGCATGGCAAAAAGTACGTACCCAAGCTGAGCTTGAACAGGCACTCAATAAAGTCAAAGGACAAGCAGTGCTCATAGATGTGTATGCCGATTGGTGTGTGGCTTGTCAGCCGATTGAAAAAGAGGTGTTACCTCGTGCCGATGTACAAACAGCTTTAGATGCTGTTGCTCGAATCAAACTCGATTTAACCGAATATGAAGCAAGTCAAGATATTGTGCTGAAAGACTGGCAGATTTTAGGACCTCCAACCATGATTTTCTTAGATGTACAGCATCAAGAACAGCGCAATCTACGTTTGACGGGTACCTTTAGTGCAGCGCAACTCTTGAGCCGATTAAACCGAGGTACACCGCCATGATTTCGAATGAAGCACTGCATCTTGGACCCTTGATGTTGCCATGGGCATTGTTATGTTTGGTGTTGGCTTTGCTGATCACTGCCATGGTTGGACGAAAAATCGGGCAACAAGAACAGTGGTCAACCGAAATCCAACAGCGTTTCCAAGATTCGATTTGGAGCAGTGTTTGGATCGGATTACTCGGTGCACGCTTGATCTTTATTGGATTGAATATGGAGTCTTATCTCGCATCGCCCATTGATATGCTGAAAATTCAAGACAAAGGTTTTCATCTAATAGGCGGTGTGCTGACAGGAAGTGCGTGGTTTTGGTGGAAAAACTCAGCCATGACAAAAAAAGCCAAGGCCATTTTATTACTGATCTTTGTCATGCTTATGGGGGCAGGATGGGCAGTACAAAAAATCATGTATCAAGATAGCCATTATCCAAGTTTGAGTTTTCCAAGTCTGAAGCTTGCCCATCAAGATCCGTCAGAAATCATTGCGCTAAAACAATTTCAAGGTCAGCCGACGGTTGTGAATTTATGGGCGAGTTGGTGCCCGCCGTGTCATCGTGAAATGCCCGTATTACAGCATGCGCAGGATCAATATCCTGAGGTGCATTTTGTCATGCTCAATCAAGGGGAAGAGGTCGATACCGTCCGTGCTTATCTCACAAAACATCACTTCAGTTTTAAACACGTTCTGCTAGATGTGCAGGGTGAAATGCCACAAGCAGTGAACAGTTTAGGTTTACCCACTACCTTATTTTTCAATGCACAAGGTCAGTTGATTGCGCGTCATCAAGGCGAGCTCAGTCAAGCGATGTTGCAACAATACTTAAAGAAAATGAATCCATAAATTGATCATAGGATATGCATCATGAATACTTTACTTAAAACCAGTTTACTTATCGGAACACTGTTGACGGTGGCATGTGGTGTCAGTGCCAATCCGAATGCCATTAAAAAACAACTCGAAAAAGAAGGCTTTCAATTTGTCAAACCAATTCCTGCACCTGAAGGTTTAACGGGTTGGGTGGGGCATGAAGACCAATATTCCAATACCATTTTTATTTCCAATGATGGCAAGTATTACATCAAAGGCGAGTTGTTTGATGCCCAAGGAAATAGTCTTTCCAACAGCCAAATTGAAATGCATATGAAAAAAGCCATTTTAGATAATGTATGGAAAACATTAGAAGATTCAACCTGGATTCAAGATGGCAAAACCGATGCGCCACGTATTGTCTATGTATTCTCAGATCCCAATTGCCCGTATTGCCATAAATTTTGGCAAGAAGCACGTCCTTGGGTAGAGTCAGGCAAGGTTCAATTGCGTCATGTTCAAGTGGGTGTGATTCGTGAAGAAAGCCGTGCTCAGGTGGCAACTTTACTGATGTCAAAAAATCCAACAGCGGTATTTCATGATATCAATGTCAATCGTGGCAAAAAGCGCCTTAAACCAGCAGAAAATATTCCTGTAGAGATAGCAGAAAAAATTGATTTTAACCAAAATTTAATGGGCAAATATGGTTTCTTCTCAACACCCTCCATTGCTTGGCGTGATAGCAAGGGTAACTTCCAGTCTGCACAAGGGATGCCGAGTGATCTCAAAGAAATCTTTGAAAAATAAGTAAAATAGATGCTCACCAAGCCAACACAATAGCCCGTCTAAGATCATGCTAAGCTCAACATCAACCACTTAAACATCAGGGGGCACAATGTCAAATTTACAAGATCCACGGGTATTGTTTGCTTTGGAACGTACGGCATTGGCATGGAATCGCAGTGGTTTAGCGCTGATAGCCTTTGGTTTTTTGATTGAAAAATCAAATGTATTGCTACAACTACTGCACTCTGAGCAATATCAGCACAAAATTATCTATGGACAGTGGCTGGGCATTGCCGTGATTGTGTTTGGTTTATTGGTGAACTTTGCCTCAATTTTGCAATATCGTCGAGGGTTGCGCTCATTAACCGAACAAGAATTTATTGAGGATTATCAGACCCAACATCCCGTATGGCTGAATTTATTTACCATGCTGACCGGGTTTTTACTGATCATCTCATTTTGGATTTACTAAACTTGGCTGAGCTTCCAGACAAGAGGGCATGCACAAAAATGTTTATTCCTGACAGTACAATTGATACAGCGTTTGCATAATGCCCAGCACTTTAGGGTCTGCTAATTGATAATAAATTTGTTTGCCTTCGCGACGTGTCGAGACAATTTTATTGTTCCGTAAAACGGTCAATTGTTGTGACAGAGTCGGCTGATGAATATCGGTACATTCCTCAATTTGCTGAACATTCAATTCGCCATGGATCAATACACATAAAATTTTTAATCGGTCAGGATTCGATAACACTTTCAAGCAATTGGAAACGGTATCGACCTGCGTAAATTCAATTTTTAAGTTATCGATTGTGATGTTCATAACGTCTAACCTGAATGAGAAAAAGCAAAGGGAGAAAAGTATGTCGAGATAATAACATAAAATGACTTGATTAATATACAAACTTATATAATATAAGTTTAAATATTATTTATGGCGCGTTAACTATGCATGATTTTGTAATAGCGTTTCTTGGCGGTACCCTGTTAGGCATTGCAGTAGTAGGGTATCTGTATGTGAATGGTCGTATTGCAGGCATCAGTGGTTTGATTGCGCAGGTACTGAATCCACAGACGATTTTTAAAACGCCTGCAGTGTGGTTTCTTTTAGGCTTGATCATCACGCCATTTATTTATGGTCTTTTTGTACAACCAGAGATTATCGTGTCTGCTAGCCCAATAATGATGATTATTGCTGGTTTACTGGTGGGTTTTGGTACCCGCTTAGGTTCAGGTTGTACCAGTGGTCACGGTATTTGTGGGATCAGCCGATTATCTAAACGTTCCATCATTGCCACCATGACTTTTATGTTCGCAGGCTTTGTGACTGTATATATCGTTCGTCACTTGATTGGAGCATTCTAAAATGAAAAACGTTTTGGCTTTTGTATTTGGTTCGCTCTTTTCAGTGGGCTTGATGTTCTCAGGTATGTCTAATCCGCAAAAAGTCATCGACTTTTTAGATCTATTCGGCAACTGGGACGCGAGTCTTGCTTTTGTCATGATGGGCGCAATTACAGTGGCATTTATACCATTCCAAAAAGCGTTGCGTAGTAGTGCGCCAACCACAGTATTTAATCAACCGATTGATTTACCACGTAACAATAAAATTGATGTAAAACTGATTACAGGTGCGTTAATGTTTGGTGCAGGCTGGGGTATTGCTGGTGTTTGCCCAGCACCAAGTTTCACTTTAATTGGTTTAGGGCATTATCAAGTGCTGTATTTTATTGTTGCCATGCTTGCAGGTGTATTGATTCACCGTAAATGGTCAGGAGCTTAACCATGCAACGCCCGATTGTTCAGGATTTTTTTGACCAAGCGACTAATACCTTTAGTTATGTGGTGACTGATCCAGCGACCAAGCTCTGTGCCATCATTGACAGTGTCTTGGACTATGATGCGTCTTCTGCAACCACCTCAACGACCCATGCTGATCAAATCATTGCGTATGTTAAAGCACAAGATTTGCAAGTGGAATGGATTTTAGAAACCCATGTACATGCCGATCATTTGACTGCCGCGCAGTATTTAAAGTCGGTATTGGGTGGCAAAATTGCCATGAGTCATCATATTGCGTTGGTACAAGAGACCTTTAGTGCCATTTATAACCTAGACATCAAGCAGTTTAATGCTCAGCAACAATTTGATTATTTATTTGATGATCATGAATATTTTCATATTGGTGAGCTCGAGGCATATAACATCCCAACACCGGGGCATACGCCGGCATGTTTAAGTTATGTCGTGGGTGACGCCGTGTTTGTCGGTGATACTTTGTTTATGCCGGACTATGGTACCGCACGTTGTGATTTCCCACGGGGTAGTGCAGACACCTTGTTTGATTCGGTGCAAACCCTGTATCAATTGCCAGAAACGACTCGCGTATTTTTGTGTCATGATTATTTGCCAAAGACGCGTGATGAATATCACTGCCAAACCGATATTCAAACCAAAAAACAGCACAATATTCATATTCATGAAGGTACCACTAAGGCTGAATTTGTTCAGATGCGTAATCAGCGCGATGCTACCTTGAGTATGCCCAAATTGATTTTGCCTTCGATTCAAATCAATATGCTTGCAGGGCATTTTCCTGAGCCTGAAGCAAATGGCGTGTCTTATCTGAAGTTGCCATTGAATTTCTTTAAAGCATAAATAATTGTAACTACAATTATTTATGCGCAGATTACATCTTTATCTTAAATATTCATATTTATATCTTTAAAGTGAATATTCACTTTAAAGATCGTATTTTTTTAGCTATATTAGTTCTATAAAGCTGACTTGAGCCCTCGGATTTCAAGCCAGCATTGCTTTTCTAAGCATATTGCTTGTGTTGGTATACGTTGAGAGAATATGTTGCTCAGACAGAGTGGACTGTGTCTTGCAATTGCGACCTTACTTTTGCAAATCGTAGTATATTTACAACCACTATTACCCGAAGAATTTCAAATTGTTCCGGTGTGTCTGTCTATTACACATAATTTATTGTCCCCAGAAAAACACCAACACATTCACCAGACCTATCATGAACTAGTGCATCATCTGACTCACGATCATCATGAGCACGATGATCATAATTGGCAAAACCACCAATGCCAGTACTGTAAAGTCTATGGTGATGTGGTCCTTCCTTTTGATTTTAATCTGCACGAAATTATCGATAGAATTCAGGTTCGATTGACGTCTTATCAAGACGCTTTTCGGCATGTCTATTTTTCGCTGAAAAGGCTTTATCTACTGCCCCAAGGGCGAGCCCCACCTTTAACACTTTAGAACTGGTTTTGTATGGAAGTTTTTAATCGAACTTCATAGATTAACGTTATATAGTGTAATCACATGAATTTAATTTTTTTGTTGTCTGTTGACCGCAGACTGAATACGTTCGTCTGTCGAAAAAGCGTAGAGATACAGTTTACTGACAGAGCTCAACAGGCTTGCGACAGTGTAAACAAGTCTTCGGTTCTAGACTTAAGTTTGAACCGCAATCACCACACAATTTCACAATAAGGTGACGACATGAATTTAGGTTTAACAGCGCTCGAATTGGCGCGGATTCAATTCGCTTTTACAGTTTCGTTTCATATTATTTTTCCTGCCATTTCCATTGGACTTGCAAGCTTTCTTGCTGTTCTAGAGTGGCGATGGCTAAGAACCAATGACCCTCTGTACCGAGATTTATTCCAATTTTGGATCAAGATTTTTGCATTATCGTTCGGGATGGGCGTGGTCTCTGGCGTAGTAATGAGCTACCAATTTGGCACCAACTGGAGTGAATTTTCCCGTATTGCCGGGAGTGTTACAGGGCCTTTACTTAGTTATGAAGTGCTCAGTGCATTCTTCTTAGAAGCTGGCTTTTTGGGCATCATGTTGTTTGGTTGGGGGCGGGTCGGACCCAAAACCCATTTCTTTGCTACCCTCATGGTGGCCATCGGCACCTGCATTTCCATGTTTTGGATTTTGTCGTCCAACAGTTGGATGCAAACCCCACAAGGCTTCACCTTTGAAAATGGCATTATCGTGCCGCAAGATTGGTTTGAAATTGTCTTTAACCCGTCCTTTCCATACCGTTTAGCGCATATGGCATTGGCAGCTTTCTTGGTTTCAGGTCTATTGGTTGCTGCCACTGCAGCTTGGCATTTACTCAAAGGTCGTCGTGATGCCTTGGTAAAAAAATCATTTTCCATGGCCATGTGGATGATCTTAGCGCTTGCGCCACTGCAAATGTTTGTCGGTGATTTACATGGTCTAAATACCTTAGAACATCAACCTGCCAAATTGGCTGCGATTGAAGGGCATTGGGAAACCAATAAAGATCATGGCATGCCGTTATATTTATTTGGTATTCCGGATATGGAAGCTGAAGAAACCAAGTATGCAATTGGGATTCCGAATCTTGGTAGTCTTATCATGACGCACACGCTAGATGGTGAGGTGAAAGGCTTAAAAGAATTTGCCCCTGAAGATCGACCAAACTCGCTCGTGGTGTTTTGGAGCTTCCGCATCATGGTGGGTATGGGGGTCTTGATGATTCTGCTTGCGCTAATGGGTGCATGGTTACGTAAAACTGGGAAATTTTATGAGTCGAAATGGCTACACAAATTTGCCTTATGTATGGGACCTTCAGGCTTTATTGCCTTACTTGCGGGATGGTTTACCACAGAAGTCGGTCGTCAGCCGTGGATTATCTATGGTGTGATGCGTACTAAAGATGCCTTGTCACCGGTATCGGCAGAACAAGTCGGTTTAACCTTAATTATCTTTGTGATTGTGTATTGCATTGTGTTTGGCATTGGGATTTATTACATGCTGAAAATGATGGGCAAAGGACCACAGTTTATTCATTCTCAAGCACATAGTGATGGGGAAGTGATTCGTGCGTCGAATCGTCCAATGAGTACCATTGATGAAGACTTAGATGCAGCCCCGCAGGAGAAAAACCATGATTGATTTATCCTTAATTTGGGTGGTGATCATTGCCGTTGGGGTGCTAATTTATGTGATGCTCGATGGTTTCGACTTAGGGATTGGCATCTTATTTCCTTTGGTGAAAGACCGCCAAGAGCGTGATGTGATGATGAATACCGTCGCACCGGTTTGGGATGGGAATGAAACGTGGATGGTCTTAGGTGGCGCAGGCTTATTTGCCGCTTTTCCATTGGTGTATTCGACTGTGCTCTCTGCGCTATATATGCCGATTATCTTAATGGTCATTTCGCTGATTTTCCGTGGAGTGGCATTTGAGTTTCGCTTTAAAGCCAATCGAACTAAACACTTATGGGATCAGGCCTTTATTTGGGGTTCCATCCTCGCTTCATTTTTCCAAGGCATGATTTTAGGGGCATATATTCAAGGCATTGAAACCACCAATGGTATTTATAGTGGTGGTGGATTAGATTGGTTGACCCCATTTTCAATGTTTACCGGCATTGCGGTGGTGGTGCTGTATGCTACTTTGGGCTGTGGTTGGTTGATTTTTAAAACCGATGCACGGGTACAAGAGCATATGTTTAGCCTCATGCCAAAACTGATTATTGCCTTATTAGTGATCTTTGGTGCGGTCAGTATTTATACCCCAATGGTACATGCAGACATTGCTAGTCGTTGGTTTAGCTTGCCTCAACTGTATTATTTTAGCCCTGTGCCGATTTTAGTGTTGGTGTTTACGGTATTGGCATTACGTGCCTGTAAACGACGTCAGGAGTTTGCACCATTTATTTATACCTTAGCCTTGGTGCTGTTGGCTTATACAGGGTTCCTCATCAGTCTATGGCCAAATATCATTCCACCGTCTGTCACGATTTGGCAGGCTGCTGCACCACAAAGTAGTCAGCTATTTGCCTTGATTGGGACATTGGTATTGATCCCGATTATCTTGTTCTATACCGCACTATCGTATTGGGTGTTTCGCGATAAAGTCCGTGTCGGCGATGATGGCTATCATTAAGGAGAATCATCATGAAGCTCAATCAAGCAGGGTGGTTTATTGTGCTATGGCTGGGTGGCGTACTCAGTCTAGCCATTGTTGCAGGTTTTTTTAGACTGCTGATTCAATGGGCATATGAGTTAAATTAAAATGATTTCAAATCCATCATCTTGTCGATCAAGGTGATGGATTTTTTAATTTTTATAATATAGTTGTCTTACATAAATACTTTTTAAAGTTGCCACGGAATTTCCACCAACAGTTATGCCTTCTAAAATGATTTTGGTATCCAGTATTGTAAGAGCATTACTTTCGATTATATTTGAGTGGTATGTCTAACGAACACTAAGAGTTTCTTGTAGATTTTTGACAATCTTAGGGGGGGAGAGGATGATACTAATCTAATTTTTTTAAGCATCAATATTTTTAAACATACCTTTATGCCTACAGCTGTATTCTCAAATGATACTTGAAAAACAGAAATATAAAAAAGTAATGCTATGATTTTTCATTTTATATTCAATTTACATGCGTTAATCTCAGTACGCAAGTTCAAATCCTAAAGCTACTTTGAATAAAATTAATTTTAGGATTCAATACACTAAATCTAATTTGGGTAAAAATTGGGTATATAATTCTATATTATAAATTAATATTTGAAATCAATGGTTTAAAATGTGAGTTCAATTGACGCCATCTCAGATTTTTTTGTAAGGCATATGAATCTCGTTAAAACTTGGCAATGGGGTTCACCGGATGCTTACATATTTAATTCAATGAAGCATGAATTTGATATCTGGTATTGCGCCCACCACCTTCTAATTTCACAATACAGCCTTTTTCTAATAAATCAGTAAGATGGCGAGTGGCTGTAGCTTTACTGACTTTCGCAACTTTTTGATATTGTGCTGCACTGATACCATCTTCAAAGCCATTTTCACCACCATCTAGCAGTCTGTTTAAGACTTTACGTTGTCCTTCATGGAAGTCAATTTCAGAGTATTTTTTCCAAAAATTACTTTTAAAAAGTGTTCTGTTAATACGTTTTAAAGTTTGCTCTAGACTTTCATTAAGAGCTTCTAAAAACCAAAATAGCCATTCAGTGATATTAGAATCACCTTTTTGCGTGGCTTCAAGTACCTCGTAATAGCTTTTTCGCTTATTCAAAATAACAGGTGACATTGCGTATAATCGGATACTTTGTTGATCCATTTGCGCTAAGGCAAGGTCGGTTAGTGTTCGTGTTATACGTCCGTTACCATCGTCAAAAGGATGGAGAGTTACGAACCACAGATGAGTAATACCTGCTCGAATAATTGGATCAAGCAAATGATTGGATTTACTTGCATTAAACCATTCAATAAATTCATTAAGTCGCTGCTCTAGCCCAATTCGTGGTGGGGCTTCAAAATGTACAGTTGGATACTCAATACGACCAGAAACCACTTGCATTGGCTCATGTCCACGTAGCTGACCAACACGAATCCGTTGCATTGTCCAATCAGTTTCATTAAAGAGCCATTGGTGCCACTGGAATAATCTTTCAATCGTCAAATCTTGGTTAAAGTTATTCAGTGCATCGAACATAATATCTGCCAATCCATCAGAACGTTCAGAGCTTGGATAAGGCTGTTCTAGAGATACACCTAAGCGTTTTGCTAAAGACGATCGTAATGAGTAGACATTGAGAGTCTCATTTTCAATAGCAGAAGAAGAAACAAGATTGGCAATTAAGTTATCCAATGTTAAGTGTTCTTTTTCAGGATTATGTTGACTTTGCCCGAGTAAAATACCGACCTTTTGATGGATGTGTCTCGTTAGAGGTAGGATCTTATAGTCATCCCATGTGAAGGCTGTCCAGTTAACTTGTTTCCATATCCAATCACCATACATAATGATTACTCTTCTAGTTAAATAATGTGATGAGAATATAGTGTATATTCGGCTCAAATTTTGAGTCAAATAATTATGATAAACAGCTCATTTTGATTTATGATGGATACATAAAATTGATTCAGTAATTATCAGTTACAGTATAATCTTTCAGTTTCAATTGGCTTTGTTGCACGAACCTATCGTTAAGGGCTTATTCCACAATATAATTTTCAAATGAATAAGCCCACACCTAAAATTTACCGTGCTCTCAATTGGTCTACATACAACCGCGCACTTATTAATCGTGGAAATATTGCCATTTGGTTTGATTCAAAAACTCAGTAGTATGCACAAGCAAAGGGCAAGCAAGGTCGAAATCAAACTTATTCTGATGTAGCAATCCAATGTTGCCTAATGATTCTTTGTACACGACAAAAAAGATAACTCATTGAAATAATGGCATAATACTTGTTTTCTGACGACGAATATGATGACAAATTTCAATGAGTTATATCTCATCTTAAACAAATATCTAAAGTGGAACAAGTCACATGTAAAATGTTTTACAATGATTATGCTTGCATTAATTGTAAAACAGACATGTAATCTTTCTTCTGCATCTAAAGCCTTACCCATCAAGTGCTTACCACAATCATTTTATCGACGTATACAACGCTTCTTTGCAGATCAGTATTTCGATTATCGTCAAATTTCTCAGTTAATTTTCAATATATTTTCATTCGACAAAGTGCAACTGACTTTAGATAGAACCAATTGGAAATGGGGAAAACGAAATATTAATATCCTGATGCTTGCGATCGTTTATCGTGGAATAGCGATACCTATCGTTTGGACATTGCTTAATAAACGTGGAAATTCAGATACGAAAGAGCGGATTGCTTTGATTCAACGCTTTATATCCATTTTTGGTAAAGACCGTATTGTGAATGTGTTCGCAGACAGAGAGTTTATCGGTGAGCAGTGGTTTACATGGTTAATTGAACAAGACATCAACTTCTGCATTCGTGTTAAAAAAACTTCATTGTCACCAATCATTTAGGGAAGAATCATAAAATTAGTGATTTATTTCGCCATCTTCAACTTGGTCAAATTGAATGTCGTAAACGACGGATTTTGGTTGGTCGGGTGAAACTATATATGAGTGCACTACAGTTAGAAAG
>NZ_JFYL01000053.1 GCF_000632455.1 Acinetobacter sp. Ver3
CACCACCTAATTTTTTAAATGAGCTACTCATAGGCATGTTTAGATTGATATTGCGTGGTGGAATAGGTGATAAGAACCATTTTTTATAAAGGGTATCCATTTGACCATTTTTCCACATTCCAGTTACCACACGATCTGCAATCGCTTTAAACTTGGCATCCCCTTTAGGCAGCATAATTCCGTAAGGTTCTGACGAAAGGACTGGACCTACAATTTTAAAATCTTGAGGTTTTGATGATTTGGCAATGAGCCCTGCAAGAATATTGTCATCCATAACAAATGCAGCTGCACGTCCCGAAGCGACCATTGCAAAAGAATCAGCATGATCTTTACCATAGACATTGGTAACTTTTATTTTTTCTCCTCGTGCACCCATTTTAATATATTTATCCGAGGTTGTTCCTTGCGTTGTGGCAACGGCTTTACCATTTAAATCACCTAAATCTTTGAAAGGTGCTGAAGCTTTGACTGCCATACGTACTTCAGTGGCAAAGTAATTTGTAGAGAAGTTGACTTGCTGTTGTCGCTGGACAGAGTTGGTTGTCGTCCCGCATTCCATATCAATGTTTCCAGCGAGCATTTCAGGAATTCGCGTGGAAGAAGTAACCGCTTTATATTCAACTTTTAAGTTGGGGAGTTTTAAGTCTTTTTTTAATTCGTTAGCTACGTTATTACAGATATCGATGGCATATCCCATAGGTTTACCACCCACGATATATGAGATTGGATCAGAAGATTCACGATACCCGATGATCACTTTTCCATTTTTTTTGATTTTCGCAATCGTGTCAGTGGCATTGGCTTGACTCATTGTTCCGCCAGCGATGATGAAGCCTAATGCGCTGAGAAGGACTTTACCAGATAGACTTTTCATCAAGAAATCTCCATGTCTTGTAGTGCATCGTTCTTATAATTTTGACAGTTCTCAAATTTGGTTGAAATCTATTCAAAATAAACTATTAATTATTTTTATACTTTCTATGAGAATAAGTAAAGAATAAAAAATACTCGAAATTCAAATGAATTTAGATTTTTTGATCAACGCGAAATAAATCATGAGCTTATAACACCTTGATCATGAGTAAGTGGTTTATTTTTAATCAACCATAACTGCAGATAACGCTAAAAAATTTATTTTTTTTAAATTTAAACTTGAGTGCTCATATTTTTTTGAATATTAATTAAAAAAAAGTGATTGAATTATAATGTATTTTATCCTTATTTTTTATTAATAATTAAGACTAATTGATTAACATAACACTTGAAACTTATGTTATAAGAATTGTAGGCATGATTATTGCTTGAATAATAACGATGTTAGGGGGTAATGATTTATGAAATTAGCGTTAGGACTAAAAGTATCCAATTCTTTGTCTTTGACACCCCAGCTCCAACAAGCGATCCGACTTTTACAATTATCCAGCTTAGAGTTGGAGCAAGAAGTTCAATTGCAGTTGGATAGTAATCCCTTACTTGAGAA
Source organism: Acinetobacter sp. Ver3 (assembly GCF_000632455.1). GTDB lineage: Bacteria > Pseudomonadota > Gammaproteobacteria > Pseudomonadales > Moraxellaceae > Acinetobacter. Next base: position 1,481 of record NZ_JFYL01000053.1, read on the forward strand.
AGTGGAAGACGATTCCCCAATGCAAAGTTTGGAGGAGTTGAATCAGGAGCAGTCTGCTAGTGATCTTACTCGAGAATTAAATGCAGATCATTTGCCAAATGATTTACCTGTAGATACTGAATGGGATGATGTCTATACTCATCAATCATCATCAATGGAATTACCAGAATATGAAGAACGTGAGGATAATCGTTCAATTCAAAATACACTGAAAGATCATATTTTAGAGCAAGTTAATCTCCTAAATTTCTCCCAAACTGATCTTTTGATTGCCTATTGCATCGTAGATGGTTTGGATGAAAAAGGCTTTTTAGATGAGAGCGTTGAAGAAATTCACCACGCAGTGCTGACTTTACTCGCACAGATGGATATTCAAGAAGATGTTGAGATTGATGAAATTTTAGTGGTGTTGAAACATATACAAAGACTAGAGCCGATTGGCGTTGGTTCACGCAATCTTGTGGAATGCTTATATGTTCAGCTTCAAGTATTGCCTAATACCTTACCTTGCCGTAATGACGCGTTATTGTTATTGCAGCATTATGAATTATTGATTGCCAATGACCTAAATAAATTACTGAAGCAAACAGGTTTTAAACTTGAACAGTTAAAAGCAGCAATACAACTTTTAAAATCATTACAACCCTATCCAGGTCTAATGTTTGAGAATAAAGAATCTGATTACCAGGTACCTGATGTGGTGGTGGCAAAGAAAAATGACAGTTGGCATGTGCACTTAAATCCGGATATTCTGCCAAAATTACGCATCAATCCTTATTATGCAAATATGATTCGTCGAGCTGATCAAAGTGCAGATAATCAATATTTACGCAATCAAATGCTTGATGCTAAAAATTTTATTAAAAGTGTAGATGAGCGCCATAAAACGCTTTTAAAAGTAGCGACATGTATTGTTCAGCATCAACGAGATTTTTTAGAGTTGGGTGCTGAAGGAATGAAACCTTTGGTGTTGAGAGATGTGGCGGAGGAGGTTGAGTTACATGAATCAACAGTATCTCGTGTAACCACCAATAAATATTTGCTTACTCCGAGAGGGTTGTTTGAACTTAAATATTTTTTCTCAAGCCATGTTGGAACAACGTCAGGTGGTGAAGCGTCTTCAACTGCGATCCGAGCAAAAATTAAAAAGTTGATTGCTGAAGAGAACCCAAGAAAACCATTATCTGATAACAGTTTAGCTAAGTTGTTAAATGAGGATGGTATCGATGTTGCACGTCGTACAGTCGCAAAATATCGCGAATCGTTACATATTCCTGCATCATCCGATCGAAAAGTCTTGATCTGAAATTTGAAGTGTGATTATTCTAGAGGTTCATTATGACGAAATAATGAATCTCTTTTTTTTAGTTACACGAGGTTTAGCCAGCATGATTTCATGACTTAAATTTGCAGAATAATTCTATGTTGAATGTTCTGTCATGCAATCACATGGCTTAACTCAATCAAATCCTTTAGAAGGAGAGGGATAGGATTATGCAAATAACAATTCGTGGACATCATTTAAGTATTACTCCTGCAATAGAAGAGAATATTCGTTGTAAATTCGCCGAAATGACCAAGCACCTTGATCAGGTCAATAGTATGCAGGTGAAACTCACAAAGGATCACCAAGTCGATAAGCGTTCGAAAAAAGGAAGCTCGAATCATATCGCTGAAGCAATCGTGCGATTACCCGGCGTCGAACTATTTGCTCAGGCATCTGGCGATGATATGTATGCATCAATTAAAAAATTGACTGAAAAAATAAAAAGACAGTTAATGCGATATCGTAAAATGCAAATGGCTTTTCAGCCGCTGCCTATATGACGGTCTGTAGCTGAAAATAAAAAAAGAGGTATATTGCCTCTTTTTTTTATAGATAAATTGTATAGCAGATGAATTCATTGAATGAGTTATAGTAAAATAATCCGTTTTTACACAATCGATCGTCCCATGAGAGGTCTTTGCAATGAATAGTGAACAGCTCACTGAAATCTTAAAAGCTGCTTTCCCTTCTGCTGATGTTGCTGTAAGTGGACAAAGTGGGAAATTTGACCTCCGTATTGTAGATGATCTGTTTGAAGGTAAAAGAACAGTTGCTCGTCAACAAGCAGTTTATGCTCCTCTTAACGAATATATTAAAAGTGGTGCAGTTCACGCTGTAACCATACGCGCAATGACAAAAGAAGAATGGCGCAAAGCTAGTCTTTTCGGAGCTTAAGGAATAAATGGATAAATTTCTAATCACTGGTGGTAAAAGACTAGAAGGCGAAGTTCGCATCTCTGGTGCAAAAAATGCTGCATTGCCACTTTTAGCAGCAATGATTCTTGCTGAAACACCAATTACGCTCAGAAATGTACCCAAGCTTAAAGATGTTCATACGCTTGTAAAATTAATTGCAGGTCTTGGGATTACCATGAAGTATGAAGGTGACACTGTTGTCGCTGATACTTCAACCCTTGATAATCAATTTGCACCATATGAACTCGTAAAGACTATGCGAGCGTCTATTTTGGTGCTTGGCCCATTGCTGGCGCGCTACGGTAGTGCAAAAGTATCTTTACCTGGTGGTTGTGCTATTGGCTCACGTCCTGTTGACCAGCATTTAAAAGCATTAGAAGCTTTAGGTGCGGAAATTGAAGTCGAAGCAGGCTATGTCAATGCAAAAGTTGATGGTCGCTTAAAAGGCGGTGAAGTTGTTTTCGATATGGTTACTGTGGGTGGGACAGAAAACATCCTCATGGCTGCTGTTTTAGCAGAAGGTGTTACTACCATCCGTAATGCGGCTCGTGAACCTGAAATCACTGATCTTGCACAAATGCTCATTAAGATGGGTGCGAAGATTGAAGGTTTAGATACAGATACATTAATCGTCACTGGCGTAGAAAGTTTGCATGGTTGTGAATATTCAGTTGTTGCTGACCGTATTGAAACAGGATCTTATTTAGCGGCTGCTGCTATTACGGGAGGACGAGTTAAAACGACACATACAGATCCATTGCTGATGGAATCAGTGTTGGATAAATTTGAAGAAATGGGTGCAGAAGTTACGCGCGGTGATGATTGGATCGAACTCGATATGATGGGTAAGCGTCCTAAGGCCGTTAGTTTCCGTACATTGCCTCATCCAGATTTTCCAACAGATATGCAAGCACAATTGATGGCGGTCAATGCAATCGGTCGTGGGTTTGCAACAATTTCAGAAACGATTTTTGAAAACCGTTTTATGCATGTACCTGAATTGTCACGTATGGGCGCTAATATTCAGGTTGAAGGTAATGATGCAGTTGTAACAGGAGTTGAAAAACTTTCAGCTGCACCTGTTATGGCAACAGATTTGCGTGCTTCATTTTCTTTAGTTTTGGCTGCTTTAGCTGCTGAAGGAGAGACTTTAATTGACCGTATTTATCACATTGATCGCGGTTATGAAAATGTTGAAGCAAAATTACAAGGTTTAGGTGCCCAAATTAAGCGAGTGAGCGAGTAAGTTAATGAGCGATATGAGAAACGATGATCCTAATTTTGACGTAATGGGCAATTTTGATCATGGTTTAACCTTAGCATTAAGTAAAGGTCGTATTTTAAAAGAGACATTGCCATTGCTAGAAACAGCAGGGATTAATCTTTTAGAAGACCCAGATAAATCGCGTAAATTAATTTTTCCTACGACGCATAAACATGTTCGAATTTTAATTTTACGTGCATCTGATGTACCAACGTATGTAGAAAATGGTGCGGCTGATATTGGTGTTGCAGGTAAAGATGTACTGATGGAACATGGTGCACAAAATGTCTATGAACCATTAGATCTTAAAATTGCAAACTGTAAGTTAATGACAGCGGGCAAAGTGGGTATGGAGCGTCCGAAAGGTCGTTTGAAGATCGCGACCAAGTACGTGAATTTGACGCGTCAATACTATGCGAGCTTAGGTGAGCAAGTTGATGTGATTAAACTTTACGGTTCGATGGAGCTTGCACCATTGGTTGGTTTGGGTGATTACATCGTCGACGTCGTGGACACAGGTAATACACTTCGCGCGAATGGCTTAGAGCCTCTTGAAGAAATTTGCAAAGTGTCTTCTCGTTTAATCGTGAACAAAGCGAGCTTTAAGCGTAAGCAAGCCTTACTTAATCCGATTCTTGCACAGCTTGAAAAAGCGGTGGATGAACGTGAAGCAGCTAAAAAAGCATAATTTAATTTATGTTTGATAGACCGTCCGAAAGGGCGGTTTTTTTATTCTGCTAGAATATATTTTCTAACTTGCCGTTTATAGATCTTATTATTTTTCATAAATAAATTTTTATAAGAATCAAGGATATCTAATATTTCACCTGCTGATAAATTGTGATTTAAGCAGTTAAATATTGTTCTTTCAAGTTGGTTTAAGAAAAAGGAATAATCATTTCTTATTTTAAAGAAATTAGGATCATCATTTAATTCATAGAGTATCATTGATTTGGAAAGTATTTTCGATGAGTTAGTGGATAAGTCTCTTAAAAAATGTGAAATATCTTCGTTATATATTTCCTGAATTTTTAAATCAGGATTAATAGTTCTAAAAAAGATGAGATATCTGTAAATATTCTAATATCATCATTAATTGCAATGAGTAATTCTTTAGCTTCATCTGCAAGAATTAGTGAGTTATGCTGCATTTTCCAATTTAAGAATCCGATAATTGCAACTATTGGCGTCAGTACATAAGCGGTTACAGTTACTATATCCACGATTCCAGTTTTAGTAACGGCACACATCAATGATTGACCTTGACAGTAATAAAAGTATTGAAAGAATCCACAAATAGCTAAAACAACGACATAAACACCTAAATAGTATCCAACATATTTTTCTATTTCTTTCATCTAAAATTCCCTCGAATAAAAACGAATAATTTTAAGAATATAGCTGAAAAGAAAATTCAATTTAATCAAAAGTTATTTTCAATGATCTCTATACGAGTTGGTTGAATGAAGATGCCCACAAATCAACAGAAAACAGGTAAACTAAAGCTTCCCTTTAATTTCATTGTGGATAAATTGATGCGACGTTTATCGACTCAAGATCAAAACTTCAAGCAAGACTTTGCTGACTTGCTCGCTTTTGAAACCGTGAGTGACCCAGAACTTTTAAAAACAGTAGACCAAATCATTGCCGATGTTCGTCAACATGGTGATGCTCATGTTCTTAAACTTACTCAGCAGTTCGATCGACATCCAGCGCATCAATTTTCAGATTTAGAACTGACACAAGAGCAACTTAAAGCTGCATTTGATCATTTAACGACTGAAGTTCGAGAAGCTTTAGAGTTAGCTGCAAATCGTGTCCGTGAATTCCATCAGGCACAAAAACAAGATGGTTGGACCTATGTTGATGCTTTGGGTAACACCTTAGGTCAAAAAGTGACGCCGCTTGACCGTGTTGGAATTTATGTGCCAGGTGGTTTGGCTTCATACCCATCATCAGTACTCATGAATGCTGTTCCTGCTCACGTCGCAGGAGTACCTGAAATTATTATGGTTGTGCCTGCACCAAATGGTGATTTAAATCCATTGGTGTTGGCAGCTGCGTATTTGGCAGGTGTCACTCGTGTATTTACGATTGGTGGTGCACAAGCGGTTGCAGCATTGGCCTATGGTACTGAAACCATTCCAGCAGTAGACAAAATCACTGGACCTGGCAATCGTTTTGTTGCAGCAGCAAAACGCGCCGTATTTGGTCAGGTAGGTATTGATATGATTGCAGGTCCTTCAGAAATTTTAGTGTATGCTGAAGGGGACAATAATGCAGAATGGCTTGCAATGGATCTTCTGTCTCAAGCGGAGCATGATACTGTTGCTCAAGCTGTATTTATTACGCCAGACGAGCAACTGCTTCATGATGTCGCGATTGCAATTGAAGAGCACTTAAAAGCACTTCCTAAAGCAGAAATCGCACGAACTTCTATTGCTAATCGTGGTGCGCTCGTTTTAGTTAAAGACCGTGCCGAAGGTGCAGAATTGATCAACCAAGTTGCCCCTGAACACTTGATGCTATGTTTAGATGAAGCACAAGAAATGGCTGAAGGTATTCGCCATGCAGGTGCTATCTTCATGGGGCGTTATACGCCTGAAGCAATTGGTGATTACTGTGCAGGTCCGAACCATGTATTGCCAACCTCGGGTACGGCACGTTTTTCATCACCACTCGGAGTGTATGATTTCCAAAAGCGTTCAAGCTTAATCATGTGTTCAGAGGATGGCGTGAAAACCTTAGCGAAAACAGCAGATATTCTTGCACAGCAAGAAAACTTAGATGCTCACGCTCGTTCAGCACGATATCGTTATCAGTAATTTAAGCGATAAATTTAGAATGAATATTCCTCTCTAAATCTGTTTTTAAGCATTGCTTGAAATCGAAATGCAAGTGAGGTTAGGTGAAGGTAATTAAAAAATCTCTCCCTAACCTCCTTAGTCAGTGAGGGGAATTTAGAGAATTTAAAAATGAATATTACAGTAGAGCAAATGCGTTTTTGGAGTCCCGAAGTACGTGAACTAGAGCCTTATGTGCCTGGTGAACAACCCAAGATCCAAAATCTTTTAAAATTGAATACCAACGAGAACCCGTATCCACCATCTCCAAAAGTTGTAGAAGCGGTACAACAAGTTTTAGCAAATGGCGCGGATGTTTTACGTTTGTATCCTGACCCTGACGCATCGGAATTAAAGCAAGCAATTGCGAAACAGCAACATGTTCCAGTGGGACACGTGTTTGTTGGTAATGGTTCTGATGAGGTTTTAGCTCATATTTTTAAGGCATTTTTTGTTCAAGATTTGCCAATTCTTTATCCAGATATTACCTACAGTTTCTATCCTGTTTATAGCCAATTTTTTGGTGTGAAAACTCAAATTTTGCCTTTAAACGAAAAATTTGAAATTGTTGTGGATGACTATAAGCAACCAAATGGCGGCATCATTATCACCAATCCAAATGCCCCTACCAGTATTGCACTTGGTTTGTCTGCAATTGAGGAAGTACTTCAATCGAACCCAAATTCAGTGGTTGTGATTGATGAAGCATATGTAGACTTTGGTGCTGAATCTGCAGTGGCTCTCGTAGAAAAATATGACAACTTGGTGGTCTGTCAAACAACTTCGAAATCACGTTCGCTTGCGGGATTAAGGGTCGGGTTTGCGATTGCACAGCCGCATTTAATTGCAGCGTTAGAAGCGGTAAAAAATAGCTTCAATTCATATCCAATGGACCGTTTTGCGATTGCCGCTGCAGTGGCGTCTTTCGAGGATCAAGCCTATTTCGAAGCGCAAAATGCCAAAGTGATTGCTAGTCGTATAAAGTTAGTTGAGCAACTGAAATCCTTAGGGTTTGATGTGTTGCCTTCTGCCGCAAATTTTATATTTGCAACACTGCCTAGCAAAGATGCAGGTCAGCTTGCAAATGAATTGCGAGAGCGTGGCATTATCGTAAGATATTTTAATAAACCACGTATTAATCAGTATTTGCGTATCACCATTGGTACAGATGAGCAAAATCAACGTTTAGTAGACACCTTGAAGAATGACATTTTAAAAGTGTGAGTGCTGCAAATTTTTGTTGTTGAAAAAGCGACCAGATAGGTCGCTTTTTTATGATTCGTACCATTGATTCATCAGTTTTAGCATGGCTTCAACCTTATCAAAACATTCTTGATATTCTGCATCGCAATCTGAACTGATTGTGACACCACCACCAGCCCAAATAGACACATCTTGCTGATATTTTTGAATCGTTCGGATCAAAATATTCCAAGAACCAGTACCATCAAAATTGAAATAACCAATAGAGCCACAGTATGCACCGCGTGGGGACTCTTCAAGTTCTTCAATAATTTCCATCGCTCGAATTTTGGGTGCCCCCGTTATTGAACCGCCGGGGAGCGCTGCGTGTAAAACATCTAATTGATGAACATCGGATTTTAACGTCGCTTCAATTTCACTGACCATGTGGTGGACTTGATTAAAGCTTTCAATGTTAAATAATTTTGGTGTCTTGACAGTGCCAGTTTCTGCATAAATGCTTAAATCATTTCTGAGAAGGTCAACAATCATTAGATTTTCGGCTTTATCTTTCTCAGAGTTGATGAGTGTTTGTTTTGATTCTTGGTCTTTTTGAGGATCTTTAAAGCGTGGCATGGTGCCTTTGATCGGTTTAGTGATCATTTTTTTATTGGGTCTAAACTCGATAAATAACTCAGGTGAACAGCTCAAAAGTTCAAGGTTATCAATTTTAAGATAAGCAGCATAAGGAGCATTTGTGAGTGCCCAAAAAGGTTTAGCTATACTCAGTAGCTCACCTTCAGCTTGTGCTACAAATTCTTGAGTTAGGTTAATTTGGTAACAATCCCCAGCAACAATGTAATCTTGTACTCGTTGAAATGCAGTTCGATATTGTTGTTTAGTCCAACGTGCTTGCATGGGTGAACTGAGTTGAAATGATGATGGACTAGATTGCTGAAAACAGTCTAATAATCGTGTATAAAGGCACTCGGCATTATGTTCAGTGCTATAGAAAACCCAATCATTATTTTCATAAATCAAATAGCTTTCATACAAGCCAAAAAACAATTGTGGTTGTTTTTTTACTTTGGTGTTGATTTGAAAATTTGCTGCAAAATTATAATCATAGTAACCAATGTAACCGCCTCTGAAATAATGGCTTGCAGAATCTGAAAGTGAATTTTCGCTACATTGAACAAAATCTTTGAGTGAAGAAAATTGGCTTTCATACTGATAATTAAAATCAGAGCAACGCACAAATTGACTGAATCCGCCGTTTATATAAACGCAATATTTTTTTGGCAAAAATCCGATAATCGGTAAATCCTGATTTTCAAGATATACCAATCCTGTCAATGAACCAATTTTTTGCAAAAAATCAGCTTTACTTAGTCCTGAAATTTTTAAGTTTTGTTTAAAAAATGAAGCACTTACCATTTGTGACTTGTTACACTCTTTTCAGAAAATTTGCATCACCCATTTAATACTAGTTCACACTTATGCCATTTATCGGGAATAGGTCGAATTTTCTTAACAGATATTGATCATAAGATAACATAAGGTTAACTTAATACTGCAAAGCGAACTGCTCAAGGATGAAGTTTCAGTAGTTAAATTATAAAAACTTCAGAAACACGGAGAGCAGTCAAAAAAATGAAAAAAATGCTCTTGGGAGAGTACATAATGAAATTATTCACAAAATTGGCTTTAGTTTCTTCAATGGCGGTGAGCGTGAATGCTATGGCGATGCAGGCAATGGATGATGCATCACTCAGCGCAACGACTGGTCAAGATGGTATTACTATTGCCATTGATACAACTGCTGGTATCGAAATCGATAAGTTATATATTCATGATAATGATGGTTTTACAAATAGCGCTTTGACATTCGGTGATACGACCATTAATACAGCTGGCACTGCTGATCCAACAATTGGTGCTGGTGCAATCACGGTTAACGGTTTAACGATTTCAAAGGGTACTGGAAATACTCAAAACTTAGCAACGTTGAAAGTTGATGCCGCAGATGTTGGTGGTCAAGCGGTACTTAATGTTCTTGCTGAAACTGGTGCTTTAGACATCAATGTTGGTTCTATTGGGGTTGCAAGCTCTGGCACTTACAGTTCTGATGACAATGTTCGTGGTGTTGTTGAAGGTTCTGAAAAACAAATTATTACAGGATTAACATTATCATTGGGTGCAACCAAAGCAAACGTTCAATTAGGTAATGCACCTCAAGGCGCTATGATTGTCGTTGATTCTGAAATCACTGGTGGTTTAACTACAAGCTTAACTATTAATGATACATCTACATCGGGTGGTGGTAGCATTGGAATCGAGGGCTTGAAAGTTACAAGTTCAGGCAGTAAAAACCTGAATGCTGACGCCAAAATTGGTGTAACAAAAGATGGATTATATATCAGCCCAGCTCAATCACCATTGAATGCTTACATCCAAAAAGTTTCTTTAGGTGAAGCTAATAAGAGTATCGGTTCAATCGAAGTTCAAGGTTTGAATTTGGGTAGCACTTCAATCAAAATTTCTGGTCACTAAGTTTTTATACAAAAAACGCGTGTTGATCACGCGTTTTTTAAATTTTGCGAATTTGAAATTAAAAAGTAAAAGTACTGTATTTTTAGGATGAAAAAGGTATTCTGAATATAAGAATAAATGTGAGTGCAAACTCCAACTACAGAATCATAAACGCAAGTACGCCGAACTAGAACAGTTAACATTATGATAGAAATTACTTTAGGCTCTGCAATTATGTATTTTTTTGCGAGTCATGCTCTCGAAATTAAAGAAAAACCACGCGAAGCAGTTTATTACAGTGAGATTGCAGACTCACGACATCTATCTTATACAAAAAATCACCGTGAACCTGTAGCTATCAAGCCGGCTATCGAAAATCAGTTTAGAGGAATAGTCCGTCAAGCGTATGACTATAGTTGTGGTTCTGCGGCGTTGACGACAGTTCTTAATGGTCACGCTGGTCTAAATTTGACAGAACAACAAACCATGGAGGGATTGTTGCGATTTGGCGAGTATGATCGAATCATTGAGCGTAGAAGCTTTTCATTATTGGATATGAAGCGCTTCGTCACTGCGTTAGGTTATGAAAGTGGGGGTTACCGTGGTGAATTCAAAGACCTGATTAAACAGACACAACCTGCTATTGTTCCAATTCACTATGCAGGTTTTAAGCACTTTGTTGTATACAAAGCATATAAAGATGGAAGGGTTTATGTTGCTGACCCTGCATTAGGAAATATCAGTTTTGATGAAGCACGATTTAAAGAAATTTGGGAAAACAATACCTTATTTTTAGTGAACGTTCCTGAATCTCAACAGACAGATCTATTGGCATTACAAGAAACAGATTTAAGACATGTCGATGATGCAACAATTAACCGTTACGCCTTAGTTGATGCACAATTTTCGTCAGATTATATGAATAAAATCGCAGATAAAGCCTCAACTATGCGTAAAGTATTAGATCTTGATCCCAAATCTCCAACGTATAATCAACCCATTACAACATATATGCGGCTTTACTATAAACGTAAGTAATTTAAATGCAATTAAATTGAATTGAAACAAAATCCAAATAATGAAGAATTGTGGTAGGAAGTAAAATGAATAATCAATGGACGAAAAGAACGCTACTCGCAATCAGTATTCAAATGATTGTCACAGGCGTCTATGCAGCACCCGAAACAGTTGAAGCTCCATCAGAAGAGAATATTTCTCAAGATACTCAAAATAATACTGAAAATAGTTCGGCGACCGAGCTTGAACAAGCACAATCAAGTTATACGGCAGAATCTACTGAAAATGTTGATGCAACACCTTCTCTTAAGCCAGGTGTTGAAGGGCAGGCTGCAAATGCGCTCCAACAAAAAGAAGGTGATGCGACGCAAGAGACTAACTTGCAGGAAGTTTTTTCCTCTAATGAGCGACAATATTCACTGATTAAGCGTGGTGAGTTTTCAACGTTCTATGATCTTGATTATTCGTACTATCGGGATTCACAAATAAATGCTTCGATCGATGAAGGACAGTTGTATCAACTTCGTATTGATGAAGATGCAAATCATACGATTACCAATACCATCACAGCGCAATATGGTTTAAGAGATAACATCACGCTAAACGCTTCAATTCCATTGGTTGCAAAGTCTGATAGTGTCAAAGATACGACCACTGCTGGTTTGGGTGATATTAGTTTAGGGGCGCGTTGAGAGCCATTTCCACTGAAAGAAGGTCGTTTGCCACTTATTTTGTTTGGTAATCTATCGACAAAAACAGGTGATAGCCCCTATGAAATTAATCCTTTAACGGATCTCTCAACAGGTAAGGGGTATTATTCAGTTGGTGTTGGTGCAAGTACAAGAAAATATATTGATCCAGTTGTATTGTTTGCGTCAGTATCAACAAATTATGGTTTTAAAGAATCTGGCTTAAATCAAATCCGAGGGGGAGGAAATACTCAAGGTGAAGGTTTAACTGGGCGTAACCGTGTTTTAGATACTTTTGAACCCGGTGTTACGGCTGGATTCTCGTTCGGGTTTGCATATTCATTTAACTATGATGTCTCCTTGACCATGTCTTATCAGCAATCGATGAACATGGGTACCAAATTTACATATGATACAGGTGAATATTACGAGCCTGCGACTCAGACCAGCTCTATGTTTGCGGTGGCACTCGGTGTACGTGTTAGTCCGAAGACGATTGTCAATGGAACGATAGGTATCGGTTTAACTGAAGACTCTCCAGATGTTTCTCTCGGCCTATCGTTCCCATTAGATATACTTGGCTTCGGTAAGAAAAAAGCAAGCTAAAGGAGTTCGGAAATGAGTCAATTCCGTTTGCATCCTTTAGTTACAGCAATTGTTCTGAGTGGATGTAGTACGCAAGTCTTTGCACACCTTGGGCAGAATTTATCTGTAGATGTACGCTCATTATCAATGGGTAATGCTGTCACTGCAGATCCACCCGGGATTAGTGCAATTCACTTTAACCCTGCGGGTTTAACCAAACTCAAAGGGTTACAAACCGACGTTCAAGGCTTAGTTGCTAATTTTGATATTCAGCGTGAATTTTCCGCGCCATCAGGTTATGACGTCTTTGGATATTCTGATGATCCATTAATCTGTAATGATGCGCTTGATAATCCATCAAACCTCTGTACTGATTTTAAGGATTCTGTGAGAGGTGATGTCGAGTACGCATCCTTATATATTCCCATATTGAAAAAAATGGTGGATTTAGGAGAAGGATGGCCAGTAGCAGCTCCAACTGGAGGGATCTCCTACAATCCACCAGGATCTAAGTTTACTTTCGCTACTGCAGTTTATGCACCTCTGGTTGCAGGTTTCGGTGCAGAAGATGGTAATCCGGGTAACTTCATGGGGCAGCAAGTTGCCATGGAGCGTATTACATATTTATCGCCATCGATTGCTTATCAAGTAAATGATGAACTTTCGATTGGTGCTTCAGTGGGAATGTCTTATCAAGCCATTGCCATGAAAACAGATTTGCGTTTTCCAAATGAAATGATAGGTCTTCTTAGGATGGTGGATGAGTCTGTCTGTGCCCCTTTCCGTGGAGGAAATGACAATATTGTCACGAATATTTTGCTATTCGGCTTATGTAATACCAATGAGGGCATGAATCCATTTTCAACCTTTGGAAAGATCAATGTTGAACTGGAGCAGAGTTTATCTCCAAGCTACAACCTAGGTGTCTTGTGGGAACCTACTGAAGAGTTTGGTTTGGGGCTGGTTTACCAAAGCGGTGCTAAAATGCGCTTAAAGGGTAAATATATTGTAGAAAATGGAAACGCATCCCGAGAATTAATCAAAGGACTAAACTCCTCACCTACGGGGCAAGTTTTGGCAACAATACTTGGTTTTCCGAACTATGTACCTGCGATTGAAACTGGTCTAATGTCTATGGATTTAGAATATCCAGCACATTTCCAAGCAGGGATTAAGTACAAAGTATTCCCGGACTTACAGGTAAATTTCGATGTGGGATGGACTGACTATGCGGCTTGGGATAAGTTTAAATTTGAGTTCGATCGTCAAATTTCTGCTCTGAAGATTGCAAAACTGTTATCTAATGATGTAACAGACTCTTCTTTATCTCTGCCTCTAGGTTTTCAATCTCCATGGAGTTGGGGCGTTGGCGTTGAATATTCTGCCAATGACCGTTTGAAATTCCGTGCTGGTTATGAACCTAGAACAAGTGCGATTCCAGATGGAAAGCGGAATACAATGGTACCGATCAATAATGCACAATTGTTTGGATTGGGTATTGGTTACCGTTTTGATGAAGATACAGATATTGATTTATCAGTCGGGTTCCTTCGTAGCCGCGATAGAATTCCAGCGGGATCAAGTAGCCTAGCCAATCTAGACGCCGTGGATAATTTATTACTTAATCCATATGCAGGCTTAAATGTATCGACAAATACCAAAGTTACGATTTTAGGTATTAATTATAGAACGAGATGGTAATGGACTTAAATCTTGAGCAATTTAAACAAATAAAAACAAGAGTGAGCCAGTCTCTCGGTTGTGTTATATGTGCAGGTTCTTTTTTAGTAAGTCCTACATTGTATGCCCAAGACTTTTACACAATTATAGGTCCAGATGGCAGACCGATTGTCATCGAAAGAGCTGCATCTAGTGCTCAAAAAAACGAATCTATTAAAAATCAAAAATCAGTTCAAAGAGAAAATATTCAGCCAAAAATCATTCAAAAAAAACCAGCAGATGAGCCTAAAAAAATACATGTTGAAATCGCTCAGCCGAGTATTAAAGCTCCTACAGCGAGCAAATCAGTTGGGCGCAGTCAAAATGACAATGTTGAACAATCAACAGTGAGTGTTGAAAAAAAGACTCAAGATCAAATGACGAAAATTGATCTTGCACAGACTAAAGTCAATACGAAACATGAGCAGTCATTAACAAAAAATAAATCTACACACGATCAAAATTCTAAAGAAAGCCTTCAACGTGTTGAGCAGATTTCAGATAGCAAAAACGCAGGTGGTTCACTGAAAGCTGAAACAGGAAGTCCTGTAACTGTGATTGATGGTGTTGAATACATTGATCATGAATATCTTGAGGATCATGAGTTTAATCTGGAAGGAAGAAAACGGTTTTATGTAGTTCCTGATACGCAGGGTGTAGGTGCAGCTCGTTTTGAAACGATTGAGCGACAAAAAGGGATTACCAAAGCCGTTTTATCTCAGTTCCTACGGCCGACAGAGCCTACAGCGAAAGAAGCAATGGCTTTATCGAGTACGTACATGCGTATTGAAGCAAAAGATCTTGCAGAATCTTTGGAACATACATGTTTTGAAGATAAAAAAATTCAGAAAGCTAAGCGTTTGAAGGGTGCTCAAGGTGAAATTGGTTTATGGCCAGTTGCGCCATTGAAAGAACGTTTTGCTTACGAGGTGGTGGAGTTAGATGAATCAATTGATCAGATTCAAATTCAATCATTTGCTTCATCTCAAAATAACCCAACTTTTTATTGGCCGATTGCAGTATTTTTGGATCAGCAAGGTTGCATTTTAGAGGGAGCGACTGGTTTTAAAAGTACAAATACTCAAGCCAACGTCACGACATACTCTGCACTCGAAGGTATATTAAAAAAACCACCTCAAACACGATATTTATTACTCACCCCTTTAGTCGAATCAATTGATATTCAAAATCAAAAACTCGTGAATACTGGTCAGCTAAAGCTCAAGGCCATCAAATAAAAGAGAACTAGAATGAAAAAGTCTAATATTATCCCATTCACGTTTTCCACGCTTTTTTTAGCATTGACTGGATGTGGTGGAGAGAGTGCTAAAATAAATGAAGATCCTAACCGTGGTTCCGTTACAACCTCTAATGGTTGTTTAACCTCAAATGATGCTAATTGTCTGGGATTTGTCTTGGACTATCCTGTAGAGGGACTAAAGTTCGATTGTAGTACTGACAAATTGAATCACTATCGAACTGAACTCGATCCTAATGTTGCGATTGGTTCATGCAAAGTGGGAGACAAAGTAACATTTTATATTCAGGGTGAAGCCAGTGCTCGAAAAATTGAGTTAGGGACGGTCGATCTAGGTTCAATTGTGCCTAAGAAAATGAGCGATGTTTATATTCAGATTGGTGTGCAAGATATGGCTCAAGGGCTAACTGGTAAGCCAATTGAAAATTTTAATATGTCCGATCCTACCTATAATGCAATGGTCGGAATTATACGAATTTTGCAAACATTAGGTGTAGATCAAATCAGTAATGTGCCTGGTGATATACAGCAAGTTGTGCTGTCAAAAGACAATTTGGATGGGCTTCAAGTGATCAGCCAAAATATAACGGCCAATGAGTTCAAAAATGGCAGTTATGTTCAGATCCTGAAACCATGGTTAGATGTCGATAAGGTATCAATTGATGATGCGGAAAAAGTAGCACAACAGATCATTAGAATGAGAAGTGTGGGTATTTATCAGGCCAATCACTTACTCTTTATTGGACAAAATACTAATTTCGCAGGGTTTCACGGCTCAAGCCTAAACAATAATCAAGCAATTGCTGATATGAGCGTAATTACTACGCGCGAAGGTTATACGAGTGGTTATCTCTCACAGTGGAGAGGGAAACCAATTGTTACGGGTAGTAATACTTCAGAAGAGTTAGCACGAGTATTATTAATCAATCAAGTACCACCTGAAAAATTAGATGTCGTTTCTAATTCAAAAGATTGGTTGAATAATATCTCACAAAAAATACAAAAACCTTTAGTTTTTAAAAGTATTGAATCTTCAAATGACAAATTAGAAATCTATAAAGGAACTCTGTTTGGTCAATCCATTATTCCTGGTAATCAGTATGCTTATCAAGGATTCTTAGGCAGCAAGGATACACCTACAAGCACTGAGGTATATGGGGAGTGGCGTCAAGATGTCAATTCTGAGCGCTATACAGGTAAGCTTGATATTCTAAAATACAGTCCAGTGAGCTATTTAGATCGTAAAGTGTTCAAAACACGTAAAAATGTTGAAGCTGGGGATCAAATTATTTTCCCATTATACGCAGATTTAGTGTTTAACTTTAATGATAAAACGATTCCATCACAAACAGTGAGTATCGTCATTGATGAAAATGGAGATATACGAACCAATCGTACTGCATCGAGTTTACAATCTACCACTTGTCCAAGCATTAAGAATACTTCAACCATGACCGATGAATTGGATGTTCAACAATTCATTGTTGGTACGACAGGCACAACATATTCAACTGCAAATGATAAATCTCTGACAATACGTATGATTCTAGCGAATCCAATTTTTGGGAACCTAAATGGGGTCAGAGCTGGACTAAATAACAGACCAGACTTTGGAGTCGATTCTAATAGTGAACTTGTGTCATCTGGAGGTGTACGTTTAAATTTACAAAACTTAATCGTAAATAATGACATAAGAGCGGGTATTAATATCACGAGTTGGGATACTAAGGGCTCTACAGCCGCAGCTGAATGGGTGAATACGCATGCGACATACCAACACACGTACAATTCGATTCCAGAGAATAAACCAACGACTGAACAACTTAATCTAGCAAAGCTTAGAACAGGAACAATTGAAATTGCTTTAACACCTTGTTATCAAATAGGTCGAAAAGCTTAACCAAAAAAAACT
>NZ_JFYL01000054.1 GCF_000632455.1 Acinetobacter sp. Ver3
TGATTAATATCAGGGCTTTTTTTTGAATCTGGAGCGGGAAAGGAGACTCGAACTCCCGACCCCAACCTTGGCAAGGTTATGCTCTACCAACTGAGCTATTCCCGCGGAGTCTATCAATTTTTTAATTGAAAAAACTGAATGAAAAAATTTTGAGCGGGAAAGGAGACTCGAACTCCCGACCCCAACCTTGGCAAGGTTATGCTCTACCAACTGAGCTATTCCCGCATGCCGTGTATAATACAGCATGAAAAATCAGGGTCAACAACTTTATAAAAAAATATCGTGTGATTGAATAAAATTAAAGCATTTCAATGTATTTCGCTTAATTTTTGATAGGTCTTAAGCTCAACATCAAAGCGCATCTATCCAATGGCGGTGTGGTTTATTTACTTTTTATTCTAAAACTTCACGGTATACTGCTGGCAACCAATGAATGCGTGTAGAATGTAGCATGACTTTAGAGCAACAATTAATTGAACGTTTACAACAATTGTCTCCTGTGCACTTGGACGTGGTGAATGAGTCATCAGGTCATGGTGGCTATTTCCCTGGTAAAGAATCGCATTTTAAAGTCACTGTTGTAAGTGAAGTGTTTCAAGGCTTACGTTTAGTACAACGCCATCAAAAAGTATATGCACTGGCGGGTGACCTATTGAGTCCAGGAAAGATTCATGCTTTGGCGATTCATGCTTATGTGCCAACTGAATGGACTGGTCAAGCGCCAAATAGTCCTGAATGTGCACATGCACCGAAAGCTTAAATTTTAAAAGTAGGAGAGTGGCTGAAATGGATACACACTTAGTCATTAAAATCGTGCATATGTCGAGTTTGCTCTTGTTGATTATTGCTGTATTAGCACGTGCGGCAACTTTATATTTTGGCGTAGAAAATCAACAACCCAATCCGAAAGGACGTAAGGCTTATGTTGCGCTTCAACATTTGGCATTTACTTTGGTCATTGGGACAGGCTTGATTTTATTGTTTTTGAATAATTTTCAAGTTCAACCTTGGTTCTATGCCAAAGTGGTCTTGGTGATCGTAATGTTATCTTCATTAATTAAAGCATATCGCCAAGATGCGTCTGTACTGTTAATTCAACGTCGTGCGGGAGTATTGATTAGTTGTGTCGCATTTATGGCCATTATCGGCATCGTGATGATTAAGCCAACTTTCGGTTAATTGTTAGACACAATCGCTTAGGCT
The DNA here is from genome assembly GCF_000632455.1 of Acinetobacter sp. Ver3. GTDB lineage: Bacteria > Pseudomonadota > Gammaproteobacteria > Pseudomonadales > Moraxellaceae > Acinetobacter. The sequence goes on from NZ_JFYL01000054.1 coordinate 1,204, forward strand.
CTCACCCCTCTAGGTTAAACTTGATTCATAGAATGAATTGAGCCTAGAGGGAATGATGCGTACACGTGTGGTGTTTAATCAAAAAGGTGGCGTTGGTAAATCCAGTATTACGGTAAACTTGGCTGCACTGAGTGCACATCAGGGTTTTAAGACGCTTGTCATTGACCTCGATCCTCAGGCCAATTCTAGTCAGTATCTATTGGGGGATGATGCGACTTATAATGCCGATAAACCTGCACTAGAACCCAATATTGAAAATTTTTTCGAAGATGTATTGGCGAATCAGTCGAGCAAAGGTTTGATTGGTCAAGCCATTGGAAATTTGCTCAAAAATAAAAATAAAGGCTTAGAAGCTTATATACATCAGTCACCATTCCCATCTCTCGATGTTTTGCCTGCAAGTCCCTCGCTTGGTGCTTTAGAACATAGCCTCGAATCCAAACATAAAATTTATAAGCTGCGTGACGCGATTCAGCATCTAGCAGGGACTTATGATCGGATCTATATAGATACACCGCCTGCATTTAATTTTTTTACGTTGTCGGCATTAATTGCAGCAGACCGAGTGTTGATTCCATTCGATTGTGATGTCTTTTCTAAGCGTGCCTTAAAAACTTTGATCGAAAACATTATAGAAACTCAAGATGATCATAATGATCGCTTGGAAATTGAAGGTATCATTGTTAACCAGTTTCAAGCGCAAGCAAAACTTCCTCGTGAAGTGGTACAGCAGCTCAGAGATGAGCAACTACCTGTGCTCAATGCGATGTTGCCACCGTCGGTATTGATGAAAGAATCTCATCATAAAAATATGCCGTTAATCTATTTAAATACAGATCATAAATTGACGCAGGCCTACCAATCATTGTTCAATGAAATCGAGAATAAATAAGATTTGAGAAGTGTATGAACTCACGCGCGATGAAAATGGTCATGCAACTTAGTGCAGTCGGTACGGTTGCTGTATTGATGACTGCTTGTGCGACGACGGTAAAACCGAGTTATGTTTCTCCGACGCAATATCAAGCATTGAACTGTGTACAACTTGGTGCTGAATTCAATCGTATTCAGCAGTATATCAATAATGGTGTACAAACGCCTAAACGTACAGGTGTTGGCGTTGGTCTAGGTGTTGGTGGTGGCTGGGGCCGTGGCGGTTGGGGCTTTGGTCCTTCAGTTTCCGTCAATATGGGGCAGTCATCGAATACCAAAAATACTGAATTGTCGCGATTATATGGTGAGCAAGATGCGATCTCACAAGCGGCAACATTTAAAAATTGTCCTTATGTTCCTAAGCGTCAACAGCAAGCTCAGTAATTTAAAAGGGCTGTTCAATCTGAGCTTGAGCAGCTTTTTTTTAGCAAAATGTTTCAATGTAAATTTATTAAAAACAAATCTTTAGAAAATTATTAACTGAAAATAGACGCGACATTCATCATTCCTTCACTTTAAAAACTTGTCTTTAAATTCGTTTTTCGTTTAAGGTGTGCCTCCTCTAAATCTCTGATTTTAATCTATGGTAGAAAGTTGGCTTTATATTTTTGCAGTGTTCGCGGTATTACTTATTCCCGGTCCAACCAATGCATTATTGGCTAGCGCAGCACATCACCATGGCGTATTAAAAGCATTCTATTTCGTACCTCTTGAATTACTGGGTTATATCTACGGCATTAGCATTTGGGCACTGTTGGTGCATTTAACCCTACCAATTTGGCCGATGCTGATTCATATCTTACATTTGGTGAGTGCAGTTTATGTGATTTGGATGGCTTTTCATTTATGGAAAGCTTCACATCTTAAGCAATTGAGCCAAAAAAACATTCGAATGAGTCGTAGTCATCTTTTTAAATCGACACTGAAAAATCCAAAATCTATTTTGTTTGCAGTTGGTATTTTTCCAGCATGGACTTGGGATTCTTTTCAAAACTATTTTTTAGTTTTGGGTGTATTCACCTTATGTTTAATTCCATGTGCTTTATTTTGGATGTATTTTGGTCGTAAAGTCTTGGCAGGGAATCAGACGGTGGTCAACGCAGATCGCTTATACAAAGGTTCTGCCATGTTACTTATGCTCAGTATGTTACCTGTCATTATTGGATTTTTCTAAGCTATTTAATATTTTGTAGTGATAAAAAAAGCAGATTCTTGGTGGAGAATCTGCTTTTTTTGAAGCCTAAGATCATTACATCATTTCGGGATTTTTCTTTGGGAAAAACTTGTGGCGAATAAAGCCAATGATCCCCGGCAATACGCTCAGAATAATGATTCCGAAAATTAAATGGGTGAAATTATCTTTCACGATCGGCATATTACCGAATAAATAACCCAAGGTGATAAACGAAGAAATCCACAAGAAAGCACCAACGACATTGTAAGTAATGAAGTATTTGTAGTTCATGCTTCCTGCACCAGCGACGAAGGGTGCAAATGTACGTGCGAATGGGACAAAACGCGCAAAAATAATGGTTTTACCACCGTGTTTTTCGAAGAATTTTTGCGTATAAACCAAATGTTTTTTATTGATAAATCGAGATTCAATCTCAAAAACGCGTGGTCCGATATATTTTCCAATATGATAATTTAAGGTATCACCCAATACTGCCGCAGTGAATAACAACACGCCCAAGAGCCACGGATCCATTGCACCTGTTGAGGCTGCTAAAGCACCTGCTGCAAACAGTAAACTGTCCCCGGGTAGAAAAGGCATGACCACCAAGCCCGTTTCTACGAAAATAATCAGGAATAAAATTCCGTAAATCCAAATGCCATAATTGGTAATAAATTCAAGTAGATGATCATCTACATGCAGAATAAAATCGATTAAATCCATGAGGGGTGAACTGAGCAAAAATGTGTTCAAATGCTAACAGCCATCGGCGCTGATGTCAGTAGTCAATTGATTTAAATTATAGGTGAATTATTGTTCTGATTATGCAACGCTGATTACTTATATTGATTATTTATCCTAAAAATAAAAGCTACTAATCTAAGGTCATTACCAAAAACAAAACATAGATAGGTCAACCCAATGTTTAATCCAAATCAAGTGATTCAAAAAATTGTTGCTCAACCCACAGTGCATGCAACTTTAACCTTCGTCGCACGTGCCCTTTTAGCATATATCTTTATTGTGGCGGGATGGGGCAAACTCGCAGGTTATAGCGCGACAGTTGGATATATGGAAGCGATGGGTGTGCCAGGTGCATTATTGCCAATAACCCTTTTGGTTGAACTGGGTGGAGGCTTAGCACTGTTGTTTGGAGTGCAAACACGATTATTCGCAGCAGCTTTAGCTGGTTTCAGTTTAGTTACCGCATTTCTTTTTCATGGTACACCTGAAGATTCGATACATTTCATGAAAAACTTTGCTATGGCGGGTGGTCTAATCTTTCTCGTATTGCATGGTGCAGGTCAATGGAGTGTGGATCAGCGTTTTGAAAAATAAATGACGAATACGCAATGCAGGTGAAATGAGAGAATTATTCGCCTGCTGCATCGTGATCTGAATGTAACCCCAAGGCTTGCATGATCAAAGCAATCAACTGAAATTGTTGAATAAAAAGACAATATTTAATAATAATGTATTGAAATATAGAGAGATTTGAATAGTGTGCGTAAGCTTAATAAAAATGATAGAATAGCGCGCTAATCCTTCGTTAGCCTTTCATAGTTGTTATCATGACTACCAATACTCAAATTACCGAAGATCGTATCCTGATTTTGGATTTCGGCTCTCAATATAGCCAATTGATCGCACGTCGTGTACGTGAATCAGGCGTATATTCTGAAATGTATGCTTTTGATATGTCGGAAGAGGACATCCGCGCATTTAATCCAAAAGGGATTATTCTTTCAGGTGGTCCTGAGAGTGTTCACGTTGAAGGCAGCCCACGTGCGCCAGAAGTTGTGTTTAACTTAGGCGTACCAGTATTGGGTATTTGTTACGGTTTACAAACGATGTCTGCTCAGTTGGGCGGTAAAGTTGAACCGGGTACAGTTCATGAGTTTGGCTATGCTGAAGTCGATATTAAAGTACGTGATGCTTTAATTGGCGATCTTGAAGATTCAGCAGACAAATTGAAAGTATGGATGAGTCATGGCGATAAAGTGACTCAAATTCCAGAAGGTTTCCAAATTACTGCAAGTACACCAAGCTGCCCAGTGGCAATGGTGTCTGACGAAGCTCGTCGTTTCTACGGTATCCAGTTCCACCCTGAAGTAACACATACTGCTAAAGGTAAAGAGTTACTTGAGAACTTTGTACAAAAGATCTGTGGTTGCCGTAGCCTATGGAATTCTGAAAACATCATTGATTTGCGTGTTGAACAATTACGTGAACAGATTGGTGATCAGAAGGTTCTTCTTGGTCTTTCAGGTGGTGTAGATTCATCTGTTGTGGCTGCATTGCTTCACAAAGCAATTGGCGATCAATTGACATGTGTATTCGTTGACAATGGTCTTCTTCGTTTAAATGAAGGGGATCAAGTGATGGAAATGTTTGCGAAAAACATGGGTATCCGTGTGATTCGTGCTGATGCTGAACAACGTTTCCTTGACGCTTTGGCAGGTGAAGTTGATCCTGAAGTAAAACGTAAAATTATTGGTCGTGAGTTCATCGAAGTATTTGCTGAAGAAGCACGTAAGCTTGATGGCGTAAACTTCCTTGCGCAAGGTACGATTTATCCTGATGTGATTGAATCTGCTGCAAGCAAACAAGGTAAAGCGCATGTGATTAAATCACACCATAACGTGGGTGGTTTACCCGAAGATCTCGCTTTTGAATTGGTTGAGCCAATTCGTGATTTATTTAAAGATGAAGTACGCCGTTTGGGTACGACTTTAGGTCTGCCATTTGAGATGCTTTATCGTCATCCATTCCCAGGACCAGGTCTTGGTGTTCGTATCTTGGGTGAAGTGAAGAAAGAGTATGCTGATATTCTTCGTTTAGCCGATGATATCTTCATGCAAGAACTTCGTGCAAGTGGTTGGTATGATAAAACTGCACAAGCATTCGCTGTATTCCAACCAGTAAAATCTGTGGGTGTAGTCGGTGATGGCCGTCGTTATGCATGGGTGATTGCACTTCGTGCGGTTGAAACGGTTGACTTTATGACGGCTCGTTTCGCACATCTCCCTTATGATCTTGTTGATAAAATCTCTACTCGTATCATGAACGAGATTGCAGAAGTTTCACGTGTTGTTTATGACGTATCTTCTAAACCACCAGCTACGATTGAATGGGAGTAATTTAGGGCTTTCAAGAAACAACGTTTCATGCCTAAATTACGCCAAGAGCTATGCTCGCGGCAGTGAGGGATTTCGGACAGCATGGCTGTCCGCTTGAATTACCCCAAGCGCTGCGTGAGCGGCAGTATCTGAATCAAGACATACCCCAATAAAAAAGGACGCTTAGGCGTCCTTCCTATTTTTTTATCTAAAATTTAATTTAGAAGAATTCTATATTTGAAGAATTAGTCAAAATACGTAAAGCATTGGAAGTCATTAGCCCAAATAACGTTGTTTTAAGAAATTTCCCAAACTCTTGTTGTGCCAATGCAAGCCATTTGATTGCTACTTACTTAGAATCTAAAGGATATAGTGAATTCCAATATATTTTAGGAAAAAATATAAAGGAAACAGAAAGTCTGCTTGGCTTTTAAATGTAAGAAGTAGATATATAGTTGATCTAACAGCAGATCAATTTGGATTGGATAAAATTATTTATACGTTAGAGCATGAGTGTCCTTTATCACAGTTATTTCCAAAACTATTAAATCAAGGGCGAGCAAGCATTCTATTTTCAATACATACAAAACTCTAATTGTCCTACCTATAGTATTCAGCGTATTAAGTCTAAGGTGGTTCAATTTGCATGACCTTGTTAATATCTATAACAAAGATAGCCATTTGCCAAACTTTTAGGATAACAACATGACCAATAATATTTATACCGAATTGTCTCATTCAGAAGACTGTGAAAAGCACGCCAACCAATTGATTCAGGAATTTCCACTGCGCCGTGCAGAAATTGGTCAAGGGACAGTGATCAAACGCGCTTTACCAAGTCGCCATAAGCGTATGATTGGCGCATGGTGCTTCTTAGATCATGCAGGTCCTGTGACATTTGAAGCTGGACAAGGTCTAGATGTTGGGCCACATCCACATATTGGTCTTCAAACCTTTACTTGGATGATTGAAGGGACCATGTTGCATAGCGACAGCTTAGGGACAACATATCAGCTGATTCAGCCCAAGCAAGTCAACCTCATGACCGCAGGTCGAGGTATTTCACATACTGAAGTCGCGCCAGCGAATGAAACAAAAATGCATGCGGCCCAACTTTGGATTGCATTGCCTGATGACAAACTTACCATCGATCCAGCTTTTAATCACTATCCTGAATTACCCGTGGTTAATCAGTCAGGTATCGAATTTACGGTATTGGTCGGTGAGTATCTAAATACAGTATCACCAGTCAAAGTACATACTGAGCTTTTAGGTGTTGATTTATTTGCGCAAGCAGCCACAAAAGCACGTTTACCTTTAAATCCAAAGTTTGAATATGGATTTATGGCGCTTGAAGGTACAGCAACTATTAATGGTCATCATTTAGATGAAGACAATATGGTGATTTTAGAGCCAGGGCTAGAATATGTGGAAGTAGAAATCCATGACAATAGTCGTGTACTGCTTTTGGGCGGTGAGCCATTTGAGTCACCAATTTTATTATGGTGGAATTTCGTTGGACGTACGCAAGAAGAAATCAAAATTGCACGTGATCAATGGATAGCAGAAGATCCACGTTTTGGGTCAATTCCATCATACCAAGGCGAGCGTTTGAAAGCTCCGATATTGCCTGATAGCATGCGTCCATCTAAATAATAAGACAAAGAAGGAAAATAAAATGGCAACGATCGCAAATGCAAAGGTCACCACACTACCTGAAAAATGGGGTGGTGAAATTCAATCTGGTCAGCACACATTTCTCACCGATAAACCTGAATCATTCCAAGGTTTAGATCGTGGGCCTGCACCGTATGATTTTATTTGTTCAGGATTAATTTCCTGCACAATGATTACATTACGGATGTATGCTGAGCATAAAGGACTGGATTTAGGCGAATTTAGTGTCGAGGCAGATTTTAAAGCCAATAAGGAAGGGCAGGAATGGATTGAGCGTCGTTTAAGTTTTAAAACTAACTTGGATGAAGCGCTACAAGAAAAAGTTTTAAATGTGTGCCAAAAAACACCAGTTACTAAAACAATGCTCAGAAGTGTCGAAATTAAAACAACAATTATTTAAATATAGACAACTTAATAGGCATCAACATTCTGTATTTTTGTAATTTACAGCTAAAAAGAAGACATTTTGTGTAAAGCAGGATGTCTTTTTTTATTCAAAATGGCTATATAGAGAGAAATAAAATTAGGTGGTCTTATGCTGACATTACATCATTTAGAAAAATCACGTTCTTCAAGAATTATTTGGGCGCTAGAAGAATTAGGTACTGAATACCAAATTCAACATTATAAAAGATTGCCAACTTACGCCGCTCCACCAGAATTGAAGAAGGTTCATCCTTTGGGGAAATCACCAGTGATTACTGATGATAATTTAGTGATCGCAGAATCTGCGGTGATTTTAGACTATCTGGCTGATCGCTATGATACCCAGCATCAATTTAAACCCCAGTCACAGCCTGACTTAACACAATATCAGTATTGGATGCATTATGCTGAAGGTTCATTAATGCCACTTTTAGTGATGACCTTAGTTCTCTCGTTTGTACCTCCTAAAGTACCTTTTGTGATTCGACCAATTGCCAATAAAATTATTGATGGGGTGACTGATGGATTTATACAACCGCGTCTCGCTGAACATATTGAATTTTTAGAACAGCATTTGGCGCAACATGAATTTTTTATATCTCAGTTTTCATTTGCAGATATCCAAATGAGTTTTCCCTTAATCGCGATGGATGAGCGCTTAAATGGAAAATATCCGAACATTCATGCGTATGTAAAACGCATAAAACAAAGACCTGCTTATCAGCGAGCGGTCATCAAGGGTGGTGATTAAGATGGCAGATCAGGCAGTGAAATTAATCTTCCTGCCCGGAGCATCTGGCAGTACTGCATTTTGGAAACCTGTTCAATCACATTTTGAATCTGAGTACGACACGCACATCATTGCTTATCCCAGTTTTGGTGAATATCCTGATCATCCACATGTAAATTCAATGTCAGATTTACAAGATTATGTATTTGATCATCTTCAGCGCCCAAGTATTCTGATCGCTCAATCTATGGGTGGGGTCATTGCTGTTCAAGCGGCGTTGAGGTATCCAAAATTGATTCAAGGTTTGGTGTTGGTCGCTACGTCAGGTGGCGTTGATTTAACACCATTTCATGTTAAAGATTGGCGTGCAGAATATCAAAATGAATATGAAGTGCCGCACTGGTTTATTGATGATGAAACCAAATTAGATGAACGGCTTGCTGAAATTGAATGTCCTGTACTATTAATCTGGGGCGGAGATGATGACATTAGTCCTGTCGCAGTAGGTGAGTATTTAAATCACGCTTTTAAGTATTCAGAGCTGAATGTGATCCCGAACGGACAACATGATTTAGCTAAAGTTTATGCGCCAGAGTGTATTTCTTTTATTCAGCGCTACTTAGCAAAATTTTAGGTTTGCTCTAGACTAAAAAAGGATGCTAATCGCATCCTTTTTTTTGATTATCGTTTTACAACGATTGAATCAATACCGCTGTGTTGTAGGGTTTGCTGAGCGATAACAGCTGCTTCTTGAGAGTCATAAGGTCCAGAGACAACACGATACCAAGTTTGTCCGCCTTCTGTGGTTTTAATGACATCTGCAGATAAGCCGTTGAGAATAATTTCAGCACGACGTGCATCAGCACTGTCTGGATCTGGATAACTTCTGACTTGTAAAAGGTAGCTACTCGCCACGGGTTGAGGTTCTGCATTTTCAATCAGTTCACCCTCGGTCGTTGTAGCATCAGCAACCACAGGTGCTTCCACGATGACAGGTGCGGTGTTCACTTGCTGATTTTCAGGTACAGCTTGATCGGGGATTGGAGTCACTTGTTGTTGAGGCAATAAATCGTAGAAGCGATAATCTTTATTCGTATCTTCTTGATAATGTTCAGATTGAATATCATTGCTTTTTGGTTGGACTGGCGCCCACGGTTTCCATAGCATTAAAGCTACGGCAAAACTCAGTACAATTAAAATCAGAACAAGCATACCTAACCATTTTGGTATTAATGGTTGTTTAGGTTTGTTAGGTCTTTCTGATACACCACGCTGCGTTTTTCCAAACACTTGGAAACCTCTCTTATTTTAAGATCATGCAATGGAAAATTGGATTACCATCACATGGAATTTTTATCTCATTTTTTTCAATAATAAAAGTCTAAAGAGGTGAATCTTTTAAAAAGATTCACCTTCGATGACTTACATACTTTCAGGTGCAGAAACGCCTAAAAGCTCTAAACCATTTTTCAATACTTGACGAACATTTACCGATAACAACAAACGTGCTTGGGTCAGATCAGCATCATCACCGAGTACTTTATTTTCGTTGTACCAACCATGGAACAATGCTGCAAGTTCTTTTAAGTAGTTACCTACTTGATGCGGTTCATGGCTGTTTGCAGCACGTGCAATAATTTCAGGGTAGGCTGCAAGTTTTGCTAAGATTTCAGTTTCAGCTTCTAATTCAAGCTTTGCGGCAAAACCACGCGCAGTGGTCGCATCGAAGTTGATGTTCAAGCTGCTTGCTTTTTCTAGCATACGACAAATACGTGCATGAGCATATTGAATGTAATACACCGCATTGTCTTTACTTTGAGAAACTGCGAGATCCAGATCAAAGTCGATGTGCTGTTCAGACTTACGCATGACATAGTAGAAGCGAGCAGCGTCGTTGCCGACTTCTTTACGTAGATCACGCAATGTGACAAATTGACCTGAACGAGATGACATTTGAACCATCTCACCACCACGCCATAGGCTGACGAATTGTACTAATAACACAGTCAGTTTTTTTGAGTCATATCCCATCGCATCAATCGCCGCTTTTACACGTGCGATATAACCGTGGTGGTCTGAACCCCAAATATCAATAATGTCAGTATAACCACGCTGAAGTTTATTCAGATGGTAAGCAATGTCAGAAGCGAAGTAAGTGGTTTGGCCATTACGACGTTTTACAACACGGTCTTTTTCATCACCAAATTCTGTTGATTTGAACCAAATGTTGCCATCTTTCTCATAGATGAAGCCGCGTTGATCAAGTGTTTGTAATGCTTCTTCAATTTTTTCAGTCAATGATGCTTCACTGAACCATTGGTTGAAAGTCACACCAAATTCACCAAGATCATCTTTGATATCATCAAGAATTGCTTTTAACGCAGCTTGATGAAAAACGCGATAACCTTCACCTATTAACGTCTGCGAGTTAAAAATTAGACCATCAATGTGTTTTTCTTTATCGCCAGAAATTACAACCTTGTTACCTTCGGCATCAAGTTCTTCAGCATACTGCACATCTTCTGGCACATCTTTATAAACATCAGCTACAGGGCGAACATATACATCGCCGTCTTGATCAATAATGCTTTGTGCGATTTCTTTGACATAGTCGCCTTGGTAAGCATTTTTAGGGAATACTAATGTTTGACCAGTTAACTCAAGGTAACGTAGATAAGTAGACGTCGCTAAAATATCCATTTGACGACCAGCGTCATTCACATAGTATTCACGATCCACTGTAGCACCAGTTGCTTCAAGTAAATTCGCAACCGTCATGCCATATGCTGCGCCACGACCGTGACCCACATGTAAGCTTGATGTCGGGTTCGCAGAGACAAACTCAACTTGGATTTTTTTCGTAGCATTTACTTGTGTACGACCAAAATCATTAGCTTGTGCCTGAATAGCATCAAGAACAGCAAAACGTTGGTCTGCATTCAAGAAAAAGTTGATAAAACCAGGACCAGCGATTTCCGCTTTACTGATATCCGCAACTTCTGGCAGTGCAGCAAGAATTTTTTCTGCTAAATCACGAGGCTTCATACCTGCAGCTTTAGACGCGATCATTGCGATATTCGAAGCGAAGTCACCATGGCTTCGGTCTTTGGTTCGCGTTAAGTTTCCGCTGTTGTTAAAGTCAGATGGGAGGACCCCTTCAGCTTGAAGAGATTGCACTGCATGATCGAGAGCTGCTTGTATTGCCGTATTCATAATTTATCGAAAAATTAATGTCGCAGAAAAACGACAAATATAGCAAATTTAGCGCTCATTAGCGAAGCAGATTTGCGTTGAATAAAACTTATCCGACATAAAAAATAATAAAATCAGTTTTTTTAATCACTATGCGCTATTTGCAGAATTAACGATGATGAAATTAATCTTTTACATCTAATGCATATCGATGATTGAATTGAGCCTGATTGTCTTTATCTCATTTAATGTGAATTTAAATAGAAATCAGGCAATTTTATGACTCGAAATTAAGCCATACACGTGACAGGCTTATTTAGTAATTCTGCTTTACCATTTTGGAAAGTGTATAACTTAGATGCATGGAAGATTTTAATGGTTTTGGCCTTTTGAGCAGCAGTTTGAAATGTCGCTAATTTTTTTTGATTCGCCAAACTAAAAGGATTTCCGTAATTCTTATTGTCGAGTAGTACTTGGATCGTTACAACTTCAGGCTGAAGACTATTTAAAATTTCTGATCCTTCCGCATTTTGTATGCTGAGACTTGGTTTTTGGACACTATTCTTACAATTTAAGCGCAGGAACAGCATGTGACCATCAACTGCTTTGTTTTGTAAGTCATAAATTCCTTGAAGGTCATTTTCGATATATACCCACTGACCAATCGGCATATTTTGTTTAAGTTTCTCAATTTGCTCGAGTGTTGTTTTACTAATATCGACAATGCCTTTTTTATCAATTTCAGGGGTCTTATCGGCGCGTGCTAAACCCACCATTGAAAGTGCTTTATCACCGACCTTTGAGGTCGTGTCAGTGATGGTTTGGCAACCCGTTACATTTAGCAGTGAAATAATAGTTAATGGCAAAATGGCAATTTTAGCTGTAATTTTCATGTGGATCTAATAATGAAGTAAAAATACGATTGAATCCGATATGAGCTGAATCGTTCAGATTAGTTTGCAAAAAAAAGTTAATAAACATGAATAATACATTTGAAATGTGACAGTTTTATCTAATTTTCTATCAATAGAATGAGGGATTGAAGTTATAAAATTTAAAAATACTACCAATATTATTATCAATTTTATAAATATACATTTGTTTTCATTTAGGCTTAAGCTATTTCTTAAATAAATGGTAAAAATGAAATGAAAAGGGTCTGAATTTAGGCCTGATCCATGAGATTAGAGATGACAACTGAACACACTGAAGTAAAACACCCTCTTTATACCCCTTATGCTGGCTTTACTTTGCTTGAACTACCTCTCCTTAATAAAGGCTCTGCGTTCACTGAGGAGGAGCGAGCAAGTTTTAATCTCAATGGTTTACTACCTCATGTGATTGAAACGATTGAAGAGCAACACCAACGTTCATATCAACAATTTACGTCATTTCATGACGACATTAATAAGCATATTTATCTGAGAAATATACAAGACACCAATGAGACTTTGTTTTATCACCTCATAGAAAATCATTTATCAGAAATGATGCCGATTATTTATACCCCAACGGTAGGTGAGGCTTGCCAACGATTTTCTGATATTTACCGCCGTCATCGTGGTGTATTTATTTCATATCCTGATCGTGCCAACATCGACGATATTTTACAAAATGTGAATAAGAACAACGTCAAAGTCATTGTAATCACAGATGGTGAACGCATTCTTGGGTTAGGTGACCAAGGGATTGGTGGGATGGGAATTCCAATCGGAAAATTATCTCTTTATACCGCATGTGGTGGTATTAGCCCAGCGTATACATTACCCATTACATTGGATGTAGGAACCAATAATGCACAGTTGCTAAATGATCCAATTTATTTAGGTTGGAATCAGCCTCGTATTAGTGGCGATGAATACTATGACTTTGTGGATGACGTACTTCGTGCGATTAAACGCCGTTGGCCAAAAGCTTTGATTCAATTTGAAGATTTTGCTCAAAAAAATGCAATGCCATTGCTGGAAAAATATCGTAATCAATATTGTTGTTTTAATGATGATATTCAAGGCACTGCTGCTGTTGCAGTCGGTAGCTTAATCGCAGCAAGTCGAGCTGCAGGAAAACAATTACGTGACCAGAAAGTGGCATTCCTTGGTGCTGGTTCAGCGGGCTGTGGTATCGCTGAGCAAATCATTGCACAAATGGTGGCTGAAGGTTTGAGTGATGCTGAGGCAAGATCACGAATTTATATGGTCGATCGTTTTGGGTTATTGACCGATAATCAACCAAATCTTTTAGATTTTCAGCGTAAACTGGTTCAAAGTTCAGAAAATGTATCCGCGTGGGCTGATGCGGAAGGCATCATTTCATTGCTAGATGTTGTAAAAAATGCACACCCGACTGTGTTAATTGGTGTCTCTGGACAACCGGGTTTATTCACTGAAGAAATTATTCGAACTATGGCATCCAATTGCGAGCATCCTATTGTATTACCATTGTCGAATCCAACGTCGCGTGTAGAAGCTGTACCAGCAGATATTATTCAGTGGACGGACGGTCGCGCTTTGATTGCAACTGGTAGTCCATTTATGCCTGTTAATTATCAAGATAAGCTACACAATATTTCTCAGTGTAATAACTCTTATATTTTCCCAGGGATTGGCTTAGGGGTGATTGCTGTGCAGGCAACGCGTGTTACAGACAATATGCTGATGGCATCAAGTATGGCGTTAGCAGATTGCTCTCCAAAATTGCAAAACCCTGACGACGACTTACTTCCTGATCTTAATGATTTGCAGAAAGTCTCCCGAATCATCGCGTTTAAGGTTGCAAAAGCGGCAATTGAGGATGGTGTTGCTTTGCCATTGAGTGATGAGCTGATCGAAAAAAGTATTGAAGATAATTTCTGGAAGCCTGAATATCGCCGTTATAAGCGAATTCCATTTTAAAAAAACTTGAATTTTCAATATAAATTCATTGGAAATAAATAGGAATCAATGCGTTGGTTCCTATTTTTTGTTTAGAATAATTACAATATTTAAAAGCAAGATTGAGCGGAATACGCTACAATTTTCAAAAATCATAATAATAGCTTTAATCATTCTATGCTCAATAATATCAATTCAATTATAGAAGGCTTGGGTCTTAGCCCGCAAAAGCGCGCCTTACATATTAAATTTTCTAATCCAATATTAGATAGCCAAGTTTTCATTCAACGAATTCAGGGTCAACACTTTATTAATCAAGGCTTAAAAGCTGAAGTATTATGCTTATCGACGAATGCGCATTTACAACTTAAGCAATTCATTGGTTGTTTAGTGGCTGTCGATCAAGTTACGGATCTTGGAAAATTAGCTCGGACTACTGGGATTGTGACAGGGGTGAGCCAAGGTCAAAGTGATGGAGCGTTGACCTTATATAAGTTGACTGTTGAAGATGCAACTTCACTTTGGCACAAACGCCGTAACAGTCGCGTATTTATGAACAAATCCGTGGTTGATATCACTGAGATTATTTTTAAAGAGTGGCAGACGAAAAGCGTGTTATTTAGTACCGCTTTGAGTCTGTCAACGGCGGGTTTAAAAGCATCATATGATATACGTCCATTTGTGATGCAAGCCAATGAATCAGACTATGATTTTCTAACACGCTTACTACGCAGTGAAGGCATTAACTGGCTCATTGATGAAGCCCAACCGATTGTACCGAGCAACAACAGCCCGATCGAAGCACACAAGCTCCGCCTGATTGACGACAACAGCCAATACCAAGCCCTTAACCGACGCAACATTCGCTACCACCGCAGTGATGCGACAGAACAATTTGATAGCATCACCAGCTTTATCGGACAACGTAGCCTACAACCCACCGCAGTCCACCTACAACGCTGGCAAGCCACAGCCCTCGAACAAGAAGAAGGCGCAGGGTCAGTCCAAAGCAAACACCAACACAGTGACCACCAAGACAATGCCAGCCTAGACCTCGAACAAGCATGGCACATCAGCCCTGCATGGATCCAAGACCTCAAAGGTGAAGACCAAGCCACCGCCTCAGGCAACAGCCAAGTCGAAAAACTCAACCAACACCTTAGCGACTACTACGCTGGACAAAGCAAACAATTCATCGCCAAAGCCAGCGTCAGAGACAGCCAAGTCGGCTACTGGTTCAAACTCGATGGACACCCAGAAATTGCACAACACAGCGGAGCTGATCAAGAATTCCTCATTGTTGGCAAACGCTACTACAACCAAAACAACCTACCCAAAGACTTAGACCAACAAGTCCAACAACTGCTACAACGCAGCCAATGGACGCCAAAACACAAGACAGACACCAACCAAGCAACCCACACGGACCAAGAACGCCAAGCCAGCGAACTCATCCTACAACGACGCAACATCAAAACCGTACCCGAATACAACCCACTACAACATCGACCCAGCACCCATCCCCAACGCGCCAAAGTGGTGGGACCTGCAGGAGAAGAAATCCATGTCGATGAATGGGGACGCATCAAAGTACGCTTCCTGTTTACCCGAGCAGAAGACCACCAATTTGATGGCGGTGCAGGCAGTAACAACAACGATACCGATTCAGTTTGGGTCGATGTACTGACCCCATGGGCAGGCGAAGGCTATGGCGCACGCTTCCTTCCTCGAATCAATGAAATCGTGGTCATCGACTTCTTTGACGGCAACATCGACCGTCCCTTTGTGGTGGGCCGCCTACATGAAGCCCAACGCAGCCCAACCCGATTCGACAGTCAAGGCCAACTGCCGGACACAAAAAAACTCGCAGGGATTAAAAGTAAAGAAGTCCAAGGCAAAGGCTATGGACAACTCCGCTTTGATGACACCACAGGACAAATTTCCACTCAACTGCAAAACACCCACGGGGCGAGCCAACTCAACCTAGGGAATCTCAGTCATCCCAAAGCAACCGCAGAAAGTGAAGGACGTGGTGAAGGCTTCGAACTTAGAACAGACCAATGGGGTGCAGTACGAGCAGGCGAAGGCATACTCATCTCCACCTACAAACAAGAAGAAGCCAAAGCAAACCATTTAGATGCAAGCGAAGCCAAACAACAACTCGAAAGTAGCTTAAACAACGCCAAAGCCCTCAGTGAAGTGGCAAAGAATCAACAGACTGATCCACTGAGCTTACTCGAAAACCTACAGGGCTATCTCAAAAACTTAGAGAGCGAAGACCAAAGCAAAGCCGCGGCTTTTAAACAAGCGATCATGCTCTTGGCTTCACCAAGTTCAATTGCCGTAGAAAGTAACGAAGACATCCACCTCAGTGCAGATGGACAGATCAACCAAATTGCACAAGGAAGCATTAACACCAGCACGCAAGACAGCATCATCGGACATGCCAGCAAAAAGATCAGCTTATTTGCAGCGCAAGAAGGAGCACGACTGTATGCAGGCAAAGGCAAGATCGAGATTCAAGCTCAAGGGGATGGTGCTGATCTGATTGCCAGAAAGGGTGTGCAGATTATTTCGACGGAAGATCGAATTGAAATTAAAGCGGCAAAAAAAATAGTGTTGATCGGGGGCGGCTCACAGATTGAAATTAGCAGTTCGGGAGTTTTACCGACCACAGCTGGCAAGTTTGAAGTCAAAGCTGGACAGCATTTATTTACAAGGGGGGCAAATATTATTTCTGAAAAGTATGCTTTACCAAAGATACAAACTCCTTATAGTAATCAAGTGGATTATAAGTGGGGAAAAAGCTCATTAGGTAAAAAGGAAATCTACGTTCTAAATAAAAATAATGACAATTTATTAAAAACTAATTTGGTGGTGTTTCAAAAAGTAT
>NZ_JFYL01000055.1 GCF_000632455.1 Acinetobacter sp. Ver3
AAAGTTACTTTTAAAACTGAGGACTGGTTTAAAAAAATAAGCAAGATACTTTCTTTCCTGAAGTTCCTGTAATTTTAAGGTAGATGGAAGTGTCAGCCATTATCATATTCCTCTACTTTTAAGTCCTTATGGATATTCGACTTATAGAGTAGAGGTAACTAAGACTTAACAGGGCTAGTTTAACTAGCCCTTTTATTCGTGCTGAGTCCGTAAACTAGAGAAAAATCACAAAAAATTCATGATTGTACTGTTATTCTTTTAGTCAAATTAAAGTCGATAAAGCTTATTGACGCTTCATGATGATTAAAAACGAGAATAGTATGAATCAATTTTCTGAAGAAGACTTATCCAGAATTATAGAAATGGCTTGGGAAGATCGAACTCCTTTTGAAGCTATTTTATGTGAGTATGGTTTAAATGAAGCGGCGGTGATCCGCTTGATGCGGCAAAATATGAAAGCATCGAGTTTTAAAATGTGGCGTGAACGCGTCACCGGCCGAAAAACTAAACATCTGCAACTGCGTTCACCCGACGTGATACGGGCCTATTGTTCACGGCAATACAAGCGTTTCTAAGCGTTTGATTTTGACCGCTGTCTGGACTCACGTTTACATCGTTCAGAACAGTATCTGACTTCCTCCCAGCAGCGTTGCCATTTTTTGCGCCAAGTAAAAGGATGCAAACAGTGCATACAGATTTTTTCAGGAAGATGCTGTTTTTTCATGGTTTATAACTCATCAATCCGGCTAAGAAGTTGCTGGGCATGGCTGATAATCTGCGGCCGATCTTTAAGCTTGTCCAGCTGTCGATAGATCATGCCCATACGTGGATGAGTACGGAATGTCGCTTCATGCCGGATCATGAAATACCAGTACAGGCTGTTGAAAGGACAGCTGTCCGGTTCGGTACGGGTTTTGACATTGTAGCTACAGTGCTTGCAGTAATCCGACATCTTATGGATATAATTGCCCGAAGCCCCATAGGGTTTGCTGGCCATCAATCCGCCATCGGCATGCATCACCATGCCCAAGGTGTTCGGTAGTTCTACCCATTCATAGGCGTCGGCATAGACTGCTAGATACCACTCGCTGATCTGCTGGGAGTCTATACCAGTTAACAGGGCAAAATTGCCGGTCACCATCAGACGCTGGATATGATGCGCATAGGCATGCTGAAAGGTATTGCGGAAACACTCCACCATACAGTTCATCCGGGTATGGCCGGTCCAGTAAAATTGCGGCAGCGGAGTTGAGTGCTGCAGGGCATTGCGGCTGGCATATTCCGGCATGTACAGCCAGTAAATCCCGCGGACATATTCGCGCCAGCCGAGAATCTGCCGGATAAAACCTTCGACTGCATTTAACGGTGCATGACCGGCATGGTAGACCGCTTCTGCCGCATCACAGACTTCTCGGGGCAGCAGCAAGCCACAGTTCAAATAGGGTGAGAGCAGGCTGTGAAACAGTGTGTCTGCTCCCTGCACCATAGCATCCTGATAATCGCCAAAATGCGGCAAACTGTAGGTAATGAAATGCTCCAATGCACGCAGGGCATTGCTGCGCGTGGTGGCCCAGCGGAAATCGTCAAGGCTGCCGGGGTGATGGGAAAACTCGCGTTCAACCAGTTCCAGTACATCCATATCAATCTGATCGCGTTCAAAGTGCAGTTGTGCGGTCAATGGCGGACTGCCTGACCAGGCCTTGCGATTGGCACTGTCATAGTTCCATTGCTGTCCAAGCGGCTGCTGTCCCTGCATTAAATAGCCGGTCTGCTTACGCATTTCCCGATAAAAATACTCCATACGCAGTGTCTGGTAACGGCTGGCCCAGTGCCGGAACTGCTCCGGACTGCAGAAAAAACGCTCGTCATTCAGACACTGTATCGGCAGTTGCAGATGCTGGCTCCACTGCTGTTCAATTTGCTGCTGCAAACGGTATTCTCCGCATTGGGTCATGACCAGTTCTGTGACGGGGAACTGCTGTTGCTGTGCCTGCACAAAATCCAGCAGGCTACGAATCGGACTGCCGGATTGAAAATCATGATAACGTACACGCCAGCCTTCTGCTTTGAGTTCTTTGGCAAAATGACGCATGGCGCTAAAAATCAGGGCAATTTTCTGCGGATGATGGGTGACATAAGTGGCTTCCTCAACAACTTCGGCCATCAGGATCACATCCCGGGTACGGTCCAGTGTCTTGAGTGTAGCAAGCTGATGATGAAGCTGATCACCCAGAATTAAACCGAAACGCATAGCTATTCCAGACCCAATGAAAGATAGCGCAGTGTAAATTCAGAGAGTTCAATTTTTTGTGAAAATAAAGATCAACCCGTATGTTGAATCAATTCAACTCGACCACATGATCCTCTGACATCGCATAGGAATCATAATTGCTGCAATAAAAGACTGTTCATCTCTACAATGCTAAAGCCAGTTGATGAAACTTACTTTGCATGATTTCTGAATTCATAATTGGTGTGAAAATTATGTGATTTTAATCAAAAAGATACAAATTATTATGCTTGTAATTCAGGCAGCGTGCGCCTAGTATCTTCCATGAAGTTACTCCATGTAAGCTTCCTTAGTTTTGTCCCATACACCCCTCTGTATGGGATTTTTTTTAATCCGGGGATTGTAATGAGCATGCATTCAAAAGCATATATTTTTAGACAGCAGCAATTGCTGGTGGATGATCATTTCCAGTTGCCGCAAGTGGAAAGACTGCAGCACGACCTGGACCTCTCTGAAAATGGCCAGGTCATTGCACGGGATCTAAAAGAAGATGAACCAGTACCCGAGGGTTATCAACTAATCCCGATTCGGCAACTGGTGCAGGTCTGGAGCAGGCCGCAGTTTGAACAGGCCAGCCGTGCCGTACAGTTACTGGAGTGGCGCCGTAATCACTGCTTTTGCAGCAAATGTGGCCATGCCACCCAGCAGCACGCCAGCCATTATGCCATGGTCTGTCCATCCTGTGGCTATAACCAGTATCCCCGGGTGAATCCCTGTGTGATTACCATCATTACCCGGGGTACAGATGAAATTCTGCTGGCAAAAAATGCCCGCAATAAAACTCAGATGTACAGCCTGATTGCAGGATTTGTTGAAGTCGGCGAAACCTTGGAGGAGGCAGTACGCCGTGAAACGCTGGAAGAAGTCGGGTTACAGATCAAGAATATTCAATATCTGGCCAGCCAACCGTGGCCGTTTCCCAGCAACCTGATGATGGCCTTCAGGGCAGAGTATCACTCGGGTGAGATTCAGATTCAGGAAGATGAACTGAGCGACGCGCAATTTTTCAAGTTTGATCAGTTACCTGAGATTCCCTTCAAGGGCAGTATTGCCTATGCCATGATTCAGCATGTGATGCATGGTACCCCTGTGGCAGATGACAGCAAAGAATGGCTTTAACCCGGAAGCCAGTCTAGGGCTTTTTTAGCAGCACTCCTCCTGAATCACATCATTTCGTCTTCACGCTTTGTTCACATGCTGTTGAGTTATCTTAAGCCTAGAATCAAACAAGGCTTAAAAATGAAGATGCTATTCAAGTCTGTTTTTGCAGCGACAACGCTGGCGATAATCAGCTTAAACTTTACTACACAAGCAGAAACGGTTGCGCCTCAGGCAGTCGACCAGGTCGATATCCAAAAGTATGCGGGAAAGTGGTATGAAATCGCGCATTTACCGATGTATTTTCAGCGTAACTGCGTATCGGATATCTCGGCACAATATAGCGTCAATGCTGACCAGACTATGGGGGTATTAAATAGCTGCCGTATTGCCAATGGCGAGATGATCAGCTCTGAAGGTATTGCCTATCCACAAAATGAAGGGAACAGCAAACTCAAGGTCAGCTTCTTACCCCCAGGTTTGCGCTGGATGCCTTTTACCAAAGGTCATTATTGGGTGTTAAGAGTTGACCCGGAATATAAAGTGGCGCTAGTAGGTGGACCAAGCAGTAAATACCTGTGGATTTTGTCGCGTGAACCGCAACTGGATGAAGCCACCTACCAGTCGTATCTGGAGACTGCGAAACACTATGGTTACGACATCACAAAGTTAATCAAATTACCGCATTAATCTGCTACCCTTTGGCCGAACTGCCTAGACTCTTACAGTTCGGCTTTTTTTTCACTTCACAGAAAATTCATATCTGACTGATTAGACACATCAAATAGAATAAAGACAGTCACTTAAAATTAGGATGAGTCCATGTTGAAAAGTCTGATACGATGGATAGATAGCTGGTCTACAACCTCACAGCCTGAAACACTGACGGCTGAAAACAGCAAGATTCAGTGGGTCCGTATTTTTCCCTTTATTTTGCTGCATCTGGCCTGTCTCGCCGTGTTCTGGGTGGGTGTGTCATGGTTTGCACTGGGCTTTATGCTGCTGTTCTACCTGATCCGCATGTTTTCCATCACGGCTTTTTTTCATCGCTATCTGTCGCATAAAACTTTTCAGACCTCGCGCCCGGTACAGTTCCTGTTTGTATTACTGGGCACCATGAGTGCGCAGCGTGGTCCGCTCTGGTGGGCAGCTCATCACCGTTATCACCACCGCTATACCGATACCTTGCAAGACCCGCATTCATCCACGCATGGTTTTTGGTATAGCCATGTCGGCTGGTTTCTGAATGAATATAATTTTGCTACGCGTAAAGAGGTGATCAAGGACTGGCTGAAATATCCGGAACTGATCTGGCTGGACCGCTTCAGTTTAATTGTGGTGCTGCTGACCGCGGGAGGAATTTATGCACTCGGGGAGTGGGTGGCCATCACCTGGCCGCAACTTGGTACATCAGGTCTGCAATTGCTAGTGTGGGGCTTTGTCGTGTCTACCGTGTTACTGATCCATGCCACCTTGTGTATCAATTCAGTGGCGCATCATTATGGCAGCCGAGATTTTGACACGGATGATCACAGCCGTAACAATTTATTTCTGTCACTCATCACCTTAGGCGAAGGCTGGCATAACAATCATCACTACTATGCTGGTAGCACCCGACAGGGCTTTTACTGGTGGCAGATTGATGTGACCTATTACCTGCTGAAACTCATGTCCTGGTTCGGACTAGTCTGGGGAATTAAGCCCATTCCGGCACGGATATATGAAGTCAGTAAAATTGCTCAAGTTCGAAAACAGAAAAAATCCGCTACAGCAGGCACTCAAACAATTCAATCGAAGGAATCATCATGAAAATTGCGATTATTGGTTCGGGTATTTCCGGTCTGTATGCCGCCTGGAAACTCAGCAAAGTGCATGACGTGACCGTCTTCGAAAAGAATAACTACTTCGGCGGTCATACCGATACCCATCAGCTCAACATAGACGGTGAACAGGTCGCGGTGGATAGCGGCTTTATTGTGTTTAATGAGCATAACTATCCACTGTTCTGTGCCATGCTGAAAGAACTTGGGATTCAATCACAAAGCAGTGACATGGGCTTTTCGGTGAATAATCAGGTCAGCGGCTTGCAGTACAATCCGTCAAAAAAATTCTCGCTATTGTTTAGACCGCAAAACTTTTTTAAGGCGGATTTTCGCGCGATGTTGTCGGATCTGTTCCGTTTCTATGCGGCGAATAAAGATCTGGATGTCGAGCAGGTTGATGCACAGCTCAGTATTGATGAATATCTGAATCAGCATGGCTATTCCGAAGCCTTCCGTCAGGAACATCTCTATCCGATGTGTGGAGCGCTGTGGTCTTGTCCGGTGGAACAAGCTGGACAGATTCCTTATAAGTTCGTGGTAAGCTTTTTCCAGTACCATCGCATGTTGCAATTGAAAGACCGTCCCTTATGGCTCACGGTCAAGGGGGGATCAGCTCGCTATGTTCGTGCGATTCAGTCCCAGGCGAATATCACCTTCCGCAAAACGGGTGTTCTGAATGTATCCCGGAGTGCCAATGATGTGCTGGTTGAAACGACACAGGGCAGCGAACGTTTTGACTGGGTTGTATTTGCCAGCCATGCTGATGACAGCCTGAAGTTACTAAAAGATCCGTCCGCGCAGGAGCTGGACGTGCTCGGCAATTTCCGCTATCAGGATAACCGCATGGTGGTGCATTCTGATACCAGCATCATGCCCAAATCTCGTCGCCAATGGGCCAGTTGGCATGTGCATGTAACCCCGAGTCAGGCAACTGAACAAACGCCATTTCAGCACAATGGCATTCACTATGGTTTCAGTTACTGGATGAACCAGCTACAAAGCTTGCAATGCAAAACCCAAGTCTTTGCCACCTTGAATCCTAATTTTACCCTGGATCCGAAAAAAGTCTGGGTAGAACGGCATTACCGCCATCCGGTATTTGATGCACCAGCGATTGAGGCACAACAACGCTGGGCCGAAGTTAATGGTCAGAACCGGACCTCATACTGCGGTGCTTATTGGGGCTGGGGCTTTCACGAAGATGGGGCGCGTAGCGCATCACGGGTAGTCGATCAGCTATTGCAACAGACTGAGTAGGTAGCCTAGGAGCACATAATGCAGATGTATCCATTGGCGATTGGCGCTGCCGAAATCCGGCATCGCCGTTACCTGCCCAAAGCCCATGCTTTTGAGAGCCAACTGACCTATCTATGGTTTGATCCGGATCAACTCTCAAGCTTTACCAAAAAATCCTGGCTCTGGTCTTCCAAACACTGGAATTTCCTGACCCTGGATGAACGGGATTTTCTGACCATGGAATGTGGTTCGATTAGGCAGAAGGTGGCACGTCTGCTGATCAAGCGGGAAAACTACCTGTTAGCGCATGCCGCGTCCATCCGGGTCTTGGCTCTGCCGCGTACACTCGGCTTTCGCTTTAATTCTGTGGTGTTTTATCTGGTCTTTGATGGCACCGACCAACTGATCTTTGTGCTGAGCGAAATTACCAATACACCGTGGAATGAACGTCAGGTCTATATCCACGACTGCCGGTACAATGCAACTGAATATACGCCGTACCAGAGTCACCAGTTTGACTTCAAGAAGGCCTTTCATGTGTCGCCATTCATGCCGATGGGGCTGGATTATCGCTGGCGATTCAGCTTTTCGGATCGGCAGAACGTGATTCATATGCAGCTGTTTGAGCAGGGAATCTTGCAATTCGATGCCACCCTGAAATTTTCCTTGCAGGCCATCACGGTTCCTTCACAGCAGCATCGCTATGCTGTACTGAAAGTTCTTGAACCCTTCAGGATGGTCAGCGGAATTTATCTGCACGCCTTTCATTTATGGAAAAAGAAAATTCCGTTTTACCGACATCCTAAAAAAGAAAAAGGAAACACATTGCGATGAAGACACTATTCATGGGAGAGCAAAGCACACTGCCGGTGGTACTGCGCCACCTGCTGAAATTACGTCATGGTCAGCTGATTTTTAAAGGCGCCTGAAACGGGATTGTCGGAGAGAGCAGTGATTTGTATGCCGTGATTCAGGTGCATGATGCTAGGCTGATGGATCTGCTGTTCCGTAGTGGCGTACTCGGTGCTGCTGAAGGTTTTATTCGCGGCTACTGGAGCAGTGAAGATCTGGTTAATGTGATTCGCATTCTGGCACGTAACCGCGATGTGTTGGACCGGATGAACCAGAATGCGCTGGCCAAGGCCAGCCAGTTATTATTAAAGACCTGGTACAAATCCTGCAAAAACTCAATTGATGGCAGCCGTAAAAATATTGCCGAGCATTATGACCTGAGCAATGACTTTTTTAAGCTGTTCCTGGATAGCAGCATGATGTATTCCAGTGCGGTATTTAAAGAACCGGGCATGAGTCTGGAACAGGCCTCCGATTATAAAAAAGAACTGATTTGCCAAAAACTGCAGTTACAACCGATGGATCATTTAGTTGAAATTGGCAGTGGCTGGGGAGGTTTTGCTATTTATGCGGCTCAGCATTATGGCTGCAAGGTCACCACCATTACCATTTCCAAGGCCCAGTATGATGAAGCCGTGGCCCGAATCGCTGCAGCCGGACTGTCACATCGCGTTGATGTACAACTAAAAGATTACCGCCTACTAGAAGGCAAATACGACAAACTGGTGTCGATTGAAATGATCGAGGCGGTAGGTGAGCAGTATTTGCCGACCTATTTTCATAAATGCCGTGAGCTACTAAAACCGAATGGTCTGGCCCTGATCCAGGCCATCACCATTGAAGATGCACGCTATGCCAAAGCCCTGAATACCGTGGACTACATCAAGCGCTATATCTTCCCGGGTAGTTTTATCCCCTGTATCAGTGTCATGACCCAAGCCGCTTCCGAACAGAAACTGCGTCTCAAGCATCTGGAAGATATTGGCCAGAGCTATGCACAAACCCTGAACTGCTGACGTCAGCGTTTTCTGGAGCAGCGTGATCAGGTACTACAACTTGGTTTTGATGAGCGCTTTATCCGCATGTGGGATTTTTATCTGTGTTATTGCGAAGGTGGTTTCAGGGAAGGTGTGATCAGTGATGTGCATCTGTTGTTTGAAGCCAGTGCCCTACTAATCCAAGAAAAATAGGAGGACGGACATGCTACTGAGTTTACTGGTGCTGAATGTTTTTATTATGTTCTGTAGCTGGCTACTGGTGACCTATAACCGAAGAGCAGGCCTAGTCGATGTGGCTTGGAGTTTTAATATTGCGCTCAATGTCATCATTGCGGCCTGGGTCATGGAAACTGCACCACTGCTGGTGCGCATGTTCTTGGGAATCGCGAGTGGCATCTGGTTTTTACGCCTGACTTGGCATCTGTTACGTCGTTATGCCAATGAAACCCAGGAAGATACCCGTTATGCGAATATGCGCCGGGCCATGGGCGATTACCAACATCTTGGTTTTCTGGCCTTTTTCATGTTTCAGGCCGGCCTTGTGGTGTTGTTTTCCTACCCGATGCTGGAGTTACTGAACATTCCAGCCCAGCAGTGGAATGACTGGACCACTCCTACAGTACTTGTGGCGGGCATAATCATGTTGCTGGCACTGATTGGGGAAAGTGTTGCTGACCAGCAACTTTTCCGTTTTAAGCTCAATCCCCACAATACGGGTAAAACTATGGATCGAGGGCTGTGGAAATATTCACGCCATCCGAACTATTTTTTTGAATGGCTGCACTGGTTTGCCTATCCAGTTCTAGGCCTGGCGGCAGGCATCTATGAATTATGGCTATATCCACTGTTGATGTGGCTGTTTCTGTACTACATCACCGGGATTCCCTTTAGTGAACAACAGGCGCTGGCAAATCGCGGCGATAACTATAAAGACTACCAACAACGAACTTCAATGTTTATTCCGTGGCCACCCAAAGAGTAGGTAACTACATGGACTTTATGATTCAACAATCCTTAAAATTGGTCGAAAGCGGCAAACTGCCTGATGCGGTGATCCGTGCTGGTATTCGTACTTTAAGCAAAAAACGCCTGGTACAGGAAGGGCGATTTGATCCTCCATTGGCTGCCCAGCGCTATATGGATGTGCTGAGCATGCTAAAAAGCAGCGAGATTGCCATCGAGACTGACAAAGCCAATGAACAGCACTATGAACTGCCCACCGCATTTTTCCAGGCGGTGCTTGGCAAGCGTCTGAAATACAGCGCTAGCCTGTTTGAACACACTCATAACACGCTGGATCAGGCGGAAGAAGCGGCACTTGCCAGCTATTGCCAGCGTGCACAGTTAAAAGATGGACAGGATATTCTGGAAATTGGCTGTGGCTGGGGATCGTTGAGTCTGTATATGGCCGAGCATTATCCCAAGGCTCACATTACGGTGGTGTCGAATTCCTCGACCCAGCGCCTGTATATTCAGGAACAGGCGCATCTGAAAAAACTGCAGAACCTGACGGTGATCACCTGCGACGTCAATGTGCTGCAACTGGAACCCGCGTCCTTTGACCGCGTGGTTTCGGTGGAAATGTTTGAACATGTGCGCAACTACCAGAAACTGTTTGAAAATATCAGCAGCTGGCTGAAAGCGGATGGTCTGCTCTGGTGCCATATTTTCTGTCACCGTTTCCTGCATTATCCGTTTGAAGTGAAAAATGAATTCGACTGGATGTCGCAATATTTCTTTAGTGGCGGACTGATGCCGGCAGCGTCGACCTTTCTACATTTCCAGCAGCATTTGCAATTAGAGCAGCACTGGCAATGGGCGGGTACGCAGTATGAACGTACCGCAAATGCTTGGCTAGAAAATATGGATGCTAAACAGGCCGAGCTAAAGCCCTTGTTTGAAAAAACTTATGGCGCGGATGCCGCAATCTGGTGGCAACGCTGGCGGATTTTCTTTATGGCCTGTGCCGAGCTGTTCGGTTATGAGCATGGACGCGAGTGGGTGATCGGTCACTTTCTGTTTAAAAAGAAAACCGTATAATTGAATGGCGAATCGGATGGGCCAGCGGGGAATGCACCAATGTTAAAGCTGTTCAGGGACAAACACGATCATCCTCTGGGTGAGGTATTTAACCACTATTACTGGCTGCAAATCGGATTCATTGCCTTGTCTGTGGTGATTGGGATTGGCTTCAGTGCCTGGGTGATTAAAGGTTCTTTGCTCAGAACGGCGCTAGAACAGGAAATGTCACACTACTGGCAGCGATTAGAACGTAATCCTGCCGCAGAATTGCCCGATACCAAAAACCTGTATGGTTACCGCTGGAACACTGTGCCACCCTCCCAATTTAAGAATATGTCACTTGAGCAAGGGGTGAATCGGCATTTTGTCGATGGCAAGGAGCGCATGACCGTGTATGGTGAAAAAGACGGACAGCATGTCCTGTTGGTCTTTGGCGAAAGCAACGTCAACAAGCTGGTATGGCTGTTTGGTCTGGCACCGCTGATGGTCAGCCTGTTTGTGCTATATAGTGTGCTGTGGTGGTGGAACCGTCGGGCCCGGCGCTATTTTTCCCCGATTACCCGTCTGGCCAATGCGCTAGAACATATCGACTGGGAACATCAGAAAAATCAGGCTTCGCCTTTTCAGGACATCCGCACCGACTCTAATCTGGAAGCTGAATACCTCAAGCAGGCGCTGGAAAAATATCATCAGGTATTAAGCGAATTTATTCAGCGTGAGCGTGAATTTACCGGAGATGTTAGCCATGAGCTGCGCACGCCACTGACCATTTTAAAAGGGAATGTGCAGCTGTGTCAGGCACGCTATGGCGACAACAAGTCCTTTACCCGCCTGCATAACACCATTGAAGACATGCAGCTGCTGGTCGATACCTTGCTGGCCATTGCCCGCAATACCACCAATACTTTAACTGCTGAACCGACCATGCTTTCAGAATGTCTGGACAATCTGGTGCAGGATCTGGAAAGTGTCAGTCATAACAAAGGCATGCAGATA
The DNA here is from genome assembly GCF_000632455.1 of Acinetobacter sp. Ver3. Taxonomy (GTDB): domain Bacteria; phylum Pseudomonadota; class Gammaproteobacteria; order Pseudomonadales; family Moraxellaceae; genus Acinetobacter. Next base: position 11,316 of record NZ_JFYL01000055.1, read on the forward strand.
GACCTGCAAAAAGACCTCGATGAACAGCCGCGTAAACTTTATCCATCCATGACCAAAATGGTGTTTGGTAATATTCTGCGCAATGCACTGAACTATTCACAGGGCACAGAAATTGATGTGATTCTAGAAAAAAATAAAGTGCTGATTGCTGACAATGGGGTCGGCATGCCTTTACCTAACAATTCTAAGGTTCAGGAACTGTCTGGCCAGCAGCTACAACTGGAAATCAAAGGGCATGGCATTGGATTGCAATTGGTGCAAAAGCTATGCAAACAGCTAGGTTGGCGTGTGGAGCTGTTTGACAGGCAATATTATATTGTCACCCATCAGAATGTTGACCTGGCAATGACCACTGGACTGATTGTCGTTGTGTACCTAAATTAGGCTTCATCTTCGAAAGCAATCTTTAAACCAATCCCGGATATGGTGTGAATCAGCTTTTGTTCAAAGGGTTTATCGACCATTTTGCGTAAATTATAGATATGAGTGCGCAGAGCATCACTTTCTGGCTCTTCGTCACCCCAAAGCTGCATCATAATTTCCTGTTTGGTCAGTACTTTAGGAGAATGTCGCATTAGTAGCTTCAAAAGTTTAAACTGAATTGGAGGCAATTCAATGTTCTGGCCAGCTCGAGTTAGTTGCTGTGTTGCGGGGTCCAAAATTAGGTCATGAATTTGCAGACGACTGTTGGATACTTCACCCAGGGAGCGTTTGATCAGGGCCTTGACCCGAACCACCAGCTCGTTAAAGTCAAAGGGCTTGACCAGATAATCATCCGTGCCGGAATTGAAACCTTTGAGTTTATCATCCAAGGTATCCCGAGCGGTAAGCATCAAGACAGGTAAGTCCAACCCCTCTTCATTGCGTAACCACTCGCACAATTCATAACCAGAACCATCAGGCAAATTAATGTCTAGTAGCAAGATATGGTAGCGTTGCTGTTTCAGTAATTGTCTAGCAGCACTCAGATTGCGGGCATGATCGACCACAAAGCCATGTTCTTCCAGAAACTCGCATAGGGTAGATGCCAGTTCATAATGGTCTTCAACCATCAGGATAAAATGTTTCGACATAGCGGCAGATACTAATTTAATAATTGCTGTTTTAATTTAGCACTAAATGGCTGGGGACCCAGCCATATATTAAAATATTGTTGTGCCAGAGGATGTTTAAGCTGCCCTAAACCTTGCTGGTTCAAGGATAAGCTCAGGGTCTGTGTAGCATGGTTGTATTTTAAACGGTATAGGTCGCCTGATCTGACCGGACGATACAAATCGGTGATTGGGTTGAATAGAGCATGTATTTTTGCGTCTTTAACATTACGTTTCAGTAAATGTGTGGCCGCACGCTTAAATGCCCATTCCGGAATATTCTGTGTATAGGAAAAGTCCATCTGTATATTTTGTTTTTCCCAGAATTGGCTACAGTTTTGGGCAAAATAACTGGCCATACCGACCTGTTTTTGACCCACCATCAGCGGACCATTGCCGCATTGATTCAGGCTTTGTGCCTGTGCCCATGGACAGAAGCTACATCCCATCACTAACGCTGTACTAATCGCTATTTTTTGAAAGGCAGTAGCCATGAGTAGACTCCTCCAACATAAGGCAGGGAACGGTACAGGCCATTCGCAGGGTCCCAGAAATCCTGCTGGAAAATAATCTTGTTGTTTTCGTTGATCTTGATTTCACTGATACCGTAAGAGTCCATACTGCGGGTCGTGCCGAACAATTTAAAATCATAGGCCATATGCCAGTGCACATAGGCAGAGTCCTGATGATAAGAAGCGTTTAACAGCTTGACGCTGACCTTGCTGACCCGTTTGTTCATGCCTTGAAAGTGCTCGAGTAGATTTTGACGGGATGAAAATTGCGATAGCGTATCGTTAATAAACAGCTGGTCGGCATACAGTGCTCCAGCATTTTCCACAAATTCCGGTGTGCCCAAGGTATTAAAGGCTGAGGTAAAGCGGAGGCCGATATCCTGAGCTTTAGCCTGATCCAGCGCTATCCCCTGAATACCGGTTCTGGATTGGGCATAATCGGCTGAATAACTGGGAATACTTTTACATCCGGCTAACAACAGAAGCGGCAAGGATAAGGCTGTAGCAATTAGTGTTTTTACAAGTCTCATCAACAGTGTCCGTAAGAAGTGTATGTTTATACCTTAGGCAGCACAGCGTGAATAGAATGTGAAATAGACGTTATAGATGAGCAATTGAATAGAATTTTTCAAATCAAAGATTAAATGTTTAACTTTTTTCTTCGGCCATTAACCAATTAATGATATTCATAACATCACGATTTTCATTATTTTTTCTGACCATTGCATAAAAATTATAGTCACAATAGATAAAACCAAAAGGGGCAATGATCTTTCCATTTAACATTTCTTTTTCTACTAGAATTTGAGGTGCTATGGCAATTCCTAACCCAGACACGGCAGCTTCTATCATTAAATTCAGACTATCAAAATAACGGTCATTGGATTTTGGGCAAAAGCTTATTTGAAACTGATCAAACCATGTATGCCATGCACTTTTATTTGAGTGGGTATGAAGTAATGGATAGTTTAAAAGATCATTTACGGAATGAAGAAGATTTATTTCACGATTACAAATAGGACCCATGTTATCGGGAAATAACAGATATTTATTCAAAAAGTTGGGAAGTAGATGATGCTCACTGACGCTATTGATCAATATGTCAACCTTCTCTTTTTCTAACAATTTTAAGTCATTACATGTCACTAATTTGATATGGATATTGGGATAAATGACTTCGAGCTTTTCTAATCGAGGAATCAGCCAATTTGCCATAAAACTATGAGAAGCGCCTATGACAACTTCTACTTCTGAAGTTTTATTTGTTAACTCAAAGACACATTGTTCTAAACGATTAAAAAGCTCCATACAAACGAGCGATAATTCTTCGGCATCCACCGTCAGAGAGATGGTCGAGGAATGTCGAATAAACAATTTTTTATCCAACCATTCTTCTAACTGCTTTATTTGATGGCTAATCGCACTATGGGTGACACATAATTCTTCGGCAGCTAAGCTGAAACTTTTATTTCTGGCGACAGCTTCGAAAGCTTTTAAAGCATTAAGAGGAGGTAATGTTCTGCGTTTCATGTTGTAAAATTTTCTAACACCATAAGCTCAAAATATATCAATTATCAGAAAAATGAAAATATTTTAAGATCGAACAAGTTTTGATAGTAAAAGAGATATGAGATGACAACCCCTTATACAGGTAATGGTCCTGATGACTTAGGATTTTTTGGTAAATTTGGCGGATGTTACATGCCAGAGAGCTTAATGCCAGCACTTCAAGAATTAGAGCAAGCCTTTAATAATGTTCGGCACAAACCTGAATTTTGGGCTGAATATCAGCAGATTTTAACGGACTTTGTTGGTCGTCCTAGTCCTCTTTTTTATGCAAAAAACCTAACAGCTTATGCAGGCGGCGCTCGAATATATTTCAAGCGAGAAGATTTGAACCATACGGGTGCGCATAAGATCAATAATTGTGTAGGCCAAATCTTATTAGCCAAATTTATGGGCAAAACCAGAATCATTGCAGAAACGGGTGCTGGGCAACATGGTGTTGCAACAGCAACGGTTTGCGCGCTGTTTAAGATGAAATGTACCATTTTTATGGGAGAAACAGATATTCAGCGCCAACAAATGAATGTTGAGCGCATGAAATTACTCGGTGCTGAAGTCAGGAGTGTTCAAAAAGGGCGTGGGACTTTAAAAGATGCCATGAATGAAGCATTACGTGACTGGATTCGTCATGTGGATACAACCTATTACCTATTGGGTACGGGTGCAGGCCCTCATCCATATCCCACCATGGTCAGAGAATTTCAGAAAATTATTGGTTTAGAAGCCAGAAACCAAATACTCCAGAAAGAAAATAAGCTGCCTGATGCTCTAGTTGCTTGCGTTGGTGGGGGGTCAAATGCATTAGGGTTGATGCATCCTTTTCTAGAAGACCTGAATGTCAAAATGTTTGGCGTTGAAGCGGGTGGAAAAGGAACAAATAGCGGTGAACATGCCGCCTCTATTTGCAAGGGTCAAGTCGGTGTGCTGCATGGCAATTTAACTTATTTATTACAAGATTCAGATGGGCAAATTTTAGAGGGGCACTCTATATCAGCTGGCTTAGATTATCCTGGTGTTGGTCCTGAGCATGGTCTTCTGTTTGAAACAAGACGTGTTACATATACGGCGATCACCGATCAAGAAGCGGTAAATGCCTTTCAGCTTTTAAGTCAACAGGAGGGTATTATTCCTGCTCTTGAGAGTTCTCATGCGATTGCATATGCGATTCAACTTGCTCAAGAAATGCAGCCAGAACAGATCATTATTGTCAATTTAAGTGGCAGAGGAGACAAAGACTTAAACACGGTCAAAAAATATCTTGCAGGAGCTACAGCATGAACCGTCTAGATCAAAAATTAGAGCAATTGAAACTGGAAAATCGAAGCGGTCTGGTCTGTTATTTTACTGCTGGAGATCCTAATTTTACAGAAAGTTGTCGTCTGTTAAGCCAATTGGGTCAAGCAGGGGCTGACATTATTGAAGTGGGTATTCCATTTTCTGATCCAGTGGCAGATGGAGAGATCATTCAGGCAGCGCATCTTCGGGCTTTAGATGCAGGTCAAACGGTAAAACAGACCATTGAGTTGGTAAAAGTAACCAGGCTGCATGATGACCAGACACCAATAATTTTCATGACTTATTTAAATCCGATTATGCAATATGGTTTTGAGACACTTATCGCTGAAACAGAAAATCTTATAGATGGAATATTGATTTTAGATGCTCCATATGGATATCGAGAAAAATTTGAGGTGCAATTAAATGAAAAAAATATGCATTTAATTGCAATGACCGCGCCGACGACCCCAGTTGAAAGGTTAGAGCAAATTTCAGCGCGCGCGACAGGTTTTTTATATCATGTTGCAGAAAATGGCTTAACAGGAGGAGACTTCAATCTATCTAATCTTGAGAAAAAGATAACTGAAATTAAGCCAATTTTTAATATTCCAGTTGCAATTGGCTTTGGGATCAAAAATGAAAGCCATGTTAAAGCACTAGCCAATAAAGTAGATCTTATTATTATTGGCTCAGCGCTTGTCGATACTTTTTTTAATAAGGGAATGAATGCTACTTTAGAAAAAGTGACGGTTTTTGCACAGATACTGAGACAAAATAAAGAATAGTCAGGCAGCTTTCATAAATCTTCTTTAAAACCATAATTGAATATAAAACAATATTTTATCTTGTCTTTCTCCCGAAAGGGAGATGGAACTTTATACGTGGATATTTTTCTAAAAGTGATCGCTTTTTAAAAATCACTATTATCATATAGATGTGACATGCGTTTTTGCTTTGTTTCAAGATAAGCTTTGTTAAAGATATTTAAACCAACTTTTAAAGGAATACGTTCAACAACATTAATTCCTAAATCAGTTAAAGATTTAATTTTAAGGGGATTATTTGTAATGAGTTTTACATTCTTTATTTTTAAATAATCTAACATAATGGTACACACATCATATTTACGAGCATCTGCTGGTAAATTTAATAATAAATTGGCGTCAAGAGTATCATGTCCTTGGTCTTGAAGGGCGTAAGCTCGAATTTTATTGGTTAGTCCTATGCCGCGACCTTCTTGGCGCAAGTATAAGATCACACCTTGACCTGCATCATTAATCATTTTCATGGTTGAATGTAATTGGGGGCCACAATCACATTTGAGTGATCCAAAAGCGTCACCTGTTAAGCACTCTGAATGAATTCTAACGAGTACAGGTTGATTAGAAATAGTACCCATGCCTTTGGCAAGAGCAATATGTTCTTCACCAGTACTTTGGTCTTGAAATGCTATAATTTCAAAATCGCCAAATGCAGTAGGTAACTTTGATTTGGAAACAAATTCTATAGCCATTTAATTATACCCCTGTATTTTAAGAATTTAGAAACTTTCAACTATTACTTTCCACCTAAAATAGTTCTCAGATAGTGAAATTTATGTGAAAACACAATGAACCGTACCGGGTTTGTCGGAGACTCAGTATTCTGAGAGAATGTTCCGATGACCAAATTAAAATATACCCCTGAAATCAGAGAAAGAGCGGTTCAATTATTGATTGAATCTGAAAAAGACTATCCATCTAATTGGGCTGCGATCACAGCTATTGCGCCTAAGATTGGTTGTACTCCTGAAACACTTCGTGCTTGGCATCAAAAGCATTTAGATGAGCAAAATCCTATCAAAGTACAACAGATCTCTGATCAAGAAAAAATGAAGCAAATGGAACGTGAAATCAAAGAATTAAAGCGTGCCAATGAAATTCTGCGTAAAGCAGCCGCTTTTTTCGCCCAGGCGGAGCTCGACCGCCCACACAAATAATGGTGGATTTCATCCATAACAATAAGGCGTTATATGGTGTTGAGGCGATTTGTAGGATTTTACCGATCTCAGCTTCTACCTATTATCGAACACTAGATATTGCTGAAAACCCAGAACATCGAGCAAAGCGAGATCTACTCGTTTAGAAGCAGCAAATTTACGAGCATCAGTCGGTACGACCGGTGATTCATACGATAACGCTTTGGCTGAAACAGTGAATGGGTTATACAAAACAGAGGTGATTGAATATTTAAAAGCAGACTGGCAAGGTTTAGCGGATGTACAACTTGCGACATTAAATTGGGTAGATTGGTTCAACAAAAAGCGTGTACACAGCGCATTGGGTTATGTATCGCCTTTTGAGTTTGAAGCAATGTACTATGATAAGATTAACCCGTTAGGTCACGTGGCCTAACTTAAATAAAAATGTCTCCGACAAACCCGGTACGGTTCA
>NZ_JFYL01000056.1 GCF_000632455.1 Acinetobacter sp. Ver3
ACGACTTCATCGTTTGTGTGGTGCATTATAGAGAATCCTCAGATACTGTCAAACGCTTTTCTACAGGTTTCTCAGTTTTTCAGTTTGAATGATTAAAAAATAGATCATTTCTCTTGAAAAATCGCTTTTTTATCTATTATTTGCCTGATTAGAGATATGTTTTTATTTTTATTCAAAGTTTTTATCACAACACATTTTACGATTCTGATTTAAATTTGATCCAATTCGATCTCTTGTTCTGAAATATAGACTAAAGCGCCTTCGTCCAATATATCAAATAGCTCAATGACATCTGCACTGTGCATTCGAATACATCCATGTGATTTAGGAATACCTAAAGGTTCTGACTCTGGCGTACCATGAATATAGATATATCGATTATAGGTATCACAACCCTCCCCTTGATTAAAACCAGGTTCTAAACCTGCTAACCAAAGAATTCGAGTTAGAATCCAGTCACGTTCTGGAAATTGCTCACCAAGTTCCACATCATAGATCTCCCCAGTCCAAATACGTGCTTTAAAAACAGCATTGATTGGGTGGTCATCGCCAATTTTTTGTTCAATGCGATGCCATCCTCTTGGTGTTTTACCTGAATTTTCCTGTTCACCTATACCGTTCAATCCAGTAGACACCAAATAGCTTTTTTTCATACGTGGTACATATAGAACTTGTTTCGCCATATCAATCAGGATATCCGCCTGACTTAGGGTATAACTTTCAAGATTTGGGTTCATACAAAACTCAGCGTTAAATTATTTTTAATCATTTATTTAAACAATATTTTTTGATTCAGGTCTTAACCACAACCAAATCGCGACAATTAGCATGGTGAGATTCGTAAAAATTTTTACTAAATCAGGAGCATTGGTATAAAGCATAAGAATACCGCTGATCAACATCATCATCGAGGCGAGCCATTTTGCTTTGCGTGGAACCGTGCCATGCTCACGCCAATTTCGCAGTGTTGGTCCATATTTAGGATGATTGAGTAGCCAATCATCAACCTGTGGCCAACCTTTTGAAGCAGCCCATGCGGCAAGAATTAAAAAGACTGTGGTTGGCAATCCTGGCAATAGCGCACCAATAAAACCTAGAGTCACAAAAATAATGACCAAGCTCCGCCAAAACACGATTTTCATACCGCAACTCATTCAGTTGAATCTCACTAGTATATATGCTTTTGTGGTAGTGTCTGATTGTAAATTTATTTTCAATTTTGAATTCTAGTTGGAGTAATGGTGCAATCTGATTTTTATGAGCCATGGCAGAACTTTCATCATACAATTGTACGTCAACTGGCTTTTGTCATCGCAAGTCCTAATATTATTCGTTTTGCGCCTAAAGAATTAACGATCGTTCATCCTTTTGAATTGCACCATGAACAATTTTGGCAAACTCAGTACGAAAAATATATCTCCAGACTGCATGATCTAGATCAAAACCCACAAGAGCTGATTGATTTTATTCAGCAACTTAAAAGTACGCGTCTAGGTTTGCGCTTTGAATATTTAATGTGGTTCTGGCTGCAAGATGATCAACGCGATCAAGCTGATTTTTCGCTGTTAGATCACAGTGTTCAAATCATTGACGGCCGCCATACTTTGGGTGAAATTGACTTTGTGATATTAAATCATCACACCCAAGAAATTGAACAATGGGAAGTTGCACTGAAATTTTATTTAGCAGAACAAGACTTTCAACTTCAACATTGGTACGGATTAAATCGAAGCGACACTCTATTTAGAAAGCTCAATCATTTTACGCAAAAGCAATTTCAATTTACTCAAGCCAATACTTATAAAATTGATCGAAAAATTGCGGTGATGAAAGGTCAACTCTACTTTCCGTATCATACCGAACTTCAAACCTTACCTAACTGGGTCAGCCCACATCGTCGTATAGGCACATGGGGACATCAATTACGATCATCTTTTTATCGACTGGAAAGACAGGAATGGATTTGTCCGAATGCAAGTCAGACTTCAAATGAAGCACATTGGTGGAGTAATGGGCTTTATCACAATGTACAAACAAATCAGTTTTATATGTACCGTCAACCAGCTTTAAAGCTCCCTTACGTGTAGTTCGTGTAATAAAAAAATGTATCGAATACAATTAATAACATTCTGATAATAAAACTCTCATATTCTTCTAAATGATTAATTTTTATTCTGATTAAGCATCAAAATAATTTACAATCATTGGAGATAATGATGAAAAAAGTATTAGCCGCTTCATTCGTAGTTGCATTTGTATTAACTGGTTGTAATACATTCAAAGGTTTTGGACAAGACGTTTCAAAAGCTGGGGAAACTGTAACAAATACTGCTGAAAAAACTTCAAACGAAATTCGTAACAACTAATTCGAAGTTGAAGCTAAAAGCCCTATTTTTTAATAGGGCTTTTTTTATTTAAATTTGATTTCCTTGAATGATTAATATTTTGCATCAAATTCAACATACTTTATGATAGATCGACTTTGACCAATTCGATTTCTCTCCATGACCCAATCTGCAACACTCGATTTAAGCTTACAATTACTTCGCCAACCTTCAGTGACTCCAGTCGATCATAACTGTCAAAATATTATGGCTGATCGATTATCAAAGATTGGTTTTAACATTGAAAATATGCGTTTTGAAGATGTAGATAACTTATGGGCTCGTCGCGGGACTGAATCACCTGTGTTTTGTTTTGCGGGTCATACTGATGTTGTTCCTACAGGCAATCTAGAAGCGTGGAACTCCGATCCATTCGCCCCAGAAATTAGAGATGGAAAGTTATACGGGCGTGGCAGTGCAGATATGAAAACGGCGTTGGCAGCCATGGTAATTGCCTCTGAACGTTTCGTTGCTAAGCATCCAGACCACAAAGGTTCGATTGCTTTTTTGATCACTTCAGATGAAGAAGGTCCATCTATCAATGGAACAGTGAAAGTTGTAGAAACTTTAGAAGCACGCCAAGAAAAAATGACATGGTGTTTGGTCGGTGAACCGTCAAGTACGAATACTTTAGGTGACATTGTTAAAAATGGCCGTCGTGGGTCTCTCAATGCCAATTTAACAGTGAAAGGTAAGCAAGGGCATGTGGCCTATCCACATTTGGCAATTAACCCAATTCATACAGCCTCAAAAGCAATTGCTGAATTATGTGAGACAGAATGGGATCAAGGCAATGAGTATTTCCCTGCAACGTCTTTCCAAATCTCCAATATTTCTGCTGGAACGGGTGCAACCAATGTTGTGCCTGGCACGATGAACTTATTATTTAACTTCCGTTATTCTACAGAAGTTACTGCTGATGAATTAAAAGCACGTACACATGAAATTTTAGATCGCCACGGCGTTGAGTATGATATCGAGTGGACACTATCAGGTTTACCATTCCTTACCCCTGTTGGAGAGCTCGTCAATGCTGCCAAAAAAGCGATTTTGGATGTGACTGGCACGACAACAGAATTATCAACCAGTGGTGGTACATCAGATGGTCGCTTTATCGCACCAACTGGAGCTCAGGTACTCGAACTGGGAGTACTTAATGCCACGATCCACCAGATTAATGAGCATGTTGAAATCGCACATTTGGAACCTTTGGCTGAAATTTATGAAAAAATCTTAATTGAGCTATTGGCATAACATTAAAATTTAACAGCAATGAAATATAAAAAAGGATGCAAATGCATCCTTTTTTAATTGGCTTAAAATACTTCAATCGTGTTTTAAAAGCTGATTGATCTGCTCAATCAACACTGCTTCTTGGAAAGGTTTACCCATATAAGCCGATACACCAAGTTCAAGAGCATGTTGTTTATGCTTATCCCCCACTCGTGAAGTGATCATAACCACAGGTAAGTTCTGCAAATGTGGTTGATTTCTCAGCCATTGCATTACTTCAAAACCATCCATTCTTGGCATTTCAACATCAATTAACATTAAGGCAGGTGTTGAATGCTGTAAATATTCAAGTGCTTCAATGCCATCTGTAGCTGTGACAATCTGGTAACCATAACGCTCAAGTAGTTTAGATGTCACTTTTCGAACTGTGACCGAATCATCAACCACTAAAATCGTAGGTGCCTCATTGTCATGTTTTAAATTTGAGAGCTTCGACTCTGGATGTACAGACCAATCCTGCTGAGTGAGATATTGAACCACACGATTTACATTTAAAATTGGGCAAATTTCTCCACTGCCCATAATGGTTACACCGCTGAGATAATCAATTTGATGGATAAGCCTCCCAGTCTGTTTCACAATAATTTGTGAATTAGTTCCTAAGACTTCATCAACGAATAAAGCCACAGGTTGAGACTGGTGCATATTCACCAAAATCACTGGAACTTTTTGGGTTTCTGAATATGGTGAGTTTCTTTTTATATTTTGATTTAACAACACGAAGTCAGCCAAATCGTTTAATTGATAACTTGCTTCATGCACCCTCAACAACTGACTCTGTTGTTTCGCATGATTTAAATCATGTCTATCGATCATTTCAACACGTTGTATTTGATGTAACGGTAAGGCAAAGAATTGATCTGCAACTTTTACCATCAACGCTTCAGTAATAATTGAAGATTTAGGAATTCTGATTTCAAAACAAGTTCCTTGTCCTCTTTCCGAAGTAACATGAACATGCCCACCCAGTGCCTGTATTTCACTTTTTACGACATCTAAACCGACACCACGTCCTGAAACCGTTGTTAATTTTGCAGCAGTGGTAAAGCCTGGTCTAAAAATCAATTGTAATAGTTCAGTTTCAGAATATTCCCGTTCAGTATTGAGCCAACCAAATTCAACAGCTTTTTGCTTAATCTCTTGTGAATCAATTCCTCGACCATCATCCTTGATCAAAATACTCAGCTCATTGTGATGATTCACCAGTGTCAGTTGCATGACTGCTTGTTCAGGTTTATTTAATTTCAACCGCTGTTCTGCTGACTCAATTCCGTGATCAATCGCATTACGCAGAATATGCTCAAGTGAGGTGATCAACTTTTCAAGAATACTACGATCTAATTCGATGTCTGCATGTTCAATCTGTAACTGAACAGATTTATTCAGATTCATCGAAAGTTGCTTGCATAAGCGTTCAAGACGCATTTGTATCGTCTTGAATGGCACGACACGAGTACGCATCAACGAGTGTTGGATGTTGTTTTGTATTCTTGCCTGCTGAATCAATATACTTTCTGCAGACTGAAGCTTTTCGTGCAGAGAGTTTCTGATATCTAACAAGTCTGATGTTGACTCTGATATAGATTTAGAGAGTTGATTGAGTGATGAATATTGATCCATTTCTAAGGGATCAAACCCATGCTCAGCGGAATTATGTGATCTACGTTGTAATAAAATTTGGGATTCTAATTCCCCTTCCATCCGTCTCAATTGTGAAGTAAGGCGCTGAATGGTTTGATCCATTTCTACCAAATTTGACCGATATGATTTTAATTCTACTTCTACTTGCGAACGTTGAATCAAATCCTCCCCAATCAAATTAAGGGTTGCTTCAATTACAGCAGTAGAGACTGAAAGTGTCTCGTTCGCTACGGCAGATTGCACAAACTTTTGCAAATTACCACTCATTGGAGGCGGTAAAACACTCTCATTAGCGTTAGATGGTTCATTCTGATGTGAGTTTTGCTGAATGGAAGAAGAGTCAAACTTTGATGAATTATTATGCGTAGTGACTAAATCACTTAAATTGGTTTCAAGGTCCGCTGATAAAGTTGAATGAATACTAAAATCCGAAGACATGTGGTGAGTGATATCATTTTGCATCGAATGTACTAAGTTCAGCTTCGAGTCACTACCCTTAAGATTTAAATATCCAAGCTCAATTAAACTCTGAATAAGCCTTGATGCCTGCTCTATCGGATAATCAACAGACTCAGTTTTAATGATATTGACACGCCGTACCAAATCCTGCTGTAAGGCTTTAATCAAAATAATGAAACTTTTTATATCAATTTGTTGCTCTGAAATGAGTTGAAGATATACAGATTCAAGCTCATGGATTAGATTTGCAAAGTAATCTGCTTGCAACATGTATGCACCACCTTTCAACGTGTGCAGTTGCCGCATAATTTTTTGGATACACGTAGCATCTTCTTGATACTCTAACCATGTATTGAACAAGTCTTCGATTTGAGACAAGATTTCTTCCGCTTCCTCGACAAAAAAACCACTTACTTCGCGATCTAAGCCCTGTTTTGCTTTCGCTGAATCTTTGAGTGCGTAATCTATATTGAGTAATGTCAGAATTGTTTCATCTAAGGAGCGAGCAGATACTTCGCTCTCCTGCTCTATAGTGGAAATGCAATTCGATTGATTGGAAAAGCTGAAGTATTCATGATTAAGTTGTTTTAAATCACCTAATAGCTGCTGAGAAACTTCATTATTTTGAGCAAATTGACCTATAGCGAGTTCATCAAATATTTCTAAGAGTTTTTCATGCCCTTGTTGTAAAACTCGGTGGACATTTGAGTAGGCAATTGAATTTGGTTCTCTTACAATGTTGAAGTGAATTGAACTCAAAATTTCTGAAATTTTTTGAAGGAGATCAAAATCAACTTTAATGGCAAATTTAGCAATTGAACTGAGTTGTTGACTCAGTAAGCTCGAACGTTCAGTAGTACGTGTAGAGCTAAAGAGGTTAGAAATACCATCTTGTACAAAGGTATCGATAAGGAAAACATCTTCTACACCCAAATCTACAATTTTCTTGAGTAACTCTTGCGGATCAAGATTTGGATCGTTCTGTGTAATCTGTTCTGAGAAGTCTCTCAATGCGATTAAAAAAGTATGCTCTAATGCCTGAAACTGTTGTTGTCTCGTTACGTTGTCGCCTGTTGTTTGCAAGCTTTCTAAGTAATACTGGATTAAATCAATATACTGCGTTGTGAGCGCTTGCAATTCTTTATTGTTGGTATCAAGAGATGGATTACGTTGTATTATTTTTTCGAATGACTGACTCAATACTTCAATTTTCTCAAGTCCAACAATTGCAGAACTCCCCCTGAGAGAATGGACAACACGTGCAAGCGTATCCACCTGAAATTGTTGATTGGATTTATCCAACATATCTTGCAGGGATTTCAATTGTTCTGAAGCTTCAGCATAAAAACTTTGCAGAACCTCGTTATCCCATATTTGAGTATTCTCAATTGTGGCTGTTGCTGAGAGTGAATTTGAGTCATTCAAACAATGACATTCAATCCTGAAATCTAGATCTAGCTGTGTGAGATGAGCGTTGATCGCCAACAAAGGATGCAATGATTGATCTATGATATTTGAATGTTCTAATTGCCGACCTAAAAGCAATAGAGGTTTAACATCTAATTGAATCGCTTGTTTCACTGTTAAACTAGGCACAATGATGTAGCGATATATACGAGAGATCAGCTCAACATACTCAAGGACCAGTTGACTCCATGAACGTTGCTGATCAAGCCTAATATTCAGTATTGTCTCAACGGTCCATGCAAGCTCAGAAACTGAGTTGAATCCAAGCATTCGACCTGAACCCTTTAAGGTATGAAAATTACGGCGCAATGCTTGCCAAATATTTACCTGTTCTAAATCATTCGATAAGACTTGAAGATTTTCTGATATTTCTAGAAGTAATTCCTTAAGCTCTTCAGCAAAGGTGGTAATAAGCTCCTCATCTTCAAAATTTGATTCATCCTGAGGAAGCTGCATATCTATATATGCACGATAGAGTGCTTCTGAAAGATATAATTGTATTTTATTAGGATTATTATTTTTCATGGCTCAATCACTCAGGTAATTTAAAGTTTGCAACTGATTTCCTTAAAGAATCAGCCATTTGAGTGAGTTCTGCTATCGATTGAGCAGTATCTAAGGTTGAAGCATGATTTTCTCGTGTGACATCTTGCACAAGCGACATTGTTTTCGCAATTTGCCCCGCAGCGGCTGACTGAACTTTTGAAGATGCTGAAATATTCGCAATCAGTTGAGCCAACTGTTTTGAAATCAACTGAATATCTGCAAGTGCTGCTCCTGCATCTTGAGCAAGTCCAGTCCCCTTAACCACCTCAGAAGTTGTTTGCTCCATAGAGCGAACGGCCTCATGCGTATCTAATTGAATATTTTTTACCAATATCTCAATATGTTTGGTCGCAGCAGTTGAACGTTCAGCTAAACGCTGCACCTCATCAGCAACACTAGCGAAACCTCGTCCAGCATCGCCTGCCATTGCGGCTTGAATGGCTGCATTCAAAGCCAACAGATGCGTTTGCCCTGCAATGTCTTCAATGGTTGCAACAAAGTTACCAATCTCTTGAGTAGATTCACCCAGCCTTTTAATTTTTTTAGATGTTTCTTGAATCTGCCCTCGTATTTGATCCATTCCATCTATTGATCGTTCAACCACTTCCCCACCCTTCGCTGCGATAAGTACAGCGCGCTGAGCAACTTTTGCAGATTGCGCTGCATTTTCATAAACGTGATCAATTGAGTCCGCCATGTCATGAATGGCGAGCGATGTATTTTGGATTTCACGAGCTTGCAGCTCTGAAGATTGCGCCAATTGTGAACTCATGTGCTGAGTTTGATGAATATATTGGGTAACTTGTTGAGAAGCCTGATTAATTCTCATCACCAAATCACGCAAATGATCTATCGCTACATTAATTGAATCCGCGATTGTCCCCGTAAAATCTGCAGAAACCGCAGCATATTTGGTCAAATCGCCTTCAGCTAAATCACCAATTTCATCTAAAAGTCGATAAATCGCGGTTTGATTTTTCTTATCTTTATCCACCAGTTCCATTAAACGCAAACGATCTTCTTGGCTTCTTAAAATAAAAAGTTTAATCACTGCAAAGGTGAAGCTCGATAAACTAATCAACAATAAAAGTGACAGTAAAATCAGTAACCACGTCGAACCTGTGCGAATTTCATTGAGAGCAACTTGAATTTTTTGTAACTGAGATTCCGTGATATTGCTTTGAGACTCTAACCACAGTCGATCTACTTCATTTAAAGCTGGACTATAAAAATAAACTGATTTTACATTTTCAAGTTGTGAACTAAAAATAAGCTGAGAGTTTTTGAGAATCTGTAATGTGTAATCTGTAGGATTATCCTCAAACTGTTGAGTCTGAATAATCATCATTTGATTGAGATATTTCAGTTCCCCCACCCCACGACTTTGCTCCACCGTGCGCGGGAGATTAAACATGAGAAACAATAAAATCAGAAAAGCACAAACGAGGCTAATAATAGCCATGATTAAATAAGACTTCGTTTGGGCAGATTGCCCAAACAGCTCTGAAAACTGTTCAAGTTTTAACTTAAGTGAAGCTTTCCATCCCTGTGTGTTGGAATCTGAATCATTCACATTCCGACTGGTCTTTTTTAACCGTAAACTCACTCAGCTCCCCCAAAAAACTATTGCTGACTACACATTAAATTGAATTTGATGTGAACATGTGCTTTAGACGATCATGCTCATATAGCAGACTCATCATCAGCATAGCTACAGGTGTTGAATGATCGAGAAAATAACCTTGGCAAAACGATCTATATGGTTCTGCGATCAAATCCGAACTGGTGCTATAGGTATTATTCTTATAATGTTTTACACCAAGGACTTCATCCACAAGCAATCCAACACAGTCTTGCCCCACGTTAAAACATAAAATTTTAACATTAGCGTGTAATTGTGTTGATTTACTCAAAGCAAATTGCTTTAGATCTAATACGGACAGTACTCGACCTCGCAAATTCGCTAAACCTAAATACCACGGCGGCGTAAGTGGTAATGAGGTAATGCTCAGTAAAGGGCTAACCTCCGCAATATCACCAAGTGGGGTAATAAATTGCTGCTGCTCAACTTTAAAACATACACCAGACCAGAGGTCCTGATTTTGCACATCACGGTACTCATTTGCTTGAGCCGAATTAGCATTACTGGCTTGCGTTAACCAGTGTTGTTGATCACTTTCATCTTGAATGATCATGCTGTGCCTGTATTTAAATATTGCTGAATGACATCAAGTAATCTTGATTCATCTACAGGTTTGATCAGGTAGTCGACAGCGCCTTGTCTTTTGCCCCAAATTCGATCCGTATCCTGATCTTTGGTACTGACAATGACAACTGGAATATGCTTCGTTACATCAGCTCTTGCAATTTGCCGCGTCGCTTGAAATCCATTCACACCAGGCATCACCACATCCATAAGTACAAGATCTGGTTGCTCTGCTTGCGCTAAGGTAACACCATCTGCACCATTGGTTGCTTCTAGCACTTCATAGCCATTTTTGGACAGAATTTCTTTAAATCTAAACATTTCTGTTGGAGAGTCATCTACCACTAAGATACGTGTCATATTTTGTTTTCCCAGTACTTAACGTGAAGCGACAAGTTTACGAATCGCATTCAATAGCTCATCTTTACTGAATGGTTTCGTGAGGTATTCATCAGATCCAACAACTCGTCCTTTTGCCTGATCAAACATCCCATCTTTACTGGATAACATGACCACTGGAATATGTTGGAAATTTTGTGAGTTTTTTAACAATGCGCACGTTTGATACCCATCTAAACGCGGCATCATAATATCTACAAAAATAATATCAGGTCGAGTTTCAGCAATTTTAGATAATGCTTCAAATCCATCTACTGCAGTTACAACGTCATATCCTTCACGCTGTAATAAAGTTTCTGCGGTCCGACGAATCGTTTTTGAATCATCAATGACCATCACTTTAATATTTTGCAGATTATCATCCATTGAATGATCCTTCCTGAGATGAGATTTAAAGAAAAATGAAACGCTTAATTTAGAGAATAACCATTATTTTCTAACATAACATTACATTGATTTTCAATGCAGTTGAGTACTCGCGGAGAGATTGTGTCACAAAGCTTCATAGAATTTAAGGGTGAATCAGATTAAGCGTAAATTATTTAACGGTTTATATTTATAAATTTACCAAAACCACATAAAATGCTTGTTATTAAAAGCAAAAATTAAAAAATTGAATTGATATCACGGGGGCCAATTCCAATGTTTAATCTTTCGCACAAATCAAGAATTGGGTTAAAGCATCTTCATAATAAAACATTCTTAGTGATCATGATGACATTTGGTTTATGTATCGGTGAAGCAATTGCTAATACCACAGTGACCAAACCGTCTTGGTATCGTTATTATGATAAAAATGGCGTAGCTAATATTAGTAGTTCGGTAACACCAGAGCATATTCGTCACGGTTATGAAGCACTTGACCGTAATATGCAAGTGATTAAAAAAAATCGACCTTATGATGCCGATAAAGAACAGCAACAAAGTGGTGTACGTACGCAACAAGCCAAACAACATGAACAAGATCTACGCTTAAAACGTGCTTATGGTTCTAGTAAAGTGGCTGCGAACAAACGTGATGATATGTTGAAAAACATCAACAAACAAATCACCTTTCAAAAACAACAGTACCAACAACTGGAGCAAGATCGAATATTGTTTAAAAAGCAGGAACAGACCTATATCAAAAAAGGGAATCCTGTCCCTAAAAACTTACAAGATCGAATCACTTATAATGCGCAGAATATGAG
The DNA here is from genome assembly GCF_000632455.1 of Acinetobacter sp. Ver3. Lineage (GTDB taxonomy): Bacteria > Pseudomonadota > Gammaproteobacteria > Pseudomonadales > Moraxellaceae > Acinetobacter. The sequence continues at coordinate 11,586 of NZ_JFYL01000056.1, forward strand.
TAATATCCAAAAAAATATTGAATCTTTACAAACAAACTATCGAAATACTCAATCACAATACGACAATATTATCAAGCGCTTAAAAACTCTTGAATAAAGAAGAGTTTGTCTGAATGGAAAGGAATTATCACATGCCGAATGCGACTCGACACAGCAGTCAGTTTAAGAAATATCTCGTATTAGGAACGCTGTGTACGAGTTGTCTTTTAGCCGCTTGTCAAAAAAATGACGAAAGTGTACAGCCAACCTCATCTACCCCTCAAAAAATTGAATTAATACAACAGGACTTAGTCAAAGTTGAAAATGGGGTCTCAAATCTGAAATTTGCTTTCACGGGCACCATACGCGCTGTGAATCAAAGTACAATTCAAGCTCAAGTGACTGCCACTGCTAGTCAAGTCTCTGTACAAGTCGGTGAAAAGGTGAGTAAAGGGCAAGTCTTGGTACGTTTAAATAATCAAGATAATGCAGCCCGACTCGCACAAGCTCGTGCTAATCTTGCTTCTGCACAAGCGCAGGCACAACAAGCTGCAAATATGGTCACTCGAAAAAAACGACTTTATGATCAAGGATTTGTTTCTAAGGTTGAATATGAACAAAGTCAAGTGGAGCATAAAGCTCAACTCGAAACTGTACGAGCTCAGCAAGCAAATGTGGATATCGCACTGAAAGCCGATGCTGATGGATTAATTCGTAGCCCCATTTCTGGCGTGATTACCAAACGTCAAGTTGAACCTGGTCAAACCGTTTCAATGGGTCAAACACTATTTGAAATCGTAGATCCACAAAAATTAGAGATTCAAGCAAAACTCCCTGTCGAATCTCAACATGCGCTCAACATTGGAAACAATATTGAATATAAAATTCAAGGGACTACCCAAAATTATACTGCCAAGTTAACACGCATTTCCCCAATGGCCGATCAAATCAGTCGTCAGGTTGAGTTTTTTGCTCAACCGAATGAATCAATCAATTCACTGAGTATTGGTGCTTTTGTCGAAGGTTTCATTTTAGATAACAAACAAATTCAGGGGCAAAAAGTTCCGCTTGATACTATTCAAGATGCAGATGGCAAACCTTATCTGTGGATCATCCGTGATCAGAAAATTCAGAAAGCCAATATTCGAATTCTGGATCGACAACCCAACGAGAATATTGCAATGATCAGTGGTCTTCAGCCAACGGATTACATCAGTAGAATTAAGTTTAATAATGATGACTTAAATAAAACAGTCTCAATTGCTTCAAAGTAAGACAGGATCTGAACTATGTGGTTAACTCGAATCAGTGTGAAATATCCTGTCTTTACGATCATGATGATGCTATGCCTGATGGTATTGGGCTTATCATCATGGCAACGAATGGGAGTTGAAGAATTCCCTGATGTCGATTTCCCATTTGTGGTCGTGTATACCACTTACCCAGGTGCTTCTCCTGAAACTGTTGAATCTGAAATTACCAAAAAGATGGAAGATCAGATCAATACGATCTCAGGTGTTAAACAAGTGATATCGCAGTCGAGTGAAGGACTCTCTACAATTATCACTGAGTTTAATTTGGATGTTCCTTCAACCGTTGCAGCTCAAGATATTCGAGACAAAATTGCGCCAGTGACAGCTGAATTTCGTGATGAAATTACTGATCCTATTGTTGAGCGCTATGACCCTTCCGCAGGTGCCATCATGTCGGTGGTATTTGAGTCTGAGAATATGTCACTCCGAGAGCTCAGCTCTTATTTAGATCAAAAAATTGTTCCTCAATTGAGAACTGTTCGTGGGGTAGGTACAGTTAATCTGCTAGGTGACTCGCAGCGTCAAATTCGTATTGAAGTTAATCCACAAAAATTACAAAGTCTTGGTGTTGGCGTTGATCAAGTCATTAACACACTAAAAGGCGAAAACATTGAAGTCCCTGGGGGCACACTCAAACAGTCAAATTCAGAGCTGGTTGTTGAAATTAAATCAAGAGTAATTCATCCCCAATCCTTTGGGGATCTCATCGTCGCGAGTAAAAATGGCACGCCAATCTACTTAAAACAAGTAGCTGAAATTTACGACAGCCAAGCTGAACTCGAGTCGAGTGCCTTCATTAACGGTCAAAATGCTGTCGCGTTGGATATTCTCAGAAGCTCTGATTCAAATGTAATTGATGTTGTAGATGCGGCTTATAAAACACTAAACCGTATAGAACAACAACTCCCGAAAGGGACAACATTGAAAGTAGTTGTCGATACATCTCGAGGCATACGAGCAAGTATTGGTGATGTTGCCCGTACAATTATTGAAGGTGGTGTACTTGCGGTTGTCATCGTTCTACTGTTTTTAGGTTCATTTAGATCGACGATTATTACAGGCCTTACCCTGCCAATCGCCTTACTTGGTACATTAACGTTCATTTGGGCTTTCGGTTTTACCATCAATATGATGACTCTTCTTGCCCTGTCTTTAAGTATTGGTCTTCTTATTGATGATGCAATTGTGGTACGTGAAAATATTGTCCGCCATGCTGATATGGGGAAAGATCATGTGACTGCTGCTTTAGATGGAACCAAAGAAATTGGGCTGGCAGTTCTCGCAACCACTTTGACTATTGTTGCGGTGTTCTTACCAGTTGCATTCATGGGCGGTATTATCGGTCGTTTCTTCTACCAATTTGGCGTGACAGTGAGTACCGCCGTACTGATCTCAATGTTTGTCAGTTTTACGCTCGATCCAATGCTCTCAGCTCACTGGGCTGAACGTCATCATCCAAATAAAAAACCGAGCGCATTGAAACGCTTCTTCAATGGGATCTCAAATAAACTTGATTCATTAAATGAAGTGTACGAGAAGCTGCTAAAACTGGCTCTAAGATTCCGCTTTCTAACAATTATCGTTGCTGTTGCTTCACTGTTTGGCGCGCTCGCGCTATCGAAAATGGTGGGAACAGAGTTTGTACCTGTTCCAGATAAAGGTGAAATTCGGATCAAATTTGAAACGCCCGTAGATGCTTCACTCGAATACTCTCAGGCAAAGTTAAAACAAGTTGAATCTATTATTCGACAGCATCCAGAGGTTAAAGGAACGTACGGCGTTATTAATGGGGTGACTGATCGCGGGAAAAACCACGTAAGCATCCGAGTCAGTCTGAGTCCTCGCCAAGAGCGCTCTCAGACACTGACTGATTTAACCAATGAGTTTCGTGATCGACTACAAACAGTGGCGGGTATTACCCTCACCTCTATTGCTTCAGCGGATGAAACTGTGTCTGGTGGTCAAAAGCCTGTCATGATTTCCATCAAAGGACCTGAGCTAGATGAATTACAAAAAATTTCTGATCGCTTCATGGTGGAAATGGCAAAAATTGATGGTGTCGTCGATTTAGAAAGCTCGCTCAAAGAGCCTAAACCTACCCTTGAAGTGCATGTAAATCGTGTACTGGCAAACGATTTAGGATTATCAGTCAGCCAAATTGCCAATGTGATCCGCCCTCTCCTTGCTGGTGATGATGTAACGACGTGGAAAGACGACAAAGGTGAAACGTATGATGTCAATTTGCGCCTCTCTGAAGATCAACGTACGCTTCCAAGTGACATCAATAATTTATATTTAAAATCGCAAAAAGTGGATGCAAATAATCAACCGATCTTGGTTCCACTCTCAAGCGTAACAAGCACGCATGAAAGCTATGGTGCATCTCAAATCAACCGTCGTGATTTAGCGCGTGAAGTCATGGTTGAAGCCAATACTTCAGGTCGACCTGCAGGTGACATTGGTCGAGATATTAAAGCATTGCAAGATAACTTCGACATGCCTGCCGGCTATGGTTTTGAAACACAAGGTGCAAACGCAGATATGGAAGAATCGATTGGGTACGCTGTTACAGCCGTTACACTCTCTATTGTATTTATCTATATTGTTTTAGGCTCTCAATTCAATAGTTTTATTCATCCTGCGGCGATCATGGCCTCATTACCATTGTCATTGGTCGGGGTATTCCTTGCATTATTCTTATTTAACTCAACAATGAATTTATTTTCCATTATTGGCATCATCATGTTAATGGGATTAGTAACCAAGAATGCAATTCTCCTCATTGACTTTATTAAGAAAGCTATTGATCGCGGTGATACACGTTTTGATGCCATTATTGCTGCAGGTAAAACTCGACTGAGACCCATTCTGATGACCACAAGTGCGATGGTCATGGGTATGGTGCCATTGGCATTAGGCTTGGGTGAAGGAGGTGAACAAAGTGCTCCGATGGCGCATGCTGTCATTGGGGGCGTCATTACCTCTACCCTGCTGACCTTAGTTGTCGTTCCCGTTATCTTTACCTACTTAGATGACTTTAAGAATTTTATGGTACGTCAAACACGAAAATTCATGTCATAATGTAGAGAATTGTCATGAGGTGTCATTCAAAATGCTCACCTCATTTTTTATCGTATAATCTTATGCTTTAACGCTCATTATTAGGACAAATTCCATGCGCGCGAGTCGCTTTTTATTTGCAACGTTAAGAGAAACCCCAAGTGATGCTGAAGTAATCTCTCATCAGCTGATGCTTCGTGCGGGTATGATTCGTAAATTGGCTTCAGGATTATATTCTTGGTTGCCAATGGGCGTACGTGTGTTAAATAAAGTCGAAGCGATTGTTCGCGAAGAAATGGACCGTGCTGGTTCACTACAAGTATTGATGCCTGTGACCCAACCGTCAAGTTTATGGGAAGAATCTGGTCGCTATGTGCAATATGGTCCAGAACTTTTACGCTTTAATGACCGTCACAACAACCCGTTTGTTCTCGGCCCTACACATGAAGAAGTCATTACTGATTTAGCGCGTAACGAACTCAAAAGTTATAAACAATTACCCGCTAATTTCTACCAAGTACAAACTAAATTCCGTGATGAAGTTCGTCCTCGTTTTGGCGTTATGCGCTCTCGTGAATTCGTAATGAAAGATGCTTACTCATTCCATGCAGATCAAGCTTCATTACAAGAAACTTACGACACGATGTACGATGCCTATTGCCGTATTTTTACTCGTTTAGGTTTAGACTTCCGTCCAGTTCAGGCGGATACAGGTTCAATTGGCGGTTCAGGTTCGCATGAATTCCATGTATTGGCATCAAGCGGTGAAGACGATATTGCATTCTCAACTGAATCAGATTATGCAGCCAATATTGAAATGGCTGAAGCGATTCTTGTAGGTGAACGTGCTGCACCAACTCAAGAATTAAAAATTATTGAAACACCAAATCAAAAGACTATAGCTGATGTATCTGCTTTCTTAGGTACCGATGCAAAACAGTCTGTCAAAGCTTTGTTGGTACAAGGAGTCGCTGAAGAAGGTAAAACTGCGCCTGTCGTGGCACTGTTCCTTCGTGGTGACCATGAGCTAAACGAAATCAAAGCTGAGAAACATCCGCTGATTGCATCACCACTTGCATTTGCAACTGAAGAACAACTGAGTGCTTTAGGCTTAACCGCTGGTTTTGTTGGTCCTCAAGGTTTAGTCGAAAAAGGGATTAATGTCATCGTTGACCGAGCAGCATCAGTTTTGTCTGATTTTGTTGCAGGTGCAAACGAAGCAAACAAACATGCGACGGGTGTGAACTGGGAGCGTGATGCTCAATTCACTGAAGTTTATGATCTTCGCAATGTTGTTGAGGGTGATCCATCTCCAGATGGTAAAGGTGTACTTCAAATTAAACGTGGTATTGAAGTTGGTCATATTTTCCAATTAGGTCAAAAATACTCTGAAGCTCTGGGCTGCAAAGTATTAGGTAAGGATGGTAAACCATTCACTGTAACAATGGGTTGTTATGGAATTGGGGTGACTCGCGTCGTCGCGGCTGCCATTGAACAAAATTACGATGAAAAAGGAATTATTTGGCCTGCTGCTATCGCACCTTTCCATGTCGCAATCGTTCCGATGAATGCTCATAAATCACCTCGTACTGTAGAGGCTGCTGAAGCACTTTATACAGAACTTCAAGCTGCTGGTTATGACGTGCTTTTAGATGACCGTGATGAACGACCAGGCGTTAAATTCTCCGATATCGAAATAACAGGTATTCCGCACCGTATTGTTATCGGTGAAAAAGGTTTAGATGCTGGTACTTTTGAGTACAAAGGTCGTTCTGATACTGAATCAAGCAACCTGAGTAAAGAAGAAATACTCGCTAAAATCGCCCAATAATTTGAGCATAAAAAAAT
>NZ_JFYL01000057.1 GCF_000632455.1 Acinetobacter sp. Ver3
ATACTTTTTGAAACACCACCAATGGTTTTATGCATTTACTCAAAGGTATATTTGGAACATTCAGAAATACTACAGCCCATGCTCCAAAAATCACATGGAATATAGATGAACAAGATGCCTTAGATATCTTATCTACTGTATCCTTGATTCATAGAAAATTAGACAAAGCTATCGAAGCAAAAAAACTGTATGAAGGGAAAATATAATCCCTCCTACCTTCCCTTTAAAAAAGAGGAACACCACGAACCTGCTACCGTCATTAAATTCGCGTGCAGTCCCCCTTTAACAAAGGGGGATTTAGGGGGATTGTTTCAGACAATACCGATAAACCACTTCCACCACATCATCAATCTGCTCCATCACCTGCCCATTATCTAACCGCAAGACCTTTAATCCAAGATGAGCTAAAGCTTGATCTCGAATTCGATCTACTTCTAAACCTACAACCGTAAAGTGCTGACTACCATCACACTCAATCACCAAATTGGCAGCAGGACAGTAAAAATCCACAATGTAATTTAATAAAGGTTTCTGGCGATAAAACTGCAAACCTAAAATTTGCTTATTGCGAAGTCGTGACCATAACAGCTTTTCAGCATCAGTCATGTTATTGCGTAAAACACGTGAGGCTTGTTTTAAGTTTTGATTGTAGGGCTTCATTTTTATTCTCTTTTTTAAAATCTCCCCTAGCCCTGAGCCATATATGGCGCAAGGGAAAAGAGGGAAATTTCACGCATCTAAAACCGCAATCAAATTCGCGCAAGTCCCCCTGAGCGAGACTTAAGCACTGCTTTATGTAGAAGCGCAAGAAAGGGGGATTTAGGGGGATTCTTTTCACCAATATATACATTAAAAACCGCCCCTTTTCTAACCACCAAACCTCAAATCATCCGTTTTAACATTTTTAGATCAGCAAATATTTCAACTTTAGTGAATAATTAATACTTATTAATGAAATTACCAAAAGTTTGATATTTCCATGAAAAAACTCATCAACCACCCTGAAAACTTGGTTGTCGACATGTGCAAAGGCTTTGTCTTGGCACACCCAGAACTTGCATTCACTGAATCACACAAAATCATTTCAAGAAAAGAAAAACATAACAATGTTGCCCTGATCAGTGGTGGTGGTAGCGGTCACGAACCTGCACATGCGGGCTTTGTCGGTCAAGGCATGTTAGACGCAGCCGTATGTGGCGATGTCTTTGCATCACCTTCGCAAATTCAGGTCTATAAAGCACTACAACACGTCGCAACCGACAAAGGCGTGTTGATGATCATCAAAAACTATTCTGGCGATATGATGAATTTCCAGAATGGTGCAGCCTTAGCCGCTGAAGACGGAATTCAAGTCGACTTTGTGAAAGTTGCAGATGACATTGCGGTTAAAGATAGTTTATATACAGTCGGTCGTCGTGGTGTCGCAGGCACAGTCTTTGTCCATAAAATTGCAGGGGCTGCCGCATCAAAAGGCTTAGAGCTGAGTGAAGTTAAAGCGGTGGCACAGAAAGCCGCAGCCAATGTCATCAGTTTAGGTTTTGCCTATAGCTCATGTACTGTTCCCGCCAAAGGTACACCAACTTTTACCCTTGCCGATGATGAAATGGAATACGGCGTCGGTATTCATGGTGAACCAGGCATCCGTCGTGAAAAAATCTTGCCAGCAAAAGAACTGGCACAACGTATGGTCGATGACCTGTTTTTAGATCGTCCAGACATGAAAGAAGTTGCAGTATTGATCAATGGCTTTGGTTCTACCCCAATGCAAGAACTGTATCTGTTTAATCATGATGTATGTGAACACCTTGCACATAAGGGCATCAAAATTTACCGTACTTTTGTCGGCAACTACATGACCAGTATCGACATGAATGGTGCATCCATTTCATTACTTGAATTGGATGATGAACTCAAAACATACTTAGATGCAGAAGCTAACACCCCTGCCTTTAAACTTGATGGTTCACCTGCTTTAGCCATTGAGTTTGCTATAAAAGATACGGCTACCCAAGATCAAGGCAATAGCGAAGTTGAAACTGCAGCAGAACATGCTGAAATTCAAAATGAGCAATTCACCATTAAAAACATGCGCTATGTGGTCGATGTCATGGCAGCATGTATCATCAAAAATGAAGTGCCATTCTGTGAACTTGATGCGCATGCCGGTGATGGTGACTTTGGTATGAGCGTAGCCAAAGGCTTTAAACAACTCAAGAAAGAATGGCAAAGCTTGATCCAAGCACAGCAGATGGATGAATTCTTGCTCAATAGCTCCCTGATCATCATGGAACATTGTGGCGGTGCATCAGGTCCCATCTGGGGTTCTGCATTCCGTGCCGCAAGTAAAGCCATTCAAGGTAAAACCACGTTAAGCGTGGCGGATTTTGCCGATATGCTGCAAGCCGCAGTAAAAGGTATTCAAACCACAGGCGAACGTTCATTTGGACGTGGCGCTGTTGTCGGTGATAAAACGTTGATCGATGCTTTAGTGCCATGCGCAGATTCATGGTCTGCCAACACCGAGAAAAGCTTTAAGGAAAACTTTATCTTAGGTGCTCAAGCTGCTGTTCAAGGCGCAGAATCGACCAAAGAGATTGTTGCACGTATGGGTCGTGCAGGTACTGTCGGGGATCGTAGCTTAGGCTATCCTGATGCAGGTGCATATGGTTTAGGCGTGATTTTTACCGATATTGCTGATCATCTAAAATAACATCTAAACATGACATAAATGATTGATTAGTTATGTAAAAAAGCCCTGATGATTCAGGGCTTTTTTTGCTTTTTATTTTTTAAAACTTGATAATAATGCGCTGGTAATCGCCTGATTATGTGATGCCACACGAGACTTCTTCGCTTTCGCTGACTGGTCAGCTACACGTTGAATTTTGACTGCTTTTAATTTACCTTGATTTTCAACAACCTGAAATTTGACTCGGTCATTGCGTTTTGGCTCACCTTCATCTGCAGGAAAGTCAGAAATGTGGAAAAAAATATCCTCACCTGCACCACCAATAAAACCAAAACCTTTATCGGCATGATAAATTTTAATTTTTCCTTGCTGGACTTCAGACTCCATAACATTCCCAAAAAACGGTATACAATTTTCAATATTATACACGCATCTTAAAGTGCATCATCTTTGCTGATCACTTTAAATAATCATGCAAATGCTGTTGGACAATGACGCGTTTGTGTCCTTTACTTTGTTGTTCCGATAACAATGATTCCGCATCTAAAACCACCACTTTGTGACCATCATCCTGTAGACGTTTCACACCTTCAAATAACATTCGAGCACCGACATCATGGATTAAAGTCAGATGTGTAAGATCAAGCACTACTTTATTTTTACCTACAGGCTCATTCTGTAACTCACGCAAGAACATTTCAGTCTCTGTAAATTGCAAGACACCACGTAGCTCATACACCACCATGCCATCATCATACTCACGGCGACTTTGGATAATGGTTTGTGCTGAAGGGGTTCCCTCCATTAAATGTAATCCCATATCACTTGATAGACGTTCAAAGATTTCCACACCTCGAACACTGTTGCCATGGCTGTCTAATTTAGGCGAAAAAACCGCAATTCCGACCTGACCTGGTAAGACACCAATGATCCCCCCTGCCACACCACTTTTGGCAGGAATACCTACGGTGGTCAACCAATCTCCAGCTGCATCGTACATACCACACGTCATCATGACGCTAAGTACCTGACGACATACCTGACGATCTAAAATACATTTTCCCGTAACAGGGTCTTTTCCGCCATTCGCCAAAACACTGCCCATTCGTGCTAAATCTTTCACGGTGACTTTAATCGCACACTGTTGAATATAACCATGAACAATATGCTCTGGGTCTTCTTCTAGCACGCCGACGGTACGCAACATATATCCAATCGAAAGATTACGAAATGCTGTTTTGAGTTCAGATTGATAGACTTGCTCATCAAAGGTTAATTCACGCCCACACAGTTCACTCAAGAAACGTCGTAAATGTTCTGCACGAGAAACAGTCTTTTTATGAGGTAATAAAGAATGTGTCGTAATCGCACCCGAGTTAATCATTGGGTTCTTGGGAATCGATCGTTCTTTTTCTAATGAGATTTGATTAAATGCTTCCCCCGACGGCTCAACGCCAACTTTTTCTAATACTTTAGCTAAACCATGTTCTTGAATCGCTAATGCATAAGCAAATGGTTTAGACATTGATTGAATCGTGAACTCAACTTCATCATCCCCTGAAGAATAAATCGTACCATCAATGGTTGAAAGTGCTAAAGCGATACGATTTGGATTGGCAGCTGCCAGTTCTGGAATATAGTCAGCCAATGCTCCTTCGGTATTCGCATGACATTGGTCCAATACATGGGCAAGATAATCAGGTACAGGTGTCTTCATTTTTATTCTCTTGGTGATCAATGGAGACCCCAAATAAGATCTCAAATGTTAAATTCAGCTGTCGATATCGTGTCACATCTGACTTGATTACGACCATTCTGCTTTGCAAGATATAGTGCTTTATCCGCTGCACTATAAATCCTTTGCTTTACTTCGTCTGTGTATAGATGTGGTAAATTTTGTGACATCGCCACGCCAAAGCTTGCGGTCACTTGAATAAAAGTCGCTGGGCTAATCTCAATTTTTTCACTTTCGATCGTTCGACGGCAGCGTTCTGCGATGATTAATGCTTCGTCGATATCACCATCTTTAAGTACTAGAACAAACTCTTCACCACCGAGTCGTCCCACTATATCCTCTTCTCGTGTTTGCTGTTTTAAAATGAGAGCAATACGTTTAAGTACAAGATCACCAACATCATGACCATAATTGTCATTAATCTGCTTGAAGAAATCGAGATCTAAGAGGATGAAAGCAAAGCTGCGATTTTGTTGAATTAACTTACTAATAAACTGATTGATGTAACGACGGTTATAGAGGTTGGTTAACGCATCTTTCTGACTTAGTATTTCAATCTTACGCTCTCGTCGTCTCCACTGCGACAAGATCAACTCAAAAAAAACTGCTGAGCACAACAGTATGGGTAAATATAGTACCGCCATACTTTTCAGCCAAAAAGGATTGGCATACAAATTAGATTGATTCAGTGCATCACTAAATAATGGTGCATAAGTCAGTTGACCATTGGCCGTCAGTACTGCCAACCACACGATAATACAAGCAATAATAAAAGAGACGCTATAGATGATGCGCTGTTCATATAACACAAAACCAATTAATACAATATTGACTGTTCCCGCCATCACCGCAGGACTATAAATCCCAACCGTGTATCCTGAAAAAATGACAATCAATCCATAAAATAAGGGGATTAAATAGCCCAAGATTCGGCGAGCAGTAGCATTTTTTCGAAGCACTAAAGCGATCGTCAGAAAACACGTGGTCAAAATCACTTGTAAACATGTGGTCCATGTCCGATGAGGATAATATTCTGGATCTAACCAAATTTGATATTCTGAATGGAAAGTTAGGTAGTACCACAACCAATGACCAATGAGCATCAACAGCCCAAATATAAGTAACAGAATCCCTTTATTAAAGTTGGACCAGTTGATAATAGAACGATCAGATTCTAACAAGACATATTTGATAGCTTGCAATAAACTGCGCTGTTGTTGTACTTCATTCTCTCGAGTCATCATCTAATTGTATTATCGAATATTCATATTTATTTTTATTAAAATTTGGATGTATTCAGCGATCATGTCAATGCGCTTTAAGCATTAAAAAGACTGCTTTATCGTTCAGATCAATTTATGGTATGGATTTGATGATCACTGACCAAAACAAAAGCATTGCTATAAAAAAAACCTAAGCGTATGTTTCTCTATAGTTAGTAGTACCAAAACCGAAATTTAATCATTCAACTAAGCTGGCTGATATAACTGTACCTGATTTCGTCCGCTTTCTTTGGCAATATATAAAGCGTGATCTGCACAATGCGTAATGACGTCTTGATCAGATAACTCATGGGATAGTGCAATACCAAAGCTTGCCGTCACATTTAACGAGGTTCCATCATCCAGCACAATTGGCTGCTGTGCAATTGCGTTACGGCAACGTTCTGCGATATCAACCGCTTGATCACGACTGAGATTGTCCAGAATTAATATAAATTCTTCACCGCCATAACGTCCAACCGTATCACCAATACGAACATGATATTCCAAACGCGTCGCCACCTGTTTCAGGACTTCATCTCCTGCTGCATGACCATATTGATCATTAATTTGTTTAAAATGATCCAAATCCAATAAGATCACAGCATAATCAGCACGATCCTGCTGAAAATGTGATAACACTTCATTGATTTGACGACGGTTATAAACGTTCGTCAGGGCATCAAATTTACTGCTGGTTTCAAATTGTTTTTCACGACTGCGCCATTGGGTGAGTAAAATCTCAAAGAATAAAACACTCATAAGTAAAATGGGCACGTAGAGCTGTACCATGCTCATGACCCAAAAATCATTTTGGTAAACGATACTTTTATTCAACTCATCACTAAACATAGGTGCATAACGAATTCGATCGATATGCGTCAAGTAACACGTTAATAACGTGTATATCGTAATTGGAATTGCAATCCCATAAATAATTTTACGGCTATAAAATACCAACCCGACCAATACAATACTAATGAACCCTGCCATTGTTGCAGGACTATAAATTCCAATCGAATACCCTGAATAAATCATGGTCATTCCAAAGAAACTAGGGGCAAAGTAAGCAATGAAGGTTTGAAACTTAGCGATATGCTGAAACTTGAAACAACTCCAAAACAGGACAAGATAAATCACGGAGGTCACCAACAATTGGGTAACACGTAATTCAAAATAGTCAGGATTTAACCACTGTGCTTTTTCAGGGGTATAAAAAGCCACAATTAACCAGCGAGCGACCTCAAGTTGGCTTAGAATTCCAAAAAAGAGGATAAGCCGTCCCTTTTTAAAATCACTCCAATTGATCAGCATATTTTGAGGATCAAGGATGTACGTATTGGCCATACGATACAATCGCTTAATCATATGTTGAATCTTCCTGATTAACTTCATTCTGTCCTTTTATCTTTTATATTGTCTTTTTAAGCAGCGTGAACTCGCTCTAGAAACAAGATCCCATCAAGATGGTCAATTTCGTGTTGAATAATTCGTGCAGAGAATCCTGAAAAAGTCTCAGTAATTTCCTGTCCTTGCATATTACGATAACGGACACGGATTGATGAAGCTCGAGCTACTTCCGCACGTCGATTCTCTACACTTAAACATCCCTCTTCTCCTAAAACAACATGATCAGAACGCTCCAATATTTCAGGATTAATCATGTAAATAGGCTCCATCTCAGGCGCATCGGGATACCGTATATTGGGTTTTGAAGCGACGATAATAATCCTTTTAGAGACATAAACTTGTGGTGCAGCAATACCGACACCATTGCGCTGTTGCATCGTAAAATTCATTGCTTCAACCAGATGCGTTAACCAGCTACTACTAAACTCAAGTTCACTTACCGGCGATGCAACCAATTCAAGGATCACTTCACCTTTTTGAGCAACGGGTAGTATCGTCATAATACGTTCATCTCAATTATGATAAGAATTTGATCTTCATAATTTTTTAAATTTTAAATCAAATATTTGATTAATAGTCAACCAATCTTAAAGCATTTCAAGATGAAGTAAAACTGATTTAAATGACGAATTTGTGACCTGATAATTTTACGGCTCAAGTTTCACTTTTTTGTATGACATCAGCATCCTGAAGCTCGTAGTAGTGTCTAACCTGATTACGACCACGTTTTTTTGCTAGATATAATGCTTGATCTGCATGACGAATCACCGCTTCTTTATTTAAATTAAATTCAGAAATGGCTATACCAAAGCTTGCTGTCACTCTGATCGTCGTACGTTCATCGATATAAAAGAGCTCATTTTCAATTTCTTTGCGACACCGCTCTGCGACCTCCATCGCAGCTCTGAGGTTTTTATTCTGCAACAGCATCACAAACTCTTCACCACCAAATCGCCCGACAATATCTGTATCACGTATATTTTGACGTAGTACATTGGCAACACGCTTTAAGACGTTGTCTCCGATATCATGACCATAGTTATCATTAATACTCTTAAAATGATCAAGATCTAACAGAATGAGAGCAAATTTTCGTTCTTGTAATTGAATTTCATTGAGTTCTAAACCTATTTTTCGACGGTTATAAATCCCCGTAAGCGGGTCCATTTGACTCATTAAATTAATTTGTTTTTCTCGATTTCTCCATTGCGTCAACAAAATCTCAAACAATACAAAAGTCGCAAAAAAAATAGGCACGTAAAAATAAAGTTGTGAATAAACCCAGAATTCATTAAATACCATGACTGAATAATTGAGCTGATCACTAAAGACCGGTGCGTAGGTCATATAACCCAATGCACTACTGACAATTGCAATGAGCATATATACAATGACTGGTAAAAAAAGCAGATATACAATCTTGCGTTCAAATAAAACCAGACCAACTGTTAAAATACTGATAAATCCCGCAACGGTAGCAGGACTACTGATACCAACCGAATAGCCACCATAAATAAAGCTTACGGAAAATACCAAAATAATAAAGTAAGGTAAATATTGTCTCACCCACTCTTTATGACGCCATATGACACAAGGAATAATCAGTAAGAACTGTAATACACAGCACAGCAACATCCGTGATAGGTGAAAATAATAATAATCAGGATTGAGCCAATGATGTAATGCAGGATGATGAAATGAAAATAAATACCATGCGATCCAGGTGATATGTGCAAGTCCGCCCAATACCATGACCAGAATACATTTATTTAAGTTACTCCAATTCATCAAGACACTTTGATTCATAAATGAATGAAGTGTATAGGGGCGAAAAATCCGATTGAATAGTTTTAACATAATGAACTAACTCAATAGAAACAGCTCATCAAAACAAACTATATTTTCATTTGACTCTAAAATCATTAAATCTATTTCACCCCTATAAAATATAGTGACTAAAGTCACATATTTTTTATTATAATTGCACTTATTATCACAATCTAACCTTAAGATTAGGATTTATCAAGGTTTTTTTACCATTTATTCTATTTTTTTTTAAAGCTTTTTTTGCTTAAATCCAGCTAGCGATACGCTCAAGCATTTTGATTTGACTCAGCTAAAAATTGCTAAGTACACTCCTAACTCTTAGAACTCTTAGAGATCGAGTTCTCGATAAATAACTTTAATTTCTTGTGCAATGTGAATACTGACTCGATGATGCAAATATTGAATCAAAATATCAAACTGCTCTGCACCATCGTCTAATCCAGTACAAAAATATTCAGTATGAGGAGGAAGCGTTTTTAACCACTGACATTGATAAAAATCGGCAACGGATTCAAAACTAAGATAGCGGTGCGGATGCTGTTGTAATGCTTTTACAAATTGCAGAAATCTAGCTTCCCAAAAGTGGATAATCATACATTCAAGGTCTATTGGTTAAATTCAATTTCATTGTTATGTCAATCTGCTTTAATTTGCAGATCGAATCATTCAAATCAATGTCCATGGATGCAAATGCTTTAGATTGAGTAGACGGTTTGCTGTTGAAGTTGATATTTTTTCTTCCACTGAAGATAACCTAAGAATGCTAAAACAGTAAATGCGGTATAAAGCCCAGCCGTCAAATATAGATCTTTATACATAAACATCACGACATAGATGATATCCACCGCGATCCAAGCAGGCCAAATTTCCAAATATCGTTTTGACGTCCAATATGTAATGAGCAGACTTAAACTTGCCAATTGAGCATCTAAATAAGGAATGGAAGCATCCGTAAAATAATCCAGACCTAAACCAAAAATAAATCCTGCCAACATTGTAAAAAACACATGTTTGATAATTCTCAACCCTTGAATACGATTGATGGCAAGTTGCTCTTGTTGTTTAAACTGAGCTTTCCATATCCACCACCCATACACACCTAAACCGATAAACACGCATTGCAATATCGTTTCACCATAGAGTTGATAATCATAAAATAACTTTGCATATAAGCCATAAGCCACGAGATTCACAGGCCAACACCAAATATTACGGCGAATAGTGAGGGTTACACCCAATACACTAATCAATACTGAAATAATTTCTAAAAGGCTCATACACTACGTAAAATGATCGTGGTTTATTTGATACGCCTATCCTAACGCATATTGAATGGCACCATACATGATTCTTAACGAACACGACTTAGCACTGTTCAATTTGAACTGCACAGTTTTGACCTAACCATTAAACTCCTCTAAAAATAGAATATCCTCAATGGAAAATAATAATGATGAATACAACTCAAACGACCAGAATAACCATTGAAATTCGCAATCATCTGATGTTGATTGGTTTAAACCGTGCTGCGAAGCGCAATGCATTCGACAGTCCTATGATTGATGAACTTTCACAAGCACTTACCACCTATGAAGACCAGTCTGATTTACGCTGTGCTGTGATTTATGCACATGGAGAGCACTTTACGGCAGGATTAGATCTGGTTGAGCTTCAGCCGCGTATGTCAGATGGTATATTTTCGGAAGATATGAACTTGATTAACCCATGGGGCACGACTGGTCGTAAACGAAAAAAACCAGTCGTTGTCGCTGTGAAGGGGTATTGTTTTACTGCTGGAATCGAACTGATGTTGAATGCCGATATCTGTATTGCCCATCAAAATACCCAATTTACTCAACTTGAAGTGCAACGTGGCATCCTCCCCTTTGGCGGAGCAACTTCACGCTTCGTTAAAACTGCAGGTTGGTCTAATGCAATGCGCTACTTATTGACGGGGGATTTTTTTGATGCTGCAACTGCATTTCGACTTCATTTGATTACTGAAGTAACAGAACAAGATCCGCTTGACCGTGCCATTGAACTCGCCGAATCCATCGCTTCAGCTGCTCCACTCGCTGTTCAAGCCACATTGACGGCTGCTCATGAAGCGATTTCACATGATGAGCAGTACGCTTTTAATCAGTTAAAGACTCATCTTCTTCCACTAATACAATCTGAAGATGCAATCGAAGGTATGCGAGCAATGAGCGAAAAACGTCAACCTCGCTTTAAAGGTCAATAGTTCAATATCGGGAAATATAGACATGCAAGCCATTCCAAATGTGAACCAGATGCCAAGAAGCATCAATAAAACTCAAGTTCAGTTTCCTGCCTTAGATAACTATATGCTCACCGGCACTCGCTACCTATCATCTGGTGTGAAGACTGTTGCACGTATTATTGTGGCTTCAGCGACAGCGGTTCCCCAACCTTTTTATCGCAGATTTGCAGAGTATGCTGCAGAACGTGGTTTTGAAGTGCTAACCTTTGATTATCGTGGTGTGGGGGCATCATCTCCAGCACAACTCAAAGGTTTTAAAATGAGTTATTTGGATTGGGGGAAACTTGATCTCGCTGGTGCCATTGAATACTTTTCTAGCGATACTTTCCCCTTATTTGTGACTGCACACTCTTATGGTGGTCAAGCCTTGGGACTTACCCCTAATCATCATCAAGTCAGTGCCATGTGTTGCTACGGTACAGGTGCAGGTTGGGCAGGATATATGCCGTTCAAAGAAAGATTCAAAGTATCCGTGATGTGGAGTATTGTGTTTCCACCCATTGTCGCAGTCACAGGTTATTTACCTTGGAGTAAATTCAATATGGGCTCTGATCTGCCTTTAGGGGTATATCAACAGTGGCGTCGTTGGTGCAAAAATCCGTTATATTTTTTCGCTGACCCCGAGCAACAAAATTTAAAAGCACAATATGCAAGTGTTAAAACCAAAATTTATGCTGTTTCAGCATTAGATGATGATTGGGCTCTCCCAAATTCGAGGCAAGCCTTTATGCAACATTATCGTTCTGCTGATATGCGCTACATTGATATCACAGCCAAACAGTATCAAATGCCTGCAATTGGACACATGGGATATTTCAAAAAAGGCGCAGAAAAGATTTGGGATGACATGCTCCAAAATTATCTCAATTTAGTTAATGATTAAATTCTAAATTACTGAATAAAGTCAGATTGATGTTCTACCCCTTGTGCGTCAGTATGTCGATACATGATGCCATATTGACTCACATAGTATTCAAGAGATTGATTGCGATATTCCCATAAAATCGACCACTCACCTAAATCAAATTGATTGATCTGACATAAAGTTCGTGATGGCATCTTGTTCAAAAACTCATATTGAATTTGCTGAGCAAACTTGATATCACGATGATTTACACGTTTCTCAAACAGTAATTTAGCAACCTCATCAAACATACGAATATCTTCGACAGAATCCGTATCATACACCAAGCGCGCCGGCTGGCTGAGATCAGTAGGCTTGAGGAGTTTTGTTAAATCAAAGTGCCTCTGCGTATTCCCCATAATCAATTTAGGTTGTAATAATAGTCGCCATACGGCATAGCAACTGACCAAAGCAAAACACACCACGATTAGCATCATATTTTTTACTCATTCCGATGATTATTCATTGAATCGTTCATTACAGAAATGATTATTTCTTTATTTTTATTGTTAATTTTCTTGGTGTTATTAAGTTTTAACTTTTAAAATATTAACTTAAAAACCAGTAGAGGGATGGCACGAAACGTAACAACTCATTTCAAAATCCACATGTTATGTAAACCGTGTAAATCTAGGTAATTTTATTCAATTAATATGACTTAAAAGTACGTTGAAAGATTCTCATTAAAATAGGGTTTAAAATCTTAGTGTTCTAAATCATTACGACATGTTTTGTCGTTTAACTTGATACGCATCTACACTATTCATATCTCAAATTTTATAATTTAACCATGAACTATTCCCGTAAACGCAAACCCATTACCAGTGCATGGCCAGTTGAGCATGATTGCTTCCTCATTGAAAACAGTCATCTTCAACTCGAAGCATTGCAACAGACGCTTCCTTATTCTGCTCAAGAAATTCAAGATCGCCAAGAAATCTTGGGGCTCACGAGACGTCGTCGTCAAATGAAAAAATTAGGTCAATTTTAATTTTCTAATGAAGCTAAAAATAAAATCCCAATAATCCATCAAGTTTAAGTATTTTTTGTTTAATAAATTAACCCTCGTGCCCTCTCTGACAATGAATCAATTTCGCCATATTCTTGGATGGTGATTTGCCATCATTTTTGCTCAACAATAATTATTATTTAAATGCTCTCTTAAAAATGGATCCAAAATATTTATTTTTAAAGATCATTATTGACTTTTTATCTAAAAAATAGAATTATTGGATCCAATTGATAAGGAGATCAACTCATGTTTGTAAAAAATGCTTGGTATGTGGCGGCACGACCTGAAGAAGTACAAGATAAGCCTCTAGGAAGACAAATTTGCGGTGAAAAAATGGTTTTTTATCGTGGAAAAGAAAACCAAATACATGCCGTTGAAGATTTTTGCCCACATCGCGGTGCACCTTTGTCATTAGGCTTTGTTGAAGATGGTCAACTGGTCTGTGGTTATCATGGGTTAGTGATGGGATGTGACGGCAAAACGGTTTCAATGCCTGGGCAACGTGTACGTGGCTTTCCTTGCAATAAAAGCTATCGCGCAATTGAAAAATTTGGCTTTATTTGGGTATGGCCAGGAGACCAATCGCTTGCAAGTGAAGATCAACTCCCAACTTTAGAGTGGGCTGAAAATCCAGAATGGGCCTATGGTGGTGGACTATTCCACATCAACTGTGATTACCGTTTGATGATTGATAACTTAATGGATCTCACCCATGAAACATATGTTCATGCAAACAGCATTGGTCAAAAAGAAATCGATGAAGCTGCACCAACCACTCGTGTTGATGGTGACCACGTTGTGACTGAACGTCATATGGAAAACATTTATGCACCTCCATTTTGGCAAATGGCTCTAAAAGGTAATAATCTCGCTGCAGATGTCCTAGTAGACCGTTGGCAAATTTGTCACTTTCATGCACCTAGCAATGTTCATATTGAAGTTGGTGTTGCCCACGCAGGCCATGGTGGTTACAACGCACCGGAAAATAAAAAAGTGTCTTCAATCGTTGTGGATTTTATTACCCCCGAAACGGAAACGTCTCACTGGTATTTCTGGGGAATGGCTCGACACTTCCAACCCGACAACATCGAATTAACTAACCAAATTCGTGAGGGACAGGGCAAAATTTTCTCGGAAGATTTAGATATGCTTGAACAACAGCAACAGAATTTATTGAGACATCCTGATCGTAAATTGCTAATGCTGAATATTGATGCAGGCGGTGTTCAATCTCGAAAAGTAATAGACCGCTTGATCAGCTTAGAGCAAACGAATGATGAGCAGAAAATTACAACTTTGAATGTTGTTTAAAGTAAACCCACATTTTATCAGTTTTTCATTTTACCAAGGAGCGATACTCACATGGATGTGACTATTCAGAAGATTTATCGTCATAATGAACACATTTTATCTTTCGAACTGGTAAACACCCATGGTGAATTATTACCAGCTTTTCAAGCCGGTGCACATATTGATGTGCACTTAGGTAATCAATTAATTAGACAGTATTCTTTGGCAAATTGTAGTTCAGAGCAGCACCGTTACGTCATTGGTGTCCTGAATGATCCTTTATCACGTGGTGGTTCTAAATTTATTCATGAACAACTTCGTGAGGGTCAGCAGCTCAAGATTAGTGAACCACGAAATTTGTTTGCCTTGGTTCCTGAGACAGAATATGCATATTTGTGTGCAGGTGGAATCGGTATCACTCCTATCTTAGCAATGGCTAAAGAGCTTAAACGCAATAATCAGTCCTTCCAATTACTGTATTTTGTGAAAACGAGAGCTTCTATTGCATTCCAACAAGATTTAGAGGCTCTAGGAGATTCCGTCCACATCCATATTGATGATGAACCTGAAACACATATTCTTTTGAATACAGTCTTTGCCTCTCCTCATATCGATCATCATATTTATGTATGTGGCCCAGATGGTTTTATGAACTATGTGATCCATACCGCAGATACGCTCTCTTGGCCTAGTCATCAAGTACATAAAGAGCATTTCAGCGCACAAGCTATTGATACCAGTCAAGATGGCAGTTTTGAAATTGAGATTTTAAAAACAGGGCAACGTATTCATGTCGCAGCTGATCAATCTGCAGCACAAGCTTTAGAACATGCTGGAATCTGTATCCCTTTATCTTGTGAACAAGGTATTTGTGGCACTTGCTTAGTAGATGTAGTTGAAGGTGAAATTGATCACAGAGATATGTATTTAACTGAAGAGGAACAAGCTGCAAATGATCAATTCACACCTTGTTGCTCAAGAGCCAAATCTCAACGAATTATCATTGATGTTTAATTTGGATCGATAGATTTTCAAGTGTAGCCCTTCATTAATTGAAGGGTTTTTTATATAGACCCATCTGTATGAAATATTGAACGCATAGTCTCCCCTAAAGTAACCACATGACTATGCTCACGCATTAAACTTTCAGCGCGTGCTGAGTCTTGTTGCTTTAATGCATTGAATATTGAGCAGTGTTGGATATGCGCATATTGCAAACGACGAATTTCAGACAGCGCATTATTTTTATCATAAGTCAGTGCTTGTGCAGATGCCATAGGTAACTGATTGTTTTTACTGAGTGCTTGCACAATTGCGACATTATCCGAGCCTTGAATAATAGTATTGTGAAAAATAGTGTTGTAATGATGGTAGGTTTCTAAATCATCGCTTGTTAATTCTGGTTTATTGAATATGGAATCAATTTGCGTAATACAATTCAAAAGTGTTTGATGTTGATCTAACGTCATGCCTTTTTCAGCAAGCGTTTTTGCAGCAAGACCTTCTAAAACGCCACGTACATGCAACGCATCATGAACTAATTTGGATGAAATTTCTCGAACAGTATAGCCTCGAGTTGGATTTTTAACGAGTAAGCCTTCTTGCTCTAAAAGCCGAAAAGCCATTCGAATAGGTTGACGCGATACACCTAGCATTTCAGCAGTCGGAATTTCAGCCAAACGAGAACCTCCTGCAATCTCCCCAGAAATAATCATTTTTCGAAGTTCAATTAACACTTGCTGCCCTGAAGACATATAACTACTCAATTTTTTTGATCATGATTGATCCTAACGAGTCAGATTTGGAATATCAATCTCTGTTGACTTAAAGGACTCTTTTAGGCCGGAAATTCACTATTCTATTTTTGATAACTGAGGTGATTATGAGTTCGTATCATCAATATTTATTTTTTGAAGATTGGTTGCCATTAACTCTAGATTGTTTCGAATTAAATAAGCTAAATGGATATCTACCCCATCTAACATTTTTTGTTCTATCTCATTAACAATGTTTCGACATTGTTCGAGTTTTTCAAATCCTTTAGGCGTTACATTAATTAAAATTCTTCGTCCATGTGAGGGATCTGAAGCTCTACTGATCCAATCCTGGTTTTGTAAATCTTGTAGAATTTTATTGGTAGATTGCGGTTTAATAAATGAACGTTCTGCAAGTTTTGCATTAGATAGATTGCCTTTCGCAGCGATAACTGACAATGCTGTAAACTGAGATAAGGTGATATCTAAGTCTTTTAAACGTTCAGTTAAAATTTTACTCACAATACGATCAACCCTTGCAATTATATAGCTCAGTGTCGGAATCGAATGATTAACTTCTGACATTTTATATTCCTTAATAGATGAACAAAAGTATGACTACTGTCGTAATCATACTTTTAACATATGTTTAACGTGTAGTTATATTTAGAACAGCATCAGACTGCTCTGGACGTGGTTTGCGTACAAGCATTAATGCCGCAATAGCTGCAAATAAAATCAGTGGAATACTTGCACCAATGACCATTGCTGAACTAGAACCTAACGACAGTAGCATGCCAGCAAATAGGGGCCCTGCAAAAGATCCTATACGCCCTACTGCGACTGCAGCGCCTACACCCGTGCCACGCATTTCTGTTGGATAGAACATCGCTGCCAATCCGTAGAGCGCTGATTGGCCACCTACAATAAATAGACCACAACCCACAGCAGACAATACAAGTAAGGCAACAGTTGGTGAGATTGCAAGACAGCACAGTGATAACAAGATACCAATATATATAAATAGGACTTACGCATTGACGGATTCAAAAAAGTATTAAAATACTTTATAAAGTATCTGTGATCAGACGAATTAAACATGCTTCTACAGCAACTTGTACATTACCCATTTATATGGGCTTTCTCATGACAGAACCGAACTCTATTAGCTGCACACAACTTGCCGAGACTTATAACATCTCGCATGATAGTGTAAATCGCTTTCTAGAACGTGAAGACTACACACCTCACGACCTATATCAAGAAGCAATTCAACATATTGATAATAATAAACTTATAGTCAGTATTGATGATACTGTTTTAGATAAACCATATAGTCAACATATGGACTTGGTTAGCTATTTTT
>NZ_JFYL01000058.1 GCF_000632455.1 Acinetobacter sp. Ver3
TCTGCTTCGTTCGTTTCCGTATATCTCGTCGGTATGGGGTGCATTCTATAGATTTTTTCTTCCCTTGCAACCCCTTATTTCAACAAAAACTCATGCATGTTTATTTTTTAAGCAAACTTATGTTTTTTACACTAAAAAATACACAAAAACGATTAATTAAATTAAAAACCCCAATTAGATTGAGGTTTTTTAGATCATAAAGCTCTAAATCTTATTCTATGTATTTTTGAGTACTATAATATGAAGTAGATAATTTTCGAATTGTTTTCATTTCTTGATCACCATCTATTGAATTTAAGTAATTTAAGAATGCTTCTGCATAGTCCAATCCAACTTCTATTCGACGCTCACCTGTAATTTTTTTCAATGTATGATAGTAATCAGCCCCATCAGCTAAAAAATTGATGGTCACAATTTTATATGACTGATTTAAATCTAATGGTATGAGCTGGTCTGCCCCATTTCTAACTTGAATATTTGTAATACGCTTTCCAATAGGCTGCGTCATATCAACTTGCCAAGTTAATCCAGCGGTATAAGGATAACTTCCGGTATTTTTTTGTTCAATCACGCCTGAAATGGCATCTTCAAGCGTATCTTTAATTTCTTGGCCAGTCATATTCAATTGAACGAGCGTATTTTTGAAAGGTAAGACTTGGTAGATATCTGCTACCGTGATATTTCCTTTCGCCAAATCAACTCTTACTCCACCTGCATTTTGAAATGAAATATCAGCATTAAAATATTCTTTGCCTTGTTTAAGAAATGCTTCGGCAACCATTTGTTGAATATCACCACCATGGGCATCGACATGCGCATTTAAATTACACACATCACCTAAAGATGATCGTGAGCGATCAAATTGAGTTCCCGGCACACGTCTTGAACATAAATTATCAACTGCCTGCCCAACAACTTTGGCTGCAAATAATTTTTTAGATTGCTTATAGGGCTCTAAGACACTCAAAATACTTTGATCTTCTTTAACAATAGAAAAAGGTGCTTGTTCTTTTTCGAATTGATGTTCTATATATTTTCTTTCTTGATCACTGACTCTTTCATTATTTTGCTTACGTTTAAAATCATCGCCAATTAATACATGCGGTGTGCCCACACAACTTTTAACCGCACCATCTGCATCAAATTTTACGTTAAGTTCACCAACCACATAACTGTATTGCCATGCTTGAGCGACACAAACAGTTTCGCCATTTTTATTTTTCAGTTGTAATGGGTAGGCAGCGACAGGAGACATACCATACTTTTCTAATATATGAGGTCCAAACAATGTGTGGGAGTCGCCTCCAATAATCACATCCACATCCGTAAGTTCTTGTGCTAATTTTTGATCTAGTTCATAGCCTACATGTGTTTGTAAAATAATTTTTTTAATTCCCTGTTTTTTGAGTTGATTAATCTCATTTTGAGCTACTGTAATTTCATCTTGGAATAATGTGTCTTGATTTGGTTGAGAGGAGTTTTTAGTTTTTGATGCAATGGTGAGCCCCACAACCCCATATTTTTCCCCATCCCGCTCAAGAACAATAGATTTTTGAATCCGATCTGTCTGATATAAAGGTGAACTCACCCCAAATTCAACATTTGCAGAAAGAATCTCTGTTCGCTCTTTACAGTGTCCTTCGTCTAAAAAACCAATAAAATCTTTTAAGCCTTGATCTTTTGCATCAAATTCATGATTTCCCAAGGTGAAAGTATTAAAACACACTGTATTCATCATTTCAGCATCAGCTTTTCCATTTGAGAGGTTGTAATACAAATCTCCTGTTATCGCATCACCAGCATGAATTTTCACTACATTCTGTTGATTTTCTGCTTTTAAATTCATAAATGTTGCTACACGAGAAAATCCACCACGCGAAACGACTAGTTGTTCTTCACCATGACCTAAATCAAAATTAAAGCTGAACTCTTCACCATCTAAATGGGAGTGATGGTCATTAATATGAAGAATTTTTAACTCTGAGGTTTGTGTAATATTAGGATTAGATTTTTCGTCATCTCCACCACAACTGCTTAGCAATAACGATGTCGTTAAGAGAAGACCTGTTATTTTTATCTTGTTCTTCATTTGAATACTCCTTTTTTAAACCAAGAGTATTCAACGAAGATATGACATTATGATGGTGGATTTATGACACTTTATCGAAATGACTGATTTTATATTTTTCCGCAAATCGCTCAGCTAATGCCGTAATGGTCAAACTCGGATTAACACCAACATTCACAGGAATCGCACTTCCATCAACCACATATAAGCCTTGATAGCCAAAAACCTGATGATTAGAGTCAATCACACCTTTGGAGGAATCTTCAGCCATAACTGCACCACCCAATATATGAGCTGTCACAGATAAATGCCCCATACTTTCCAACATATTATTCTGTGCTTGTCCGCCACTTACTTCAGCAAATTTTTCTGCAGCTTCATTTGCTAATGCTATAAAAGACGGCGCTCTTTCTCCAACTGAAACCTGCGTTTTCAAAAAAGGCCTAAAACCTCTGAGTGCAGTACGTCCATATACAAATCGTAGTTGATTATCTGCCTGTTGCATGACGGTTAATACAGTGACACGTTTATGCCAGTTTTTAGAACGCCATGATCGAGTTGAAACAAAGGGGTGTAGAAAAAAATGCTTTAAAACATGGAGTGCACGTTTTACAGGCTGATCCCCATTGACCAGTGGTCCCATATAAAACTTCATAAACTCATAACTTGCTGGAAATCGATTCTGAGTAATATGTGTTTTGTCATCTGCATGAAAATGACTGGAAATGGTCGTTCCTCGCGTTAAATCCATTGTTTTATCATTATTAGAGATTGCAACAATCGCCTCACTATTGGTTCGAATATGCTCACCTAACTGACCAGAAATATTCGGTAAGGTTTTGTACACTTCTCTTGAAGCAAACAGAATTTCAACGGTTCCTATAACACCTGCGGATAGAATGACCTGTTTCGCACAGTAATCTTGTTTTTCTTTGGAGTTAAATGACTGATATGTATGAATGATATATTTTCCATCAACCTGTGAAAGATGAGTCACTTTGGTTTCTGGAATAACCTCAACTCCATTTTTCTCTGCAAGATATAAATAGTTTTTATCCAAGCTATTCTTCGCACCCTGCGCACACCCCGTTATACAATTTCCGCACTGATTACAACCTATTCGTTCGGGACCTTGACCATTCAATAGCGGATCACTCACCGATTGATGAGGATCACCAAAGTAAATTCCCTGTGGTACGGTGTCGAAACTATCTCCAGAACCCATTTTTTCTGCTGTTTGTTTTAACCACTCATCTTGCTGACCTTTATATGGATTTAAACTTACCCCTAGCATGGACTGAGCCATCTGATAGTGCGGTTGTAATTCCCGCTCCCAGTCTTCTGACAAGTGACTCCAAGTTGGATCACGATAAAACTTTTGACCTGGTTTTAACAACACAGCAGCATAAACAACGCTGCCACCACCAACGGCAACCCCTCGTACCACTCCCATATGTTGGAATACATCTTGTGCAAGAAAACCCTTCATCCCTAACGACGGTGCCCAATTTAAGTATTTAGAACTCCGACTTGCTCGATATAAGTCATCTTCAGTGAGCCTTCTTCCCTTCTCTATCACAGCTACTTTTAATCCAAGCTCAGACAATCTTAGCGCAGATACACTTCCACCAAAGCCTGAACCTACAATAATGACATCATATTCAAATTTTGATTTCATACATCACGACTTAGAATAAATGGAAATGAAAAGTGCTTTAAAAAAGGAAGATTAATGATGGTCATACACAACATCGTATGTTCATCAAACTGTCTTAACTCATCAACCACCCAACGCCATGGAATTGGTGCTGTCTTGCCATAATACAAGGCGATCGTTTGTTTTCCATCAATCAAAGACGCCTCTTCTAGACACTCCATTTGAAGCTTTTCACTTCTCTGCCCGCGATTGAGTAAAATATTAGTGACTAAATTTTGATTGATGAATTTTTTCCCAAACCACCCCCCCAATCCACTTAAAAATAAACTCGGTGCTGCAGACACTCTTAACCACCAAGGACCAATAAACTGAGCCTTATATTCTCCTTGTCTCATGGAAAGTGGCGCGGATGAAAGTTGTTGATAGGTTGCCTTAATCGAGGACAACGAAGTAGTGATTAAATGCTCCTTACGGATCATGAATTTCTCCCTCAATGATTTTTGTTTTATTCAGCATGTCCTATGCTTCTTTCTGAAATATATCAATCGTTTAAATTTTATTCCACACACATACTTTGATCGATTTCATAAAAAAAGCCGAATGTATGTCACATCCGGCTTTTCAACTTAAATTAATTTCACTTTATTTCTTTAAAAATCCTGATACAAGATTCAACACATTTTGTATATCTGAATTCGCTTCTTGCGGATCGGTCTTGTTTGCTTGAGGTGTAAGCGAATCAATAATTTGTGGTAAGACTGAAGAAATCGCACTGTATACATCCTGTTTAGGAACTTGCGCTTCTTGTGCAACTTGCTCGACATCTTGCTGATCAAATAAATTTTGAACTTGTTGCGTACTGACATTGGCATTTTCACCAGGACCAGTTGACACCCAATCATCCACTTGACTCGTCAGACCCTGACCTTTCAGTTGATCAAGTGCACCTTGCAAACCGCCATTTTTTTGAATCCAATTGAGAATTAAAGGAACTACTGCGATTAATAAGGTTTGAGCGTTTAGACCTGATGATTTGCCTACACCACCAGATTGACTACCCGATAAACCACCAAGTACAGATCCTAAAATCCCTCCCAATCCACCTTGTTGTTGGTTTTGATTGGTCTGATTATTTTGTCCCGTTAAACTCCCGAGTACCGAACCAAGTACACCACCCAATCCCGATTGATTAGATTGTTGATTACCGCCTAAAGCCTGTTTCGCTAAAATTTCAACGATATTACTTAAATTTGTCATCAAGACACCTTAGCATTCTTATTTTCATTAATCAGCATATCGTTAAAAACATGGCTTTGTACATTGAAATTGTTGTGTTTTGATAAACTCAAAGTTGGCCATTACCATCGAAACTTATTCCAATTTTCTGGATTAGCCCAAAACTTAGAATTAAACCAATCTGGCACATGCTTATAATTCAAAATATTGAATTGCCATAAGGCGAAATCTTGCTCTGTATTTTTTTGCTCAATGAGTTGCGTGAATCCCAGACTTCTTAACAATTGCTCATCTGCAATATGACTCAACACGACGATTCTTTTTGCCATTAAATCACGCAGTTTTACCAACATTTGTGATTTATGATGGGTTGATAGTTTATCCATCTGTTCATTATTTAAAATCACAACACCTAGATCATAGCGTTGCTGAAAAGGAAGCATTAAAAATTCAGTTACGTTAAAATGATTCCATTGGATTGTTTGAGCATAGTCTTGGCTGAGATCCTGACCAAGACATACGGCAGTTTGAATTGGCTGTTCTTTAGATAAATCGTCTAGCATTAACGTGATGACATTTTTCTCAGCCATGAGCTGCACCTTATTTGAGTGAGATTAAAGCATGGAATTACAGGGCATTTGTCATAAAATGCACGCTGGTTTAACCAACCTAAGTGTAACTGAACAACAAACACAACAGGCAAATGTTGAATATAAATTTATTTTAGATCGTTCAGAAATCAATCTCCCGTTCAACTTAGGTCAAGAAATTGAAATTGAATGGACCGGCAAAATTTACTGTATTTCCTGTGGGAATAAAACACCAAAATCATACTCCCAAGGTCACTGCTTTAAATGCATGAAAACGAAAGCAGCCTGTGATATGTGTATTATGAAGCCAGAAACATGCCATTACCATTTAGGGACTTGTCGTGAAGAAAGCTTTGCTCAAGAAGTATGCTTTCAACCCCATATTGTCTATCTTGCCAATTCAAGTGCATTAAAGGTTGGCATTACCCGTTTAGGTCAAATGCCAACACGTTGGCTGGATCAAGGGGCTACCCAAGCTTTACCTATTATGAAAGTGGGCTCTCGTCGGCTATCAGGACAACTTGAAGTCATGTTTGGTACGCAAGTCGCTGATAAAACAGACTGGAGAAAATTGCTGAAAGGTGAAGCGGAAAAGGTAAATTTGTTAGAGATCAGAGATGAATTACTCACGGAGTTTGAACCTCAAATTGAAACGATTCGAGATGAGTTCAGCATGAGCCTAGATTTCAATGAAAATGTAGAAATTTTAGAAAACGAACTTCCTCGTGAATTCATTTATCCTGTCGATCAATATCCTGAAAAAATTAAATCGCATAACTTAGACAAAACACCAGTCATACGTGGAAAACTGCACGGTATCAAAGGACAATATCTGATTATGGACACAGGGGTAATCAATATACGCAAATATACGGGTTATGAATTAAAAATTCGTGCCGACTCATAATGCAAAATCAAAAAAAAGCCTCATACTGAGGCTTTTTTTTAAAGGATAGATAGAATTGCGTGCACTGGATCTTCATTTTGATCCGACAATAGTTGCTTGTGCATCGTCAACAATTGCATAGATTGTATTTTTGAGTTTTCGATATTCATCAACAACTCAATCTCATGTGCTAAGTTTTCTGGAGTTGCATCATTCTGGATTAACTCCTGAATTACTTTTTTACCTGCAATAATATTAGGTAAAGAATAATAAGGAATCTTCACTAAAAGTTTCGCAATCCAGTAGGTCAAACTGTTTAATTTATAAAAAGTCACCATAGGACGATGCAATAACATCGCCTCAAGTGTTGCAGTACCCGATGCCAACGCCACTATATCACTAGCATCCATGACCATCCGACCTATTTTAGATTCCGCGTCAATATTTTCCATTAACTTAATATTATGTTTAAGCGTATCTGGATAGCCTATTAGGATCTGCTCAATTTGTTGTTTACGAGCATCATTGATGGCTGGAATTAAAAATTGATACTCGGGATATTTTTCATGGACAATCTTCGCTGCATCTAATACAAGCGGCCCTAACTTATCAATTTCACCACGACGACTTCCAGGCAGTAACGCGATATGTTTTTGTGCAGGATTTAAACCAAGCGCCTGCTTTGCATCGAGTATAGGATTTTCCAACGGTAGTTGATTGGCGAGAGGATGTCCAACGAATACCGCTGGCACATTAAATCGATCATAAAAAGTTTTTTCGAATGGGAATAGACAAAGTACCAAGTCAATTGTGGCTTTAATCCCATGAACACGACCTTGACGCCATGCCCAAACTGAAGGACTCACATATTGAACAGTCTTAATTGGCAACGATTTTTGCTTTATTTTTTTTGCTAAGCGTAAGTTAAAATCTGGTGCATCTATCCCTATAAAAATATCAACAGGTTGTTTAGTCCATTGATCAACCAAGCCATCTCGAACCGCAAAAAGTTTTTTAATATCTTTTAATACTTCAACAATTCCCATCACCGATAGAATATCCATCGCATAATAGCTTTTAAAACCCTCTGCAATCATTTGAGGACCGCCAATTCCTTCAAATTCAGCATCAATTCCCTGCTCTCGAAAACGACGTATTAATTTGGCGCCTAAGGTATCACCTGAAACTTCACCAACCACAATGCCAATTTTGAGTTTTCGATTTTGCAAATGAATATCCTCTTTCATGCTCTACAAGTATCTTAACATAAGCATCTCATAACAGATTGAGTTCTTGAAATATCTTAACTTAGTAATGCTTTATCTTATTTTTGAATAAGTAAATGAATAATCAAGACAACAGCTTATATTCAAAAATCATAAGATATGCCGGTTTTCTGATAAGTAGCATAAACGATGTACGGTTCTATTGAATATATTTTAGCAGGTGTTTTAGTTGGATTCTGTGTAGGGGTTACTGGCGTAGGTGGCGGCTCACTTATGACTCCTATCTTAATTGGTTTATTTAAAATTGAACCACATATTGCGATTGGTACAGATCTACTTTATGCCGCGATTTCTAAGTTTTGCGGCTCTTTTGTACATGCAAAAAAACTTAATATTGTTTGGCCTATCGTCATTTGGCTCGCGATCGGAAGTATTCCAGCCTCTTTAGCCACAACTTGGGTTTTAGACAACTATTTGAGTCAATCCACACATTACAAAGCCATTCTCACGATGGTCTTAGGCTTTATGCTGACCATTACTGGTATTTCAATTGTATTCCGTACACAGGTAGAAAAATTCTTCAAAAAATTTTCCAAAGAAGTTACTGAACAGGAAGTTGAATTAACTCGAGAAAAATTAAAGCAGAAGCGTTTATATATAGCTTTAATGGGCATTGTACTGGGTATTTTTGTGACCTTATCTTCAGTTGGCGCGGGTGCATTCGGCATTATGGCGCTGATCATCATGTTCCCTAATTTACCTATGATTAGAATTATTGGTTCTGATGTTGTCCATGCAGTTTTACTGACGCTCGTGGCAGGTATGGGGCATATGAATTCAGGGAATGTTGATTTCAATTTATTAATGTGGCTTTTAGTCGGATCGATTCCTGCAATCATCGTTGGTACGTTGGTGAGCTCCCATTTACCAGAAAAAATTATTCGCAAGGTACTGGGTATCACCTTATTTGCCATTGGTGTTAACTTCATGCTTAATCCAGTCAAAGCAAAACCTGTAACCGCGCCTGAGGCAGTTATTGAAACATCAACTCAAGCCCAGTCTTAATTTAATAGCATGTTCAAACTATAACCTCAGTGAAGCTGTATAATTCACTGAGGTGAAATTAAATGATTTATTCAATTTAATAATTTTCAAAATTTAAAATCATTCTATACAATACAAGTAGAAACTCTGATTAATACCAAAAAGACAATTTCATTACTTTTTTTTATTAAATCCATTCAACTTTTTGATAACAAATGATCTACTGAATCATGCTATATTCAATAGATTAAACATTTTCTTGTAAAAACGAACCAGTGACGGCAATGAATACTTTACAGTCAAATTCTATCACCCAAAACGACATTGATGACGTGAATGTACAAAGCATTCAGCCTCTTGTTACTCCTGCTGAATTAAAAACAGAATTACCGTTAACTGATAATGCATACCAAACTGTCCTAAAAGGTCGTGAAACTGTACGTAATATCTTAGATGGCAACGACAAACGTTTATTCGTAGTCATTGGACCGTGCTCTATTCACGATCCTGCAGCAGCTCATGATTATGCTGATCGTTTAAAAGTTTTAAGCGAAAAAGTGAAAGACACGCTTTATATCATCATGCGCGTGTATTTCGAGAAGCCTCGTACAACAGTGGGTTGGAAAGGCTTAATTAATGACCCTGACATGAATGACTCTTTCAACATTGAAAAAGGTTTACGTTTAGGCCGTAAATTATTGCTAGAACTCAATGAGAAAGGTCTGCCATGCGCAACTGAAGCGCTTGATCCAAACTCTCCACAGTACTACCAAGACTTAATTTCTTGGTCAGCAATCGGTGCACGTACAACAGAGAGCCAAACACACCGAGAAATGTCTTCAGGTTTATCATCTCCAGTTGGCTTTAAAAATGGTACGGATGGCGGTCTCACTGTTGCGACCAATGCAATGCAATCTGTAAAACATGGTCATAGTTTCCTTGGCTTAAATGACCAAGGTCAAGTTTCGGTGATTCGTACTAAAGGTAACCAATATGCCCATGTCGTTTTACGTGGTGGTAATGGCAAACCGAATTATGATGCTGGCTCTGTAGCAGAAGCTGAAAATGCATTAGCGAAAGCAAAAGTAAGCAATAAGATCATGATTGATGCGAGTCATGCCAACTCTAATAAAGACCCATACCTTCAGCCATTGGTTCTAAAAAATATCACTGAACAAATTTTAGATGGCAATAAATCGATCGTAGGTATTATGGTTGAAAGTCATTTAAAAGGTGGCCGCCAAGATATTCCTGCAAATCTTTGCGATTTAGAGTATGGTAAGTCTGTTACAGATGGATGCATCGATTGGGAAACAACTGAAAAAGTTTTGTTGGAAATGGATGCAGCTTTGAAAGACGTTCTACCACAACGTTAATCAGATAAAACGCCATCACACGATGGCGTTTTTTTATAAGGTTAAATCATGGATCAACTCGAAAAAGAACTTAGCTCAATCCCCCATTTTCAATTTGTTCATGAGCATTTGTTTAGCTCAGGTCAGCCAAACGAAGAACAACTTAAATCAATTAAAGCCTATGGTATCGATACCATCATTAATCTCGCTTTTAATGATGCTACACCGAACTTAAATCATGAAGATCGCTTGAGTGCTGAAATTGGTCTTAACTACATTCAATTGCCTATTGATCCAGAATTCCCACATGACGATCAATGTTTATTTGTACTCGATCTGATCGATCATCTCGTTAAAGAGAAAATGGTCTGGATACATTGCACCGAAAATCATCAATGTAGTTCATTAATCTATCTTTACCGACTACATTATATGCATATAGATTTACCTACTGCGCATGAACTATTACACCAAGTATGGGAACCAAACAACACTTGGACTGGGCTAATGCACGCGGTCGGCTTACAGTTGCAAGGACGTAAAGCCACTCAAGAACTGCAAGCCTCTTTGATGAAAGCGCAAAACTTTGAATGATCAAAATTGTTTATTGATGACTAATTAATACGGTCGCTGTAGACAGAATTCCTTCCTGACGACCAGTAAATCCTAATTTTTCAGTGGTGGTGGCTTTAATACTAATCTGATTGATATCCACATCAAGTACATCTGCAATACTTTGACGCATATCTAAATTATGTTTCGCTAATTTTGGACGCTCACAAGCCACTGTAATATCCGCATTATTCAGTTGATAACCACGATCCAATATCAACTGATAAACATGCTTTAATAAAACCTTACTGTCCGCGCCTTTGAACTGTTCATCAGTATCTGGAAAGTGCTGTCCAATATCACCGAGCGCTAAAGCACCCAAAAATGCATCACAAAGTGCATGTAAAACTACATCTCCATCAGAGTGTGCTTTCAAACCATGTGTATGCGGAATACGAATACCAGCCAATGTGACATAATCGCCTTCCTCAAAAGCATGAACATCAATACCTTGACCTATACGAATAGCTAAGCTCACATTGAACTCCTTTACACAGTTTTTGAAAATGAAATCTTGTATTCTTTGATTCTTGTTCGCTATAGTAGATGCGCAAACATTTGAAAGTATAAGCGATGATGTTGTCAAAAAGCGTATCAAGTTGGATGAAACCTTTAATTTCTATCTTTTTCATTGGATTAAGCAGTGTTTCTGTCGCACAGGCACAACTTATTCAATGTGATAAGCCGCAATCAAGTTTTAAAAATTCCATGATTTGTGCTGCTGATTTTTCATCTTTGAGAGATGAATTGAATGAACGCTTTTTAACATCCTACTTAGTTACTGATGCACCAACTCGATTAATTCAAGATACACAACAGCTTTGGCTGAATCGACTGCAGCAGTGTAAAAATAAAAATTGTGTGTCATTACAAATCAATCAACGCATTGATGATTTAAACTTTTACATGTCGATGAATCAAACGCTTACTCAGCATTACATCAAGTTTGAACAAGGTAAAATTGCAACGCAACCTGTACACCTTAAGATTCATCAATTAAGCAAGGATCGCGTCAAAATTGAAGGTATTGCTTATCGTAGCCCTAACAATCGCCTAGAAACTCAAACGATTCCGTTATTGGCTTATACGACCACTCAAAGCAAACACGAAATTATTGATAATGAGCATGATTGTCAGTACAAACTCAAATATCAAAAATCATTACTAATTGTCTCAACTGAGCAAACAGGCTGTGAGCGCTTTAGTGGAATCTATCGACTATATGATTAAACAGAATGTATGCAAATTCACAGTTAAATAGCGAATGCTAAACACAACACTCCTGTGATCGCTAACAGAATCCCCAAGCTATTTTTTAACGTTATTTTTTCTTTAAAAACTAATATACCTGCGATCACACCTAACACTACGACTAGAATATTCATGCCAGCGAATACAATTGCGGGTGAATCCTTTAACAACATATGTGCTTTCACATAAAGTGCAATATTGGCAAAATTCAATACACCTAAACTTAGTCCAGCAAGAAAATTTTGCAATGTCCATGATGTTTGACGCAGGGACAAATATCCCATGGAAATAATGAAAGCAAACACAAACATCAAGTTTAAACTGACTGCAAATTTTAATCCTAAACTTGTACTGAATTTTAACAGAACATCTACGAGTGCATAGCCAAGCCAAACTGCGAGCAAATACATTCCTGCTTTTTTTGTTTGCAATGTTGGTGTCGATGTTTTAGAAAAAATGATCAAAACAATTGCACCCAAACCCAATGCAATACCAATCAATTTCAGGGTGCTAAATTTTTCTTGGAAAAGAAAATAGGCTGCCAACAATGAAAGAACAACGGATAATCTTTGCGCGATTTCAGTTCTGATAATTCCAGCTTGATCAAGTGATTTGGAAAGCAGCAAGAATATTGAAGGTAATGCTATCCCCAACAACCCAATAAGCCACCAAGGTGTGGAGGTTAATGATATTTGATTGAGGTCTGGCTTAAACCAAAAAAAACAGAGTATCGTCGCGATGGCATAATTCCATACAATCATTTGCATGACATCAAATCCACGAGATTTACTAAACTTCAATAAAATCGATACTAGTACGCTGCACAAAGCTGCTGAAAAAATCAGTTCCATAATTTGCTCTTGTTTTTTTATTCAAGAAAAAGCCCACAGTGATAGTGGGCTTTTTAAAATTATAAATAATTTTATTAATTATTTATAACGATCTACCATTTTCTCTAAAGAAATTGGACGAATCTTGTCAGCATGACCTGCTGTACCAAATGCAGTATAACGATCTACACAGATTTGCTTCATTGCTTCAACAGTTTGAGCAAAGAATTTACGTGGATCAAATTCACTTGGTTTTTCAGCCATCATACGACGCATAGCACCTGTTGAAGCTAAACGTAAGTCAGTGTCGATATTGATTTTACGTACACCGTGTTTAATTGCTTCAACCAACTGCTCAACAGGAACACCGTAAGTTTCTTTGATGTCACCACCGTATTGGTTAATAATCGCTAACCATTCTTGTGGAACTGAACTTGAACCATGCATTACAAGATGAGTATTTGGAAGTGCAGCGTGGATCTCTTTAATACGATCGATCGCTAAAATATCACCTGTAGGTGGACGCGTAAATTTATAAGCGCCGTGTGAAGTACCAACCGCAATTGCTAACGCATCAACGTTAGTATCAGCGACAAATTGGGTCGCTTCTTCAACCGAAGTAAGGAGTTGTGAATGATCTAGAACGCCTTCAGCTCCAACACCATCCTCTTCACCAGCCAAACCAGTTTCAAGGCTACCTAGGCAACCAATCTCACCTTCTACAGATACACCACATGCATGAGCCATTTGAACAACACGACGAGTTACATCTACGTTGTAATCATAAGTTGTTGGTGTTTTACCATCTGCACCTAATGAACCATCCATCATTACAGATGAAAAACCCAATTGGATTGAGCGTTGGCAAACGTCAGGATCAGTACCATGGTCTTGGTGCATCACAACTGGAATGTGTGGCCATTCTTCGATTGCCGCCAAAATAAGATGGCGTAAGAATGGAGCACCAGCATATTTACGAGCACCAGCAGATGCTTGAACAATAACA
The DNA here is from genome assembly GCF_000632455.1 of Acinetobacter sp. Ver3. GTDB lineage: Bacteria > Pseudomonadota > Gammaproteobacteria > Pseudomonadales > Moraxellaceae > Acinetobacter. The sequence goes on from NZ_JFYL01000058.1 coordinate 13,762, forward strand.
GGTGAATTTGTTTCATCTGCGGCTAACATAATCGCGCGCATTTGTTCTAAGTTGTTTACGTTAAACGCTGGTACGCCGTAACTATGTTCTGCGGCGTGATCCAAGAGCTGGCGCATTGAAATAAGAGCCATAATTTCCTCCCAGGTAATGCTCCATATTCTAACCTGACCTGTGTTTCAATTCAGCAACAATTGACAGTATTTCATAAAAAATCCCTGCAATTGCAGGGAGATTTTCAATTTAATACTTATTGAAGTAGAAAATCACTCCGCCGTTGCTTGATCAGCAGGTGCATTTGCAACTTCTTCAGGAACATCAGTATTATTTTCATCTTGTAATGGCTGATCAATAGCATCGATAGCCGCTTGTTGTTCAGCACTAATATCTGATGCTTCAACAGCAACTTCTGATGTTGATGTTTGATCTGCAGCTGGTGCACTTTCTTGTTTAGAACAAGCCGTCATTGCAAGAGTAGCAGCCAATAGCGCAATTACGCCTAATTGTAATTTCATGATGTTATTCCGCATGATAAATCAGATTATGATCATAATATTTCAAAATTATTTCATTTTCATGACGAAAATTAGTCATAAAAAAAGACCTTCTTAGAAGGTCTTTTTTCTCAAATCCAATTAAGCGCGTTCTAGTAGAACAGCAACTGCTGGTAATGTCTTGCCTTCTACAAATTCAAGGAAAGCACCACCACCTGTTGAGATATAACCAATTTTGTCAGCCACTTCATACTTATCAATCGCAGCTAAAGTATCACCACCACCTGCGATAGAGAAACCTTCAGATTCTGCAATCGCTAAAGATAGCGCTTTCGTGCCTTCACCAAATTGATCAACCTCAAATACGCCTACTGGACCATTCCAAAGAATTGTTTTTGAAGTTTTTAAAATTTCAGCAAATGCTTGAGCTGTTTCTGGACCAACATCAAGAATCATGTCATTGTCAGCAACATCTTCAACTTTTTTCACTACGGCTTTTGCTGCCGCTAATGAGCCAAGGAAGTCATCAAAGTTAATTTCTGATGCGTCAGCAACAACAACATCTGTTGGTAATGGAACCGATACTTTTGCAGCAATTGCTTTAGCTGTATCGATTAAGTCATTTTCACAAAGTGATTTACCAACGTTATAGCCCGCAGCTGCTAAGAATGTATTCGCTATACCACCACCAACAATGAGCTGATCACAAATATCTGATAACGATGTTAAAACATCCAGTTTAGTCGATACTTTTGAACCCGCTACAATAGCAACCATTGGTTTTTCAGGCGTCTGAAGTGCACGACCAAGTGCATCTAATTCAGCTGCAAGTAATGGACCTGCTGCAGCAACTTTAGCAAGACGAGCCACACCTTCTGTTGATGCTTCTGCACGATGTGCAGTACCAAATGCATCCATCACAAACACATCACAAAGTGCTGCATATTTTGCTGCCAACTCTGGATTATTTTTCTTTTCGCCTGTGTTAAAGCGACAGTTTTCAAGTAACACAACTTGGCCTGGTGCAACTTCAACACCATCCAAATATTCAGTGAGTAATTTAACTTCTTGACCCAATGCTTCAGTTAAGTAGGCAGCAACAGGTGCAAGTGATTGTTCAGCTTTAGGCTCACCTTCAACTGGACGACCAAGGTGAGAATAAACCATTACTGCTGCGCCTTTTTCAAGAGCGGCTTTAATTGTTGGTAATGCAGCGCGTAAACGTGCATCACTCGTAATCACACCATTTTTAACAGGAACGTTTAAGTCTTCACGGATCAGAACACGTTTACCTGCTAAATCGAGGTCAGTCATACGCTGAAAGTTCATGTATAGCTCACTTTATAGATATCAAAACCGCATAGATTCTAAATGATTATGCTAAAAAAGGTGAGTAAAATTTCAGAAAAGCTGTAGAAATCTTTAGATTTGATTATGATAGATGGAGTCGAACCACAAAGTGTTGCTATGTCTATCCATCCAGATCCAAGTATTAATCGTTTAAATGTTTTCGGCGAACCGCTCGCCAGTTGTTGTTTTGATCCTATCACAGGATATTTCAGAAATGGTTTTTGCCACACTGCACCCTCTGATTTAGGTCAACATACAGTCTGTGCCGAAATGACGTCAGAATTCTTAAGTTTCTCGCAACGAATTGGGAATGATTTGACAACACCACTACCCGAAGTTGGTTTTCCTGGTTTAAAACCTGGTGATTTCTGGTGTATTTGTGTGACGCGCTGGGTTGAAGCTTATCAGAATGATATGGCACCGAATTTAAAACTTCAGGCTTGTCATCAGTCGGTTCTTGCTTATGTCCCGATCGACATTTTAATGGAATTCTCAGTGTAATGAATCATCATGTTGCTTCAACGTCAGCAAGAATTATTTTAGCTTCTGGCAGTCAGACACGTAAGGAATTACTTAATCGATTACATATCGATTTTGAACAAATATCACCCGATATCGATGAGACTCCGCGTGGGGAAAGCCATGCCGATGATCTTGCTTATCGACTTGCATATGAAAAAGCAAAATATTTTGCTGAGAAATATCCAGATGCGATCGTTATTGGTTCTGATCAGGTAGCTTGGCGTGAAGGCGCACCTGATATATTTATTGGAAAACCTTTATCTACTGAAAAAGCAATCAAACAGCTTCAAGCAAATTCAGGAAAAATTGTTTATTTCAGTACTGCATTGAGTGTTCAACACGCTTCATCTGGGTTTGAAGAAACCATTGTTGAACATTACAAGGTCAAATTTAGGCATTTAAATTTGGAAGAAATTCAGCGTTATGTCGCACTTGAACAACCTTTACAATGTGCTGGAAGTTTCAAATGTGAAAGTTTAGGCATTAGCTTATTTGAAGAAATGATTGGGCAGGATCAAACAACTTTAATGGGCATGCCGATGATTCAATTATGTAAGATTTTACGTGAATTAAAAATTCTAGTGCCTTGATAAGTTGCTTATTAATAAATAAGACCGAGTTAAATGACTCGGTTTTTTGGAATTATTTGTTACTAACAACAGATGAATGAAATGAAAACCCTATTTTTAATTCAAATAATTACAATTGAGCTAAATTAATTTATCTACACAAAGCTGTGGAAAATTGATCGATAAGCGATCTCAAAACATAGAAATTGTAAAAAAGTTCAAATGATCATATTTGGGTTGTTCATTTCAAGTTAAGAATATGAATTACATGAACCAAGTTAAGAAACTTTGTATAACATCCATTATCTTAGTTTAAGTTATCATTCTTAAATTTTTTTTTAATTTTGGATACTATCTTTAGGGGGATACATATGCATGATAACTACTGGAATAGATTTCTACATATAGAAAAAAACTAAAAGAATTTAGTACTCACGTAGATTTTGACATTAGAAACAATGAAACTTTTTCTATAGAAATAATGAATTTGTATCTTACAATTTGTTCAGAAATTGAAGCTATTTTTAAAGCTTGTACATCTAATATTGGTAATTCATT
>NZ_JFYL01000059.1 GCF_000632455.1 Acinetobacter sp. Ver3
TAATATCTTCGCCGTCTGGTACGCCATCACCATCTGCATCATTGACTTCAGGTAAGTCAATATTTACAAGAGCATCTAGACGATCCTGTAAACCATCTTTAATCGCTCCATTTGGCAATACATTTACCTTATCTTGGGCAACTTCTTTTGCATCAAGTGCAGCCTGTACTTTCTGTTCAAGAATACTGAGTTCAAGCGGGTTAATTAAGCCATCTTTTTGAGCCAAAGCTAAATTATTAAGAGCTTCAGCATATTTAGCTTCAGCTGCTTCTACGGCTGACTGCGCTTCCTGAATCGCTTCTGGTAAGCCGTCTACAATGCCATCACCATCTGCGTCATTTACTTCAGGCAAACTTATGTCAGTCAGATCATCTAATCGATTTTGAAAGGCATCTTTCTGTTCCTGAACAGATTCAGGTAGAGCATTTACTTTACTTTGAGCAGTTGACTTAGCAATTTGTGCCTGCTCTAAAGCATTCTGTAAAGCATTAAGCTCTGTTGGATTAATTAATCCATCACGATTTGCAACAGTTAAAGCATTTTCAGCAGCTGCATACTTTGCTTCAGCTTCCGCAACAGCCAACTCTGCTTCAATGAGTGCTTCAGCGATATCATCTACGATACCATCATCATTTTCATCATTAATTTCAGGTAGGATGATATCCACTAAATCTTCAAGACGTTCCTGCAAAGCATCTTTTTGAGATTGAACTGATTCTGGTAATAAATTTGTTTTAGTTTCTGCTAAGGCTTTGGCACTCTCGAAAGCCTCTTTAGCTTGATCTAATTCCGCTCTTTCAGCAGGTGTAATCAGGCCGTTTTCATTCTTCTCTAAAATTAAATCTTTTAATGCTTCGTACGCTTGTTCAGCATTGGCTACAGCTTCTTCAGCATCTAGTAAAGCTTGCTCGAGATCATCTGGTACACCATCACCATTTTGATCATTAATTGGTGGCAACTCTTCATCAACCAAATCATCTAGTCGATCTTGTAAATCAGATTTTTCCTCGCCATCTACCAAGTTATCGACTTTATCTTGAGCAGCATCTTTAGCATCCTTTGCATCTTGTAATGCTTCCTCTAATTCAGCTTTTTCCTCAGGAGTAATTAACCCATCATTTAATTTATCTTCAATCAAATCTTTAAGATCTTGATAAGCTTTCTCTGCATCATTAACGAGCTGTTTTGCTTCTTCTAATTCATCGTTATTTGGTGGTTCTGGTTCCGGCGATACAGAATTAGATTTTTTATCTGAATCACTCATATTATCTGCAATAGCAACTACTCCAGCAGCTAATCCCCCTGCAATTAACCATGGAGTTAACCCTGTCAAAGCTGTACTTGAGTTTCCAGCGATAAGTGCTGAAATATCATCAATTGGATAATATTTAATAGTCGAAGCTATTTCATTGGCAGCATCTGTGAACTCAACCCAATAAAGCTGACCATTGTCATTAAATAAAATATTATGACTATTTAAGGGATCATCAAAATAACTTTCTACAACTAATTGTTCGCCATTTTTAAAATTAATAACTAAAGAATTTCCTTCTTTCTGAAAATTTAAGACCTCTTCGATTGATGCATCAATTTTCACAATTGAGTTCTGGTTTAATACGATTTTATTAGCAGTAGTCTTTTCTAAAACCGCCCCATCGTTTTTTGATAATATTTCTAAATTTTTCATGACGTCACCCAGTATTATTAAGATATTCTTTAACCCTCTATTTTTTTATCAGATTGAGAATCAATGTAAACGTCATAAAAAGTCAGTTGAAAATCAACAAAAATTCATAGTTAAAAAAAATTTTTTACACCCCATTCGAGATTCTTAAAGCAATGTTTTTATTGATAAAATTTAATTTTAAACAAAGTCACAATTTATAAACTAATAGTGAAAAAATCTCATTATTTATTATTTTATATAAGTTAGACATAAAATTTTTAAATATTGCAAAAAAACACCAGAAACAAAATTACACTATTACTTAATTAAAGTTACATAATAAAACCCAATGAAACAATATTTTATTTCTTGAAACAAATTAAATTTTATTTATTTTCAAACACTTATTTTTACTAATTTATTTTTCCTATATAAAACATAAAGTTAGGATTAATGAATTTATTTCAATTTTTTTATTCTTATTACTTCGAAATAACTTAAAAAATGGCCAAAAACACCATTGCAATGTGGAAGTTAAAATATATTTATAGAAATTTTCTAGCCGTTAAAATATTGTTTTATATTGATAATTTAAGAATCAGTTTTAAGTTATTAAGTTACTTTAAAATAAAAAACCGAGATTTAAATCTCGGTCTTTTAGATTCATTGATATTTTAGTTTGGAATTCTTAGAACCTGTCCCGGGAAAATATCATCTGCATTTTTAAGTAATGGTCGGTTTGCTTCAAAAATTTTGTTGTACTGATTTGCATCACCATAAAACTCTTTAGAAATTTTTGAAAGATTATCCCCTGATTTTACTGTATAGAATTTACTTTCAGGCTCTGGAGATGAAACAGTAAGTTGGTCATCGACTTGAGCAACATGATCAATATTTCCCACAGCCAAGATGATCTTTTCACGATCTGCTTGAGTTTGCACTTGTCCTTTTACAGTCGCTAAATCACTGCTTGCATTATAAGTCACAGACAGTCCTGTTACTGGTAAGCCAAGTGATTTAATATGCCCCAATAATTTATTCGCAATTTCTTGAGCAGATGGCTCTGCTGGCGTTGCTGGTGTAGCTTGTTGCTCAGCTGGTGCGGTATTCTTTTTCCCAATACCTTTCACAAAATCAAAAAGACCCATTGTTATTCTCCTATTGTTATTTCAGTTTGGTGATCAAATAATTTAGATCCCTTAATTTTTATACAGAAGAACTATACCTAACGCCGTTATCTTTCTTAAACTTAAGGTAACTTAATGTAATATTGCAATTTATTCCTTAATAAAAAAAAGCCACCATAAAGGTAGCTTTTAAGTTCGAAAAGAACTGAATCTGATGATTAAGCTAATTTCTTAGTTACATAATCGATAGCAGATTGAACAGTTGTAATTTCGTTAGAATCTTCATCAGGAATAGTAATGTCGAAATCATTTTCGAAAGACATTACAAGCTCAACTAGATCTAGAGAGTCAGCACCTAAGTCATCCATGAAAGATGCTTCGTTTTTAATCTCTTCAGCTTTTAAGCCAAGTTGTTCAGCTACTGCTTGTTTGATACGTTGTTCGATATCGCTCACAGGAATTCTCCTCATTGCTTGTGGCGGCGTATAATGCCTATAGTTTAATTGAATCTTGATATATTTGAAAGTTTATACATCGCATTACGCCATGTATAAACCACCATTCACGTGTAATACCGTACCAGTAATGTAACTTGCTTTATCAGAAGCAAGGAAACTTACTGCATTTGCGATATCTTGAGGCTGACCAAAACGGTTCAATGCCACTTGATCACTCATTTTTTTCTGAATTTCATCACTTAACTGTTCAGTCATCTCAGTTGCAATAAAGCCAGGCGCGATACTATTGACAGTAATTTGACGACTGCCCATTTCTTTAGCCAAACTGCGGCTAAAAGCTTCAATCCCAGCCTTCGCAGCTGAATAATTTGCTTGACCTGGATTTGCAAAATGCGCAACGACAGAACTAATATTGATAATTCGTCCAAATCTCGCTTTCGTCATACCTTTCAATACACGTTTAGAGAGACGGAATACTGCTTTAAGGTGAATATTTTGGATATCATCCCAATCATCTTCAGACATACGAAGCAGTAGATTATCTTTAGTGATACCTGCATTATTCACAAGAACAAGTACAGGGCCAAAACTTTGTTCAATATCTGTAATGAGTGCATCAATTGCAGCTCCATCACGAACATCAAGTACTTTTCCTACACCATGTTCAGCAAATTGTGTAGATAATTTTTCAGCACCAGACTCAGATGTAGCCGTACCTACGACAAAAAAACCATCTTCGATCAGCTGTTGTGCAATCGCAGCACCAATACCACGGCTTGCACCTGTCACTAACGCGACTTTACGTTCCTGCGTCATGCAATTTTCCCTTCTGCAACTAATACAGTATTTAAAGCATCTTCTAAACGAGATTTAGTATCTAAAGGCAATGCTTTTTCAACATGTTCTAAACGTTTTGCTAAATTTGTTAATACATTCCCAGGACCACATTCAACAACATAGCTCACATCTTGATCAGCCAATACTTGAAGTGTTTTAGTCCATTGGACAGACTCATAAAGTTGTGATGTCAACGCTGTACGCAATTCATCAACACTGTCAGCCACTTGTGCATTGACATTTTGAATCACTGGAATGCGAGGTAATTGAATATCAACATCTGCTAAAGCTTTGGCAAACTCTGCTGCCGCTGGCTTCATTAATGAACAATGTGATGGTACTGATACTGGTAACGCAATTGCTTTTGCACCTTGCTCTTTTACCAAAGCTATTAACGCTTCAACCTGTGCAGTATCACCTGCCACCACAACTTGACCCTGTGCATTATAGTTTGCAGCTTCCACTGAACCCTCACCTTGAGCGGTGACTTGAGCACACAGTTCTACAACCTTAGCATCATCAAGACCAAGAATCGCAGCCATAGCACCTTGACCCTGAGGGACAGCATCTTGCATCAACTTACCGCGTAAGTTCACCAATTTAACTGCATCTTTTAAGCTTAAAGATTCTGCAGCAACCAATGCACTGTATTCACCTAGTGAATGTCCCGCTAAATATTTAGGAACGACACCACCAAGCTCTAACCATACACGCCATAAAGCAATGCTTGCTGTGAGTAGCACTGGTTGTGTAAATTCAGTTTGGTTTAACCCTTCACCACTTTGCGCAATGTGCCATAAATCAAAGCCGAGTGCTTCAGAAGCTTCAGCAAACGTTTCTTGCACACTACTAAACTGTTCTGCAAGCTCCGCTAACATTCCTGCTTTTTGAGAACCCTGTCCAGGAAAAACAAATGCAGTTTTGGTCGCAAGAACGGCTTGCTCGAGGCGTTTAGCAGACATATAAAAATCCTTTATTCAGAGCTTTGACTATTCTATTTTGATTCATTTCGATCATCTTGAACATCAAACTCAAGTCTTAACTGATTTGATGGAGCGAAATTTATCATTAAAAAAAAGCTTTGGTAATTGCCAAATACAACAAAAAATAGAAATAAAAAAAGGGAGCTTACGCTCCCATTTTTTCTACTAAGCTTGACGCTTAATACATCACCAATTATTCAGCATCAGCTGCTTTAGCGAATAATTGACGACCACGGTAGACACCATCTTTAGTTACGTGGTGACGACGGTGAGTTTCACCAGTCGTTTGGTCTACTGTTAATGCATTCTCGGTTAAAGCGTCATGTGAACGGCGCATGTCACGGCGAGAGCGACTTTTACGGTTTTGCTGAACGGCCATGATGGCTCCTTACAAAGATCGAAAAAATGGATCAGAACAAATTCGATTGTCTTATACCTAAGAGTATAACACAAAAATTAGTTAAGTTTACCCTTCAAAGCTGCCAAAACACCAAACGGATTATCTCGTTTTTCTTCAACAACTTCTTCTTGGGCAGGTTGATGCTTATGCTCACAAGACGCATGTCTTGGTGACAAAGGAATCAACAATAACAATTCATCTTCTATGAGAGAAAGTAAATCAGCGGTTGCAGGTGCATCAAATGAACCTTTTGTCGTTGCTTCACTCTCACCTAAGACGATGAAATCAGCATCCTCATCCAAGCGCTCTATCAGTGACTCATCATCGACTAAAGCCAGATGAAAGTCCAATTCGAGAGGTAATTCAACAGTATCCAAACAACGTTGGCATTCCATTGGAACCTTCGTTTCAACACTACCATCAAGCCAAACGATACGATGATACGCATCCATTGATAGCTTACAGTCTATATTGATCAATTGATTATCAATTGACCCAACAGCTTCACGGGATATACGAACAAAGCGCGACAATGGCAGTGTACCTGACCATGTGAAGCCCTGTTCAGCCCATTTAAACGGCTCAATCTGTGCCGGAAAGGTATTTGCTGACATAATTAAGGCGGCAATTCTACAAATTCATAAGTACTCTGTCAAAGATTAAGATACAATTTTGCACTTATTCAGACAGATCATTTGGGTTAATCAAGTCATGCATCAGTTGCAGCCGCAACCTGAAGTCACAACTTCATTACAGTTACACTATCCTTCGACCTCAAATTTGACCGATCACTTAGACCGCGTGCAACTCGCACCTTGGGTAAATCTGCAAACAGAAGCTCAACAGGTAGACTGGCTTATCTTACACTTTAATCATTGGTTTTCCCACTTAAATGTCACATTAGTCAAAGGCGACTTTGAACCTGAATACTTCCCTGCCTCAGACCAACAACCTGCTCGCATCCAATTCGCACATGGATTTTTCAATAGTGCTTTACATGAAATAAGCCATTGGACAATCGCAGGAGATCATCGTCGCACTCTTCCTGATCTTGGCTATTGGTACGCACCAGATGGTCGAACTGCTGAACAACAAGCCCTATTTGAACAAGTCGAAATTAAACCTCAAGCAATTGAATGGATGTTTTCCACAGCCTTTAGTCGAAAATTCCGCGTTTCTCTGGACAATTTAACGGGTGAAGGTGGTGATGGGCAGTCTTTTAAAGACAATGTTTATGCTCAAGTACAACGCTATTTTTCAGGTGAAGCTCAGCTTCCAAGAGATGCTCAACACTTTATTCAGTGCATCTGTAAGTGTCTCAGAAGTGGCAAAACATTACATTTGCATGAATTTTCTCGTGCATCGCTAGATTAAGTCTAGTAAATATATACTCATGACATTGAAGTGAATGTCCATGCACGCAATAATACGAAAAAATAATCAGGAGAAAATAAAATGCTTCATTTAAGAGTACATCCTGACAATCCACAATCTCGACTTATTACTCAAGCAGTAGAAAGAATACGTGCAGGCGATGTCGTGGTTTATCCAACAGATGCAGCCTATGCCATCGGATGCCAAATTGGTAATAAGCAAGCGATGGAACGAATTGCTCAAATCCGTGATCTTGGTGCTAAGCATCAATATGCGATCTTATGTGCGGATCTCTCAGATATTGCAACGTATGCAAAAGTGGATAATGCAACTTATCGTTTGCTTAAAAATAACACACCTGCGATTACCACCTTTATTTTGCAAGCGACAAGTGAAGTCCCTCGTCGCTTGATGCACCCCAAAAAGAAAACCATTGGTTTACGTGTACCGAGCAACCCAGTCTGTCAAATGCTTCTTAAAGAGTTGGGTGAACCTTTACTCACCAGCACCCTGATTCTTCCAGGTCAAACTGAGCCTTTGGATGATCCATATGAAATAGAACAACAATTAAGTAAAAGAATTGATGTTTTTATTGATAGTGGACTTGGTACATTAACTACGACAAGTATTGTTGATCTCTCAGGAAGTCAACCTGAAATTATCCGCCGTGGCGTGGGTGATGTGAGTGCTTTTGAGTAAAATGCCTCACCATTCATCTCTCTTTATTTGATTTACGCTGATTTTTCGTTATAGATTGCTTGGAGGGTCTTTATTTGTTGACCCTCTTGCGTAAAGTTGCTTGGTTCAAGCCAAGCTAAATAACTTTCTTTTAAAGTCAGCCACTCTTCATCCAACATTGAAAACCAAAGCGTGTTTCGGTTTCTTCCCTTGACCACTTTATGTTGTCTAAACATTCCTTCATATTGAAAACCGAATCGTAGTGCGGCTTTTTTGGAAGCTAAGTTCAACTCATGACACTTCCACTCTATACGCCTAAATCCTAAAGTAAAACACTCATTCAACAGTAAAAATAATACTTCTGTAGCAGCTCTAGACCGTTTTAAATCTGCTGAGAAGTATACATTCCCAATTTCAACCACTCCATCATCCAACCCGATATTCATCAATGCGATCCACCCCACTGGTTTGTTCGCTATGCGAATAACATAATAAATATTCCCTTGTGTACCAAATTGCGATGAGAGTTTATATGACAAGTCTTCAATCGAAGTTGGCGCTTCGTAAGGCAAATAGGTAAAGCTTGAAATAAACTCGTCTGTAATCTTAATTGGGAATAGATTTCTCGCAAGCTCTTCAATATTTTCAATTAAATTTAAAGGATATAAATTTACATACGTTCCACTCAACGCTTTGAATGAGTTTATAGGGTGAGTATTTGAGTGAACTTTTATACCTACACTTTGTTTATATACATTTTGTTCTACTTTTTGAAAATTATTCATACTCTTTTACTTCTCGTCGAACACACGCTAACAATGAATACCAGTTTACATTTATCAATTAAAACACTAAATACATCCATATAACCTTAAAAAATACCACCTATTTATTTCAATTTTTTTATCGTAAAACTGCGGATAAAGATATATTCAGCACTCGATTTAATTTAGAATACCCATATTGTTTTTATGCTATTCGAATCACTGTCCTTTTACTGATTTCGATATGTGATCTCCTGAATCGCCCAACATGCTTTTGAAAATTCGCGTGGCTAATAATTGTAATGACTCAAGCTATCCATAATCCCATGGACGCACTTCCACACATCCGTGTTTTAGATGAGTGGCAAGATACGATTCCTGAAGATTTATATATACCGCCTGCAGCATTCGAAATTCTATTAGAACATTTCGAAGGACCACTCGACTTTTTAATTTACCTCATCCAAAAAAATGGTTTCGATCTACTTCAGCTCGATATAGCTCCGATTGCAACGCAATATTTGTCATATATTGACAGTATGAAGTCACTCAATATTGAGTTAACCGCAGATTATATGGTGATGGCGGCATTATTAGCAGATTTAAAATCACGCTTACTGCTGCCTAAACCTAAATCAATCCAAATTGAAAAAGATCCAAAACAAGAATTAATAGATCGCTTAGAGACATATTTAAGGATCAAGCAAGCTGCTGAGCGTCTCGGTCAAATGCCTATTTTGGACCGTGATACTTTTCTACCCAACGTTAGCCTTGGACAAATTAATACAGTAAATGAGGGTTATGAAGCCTCTCTTCTGCGCGATGCTATGTTTTGTATTTTTAATCGCCCAGAGCCTGTTACACACCAGATTACTCAAGAACCTGTTTTGCTTGAAGAACGTATTGCCTATATTGAACAGATGACAAAATCAGGTGAGGTTTTGAAATTTGATCAACTTTTAAAACCAAGTCAAGGTCGTATGGGGTTAGTGGTGACGTTTATGGCAATATTAGAGCTAACACGTCAGCAAAAAGTTCAAATTATTGCATCAGGTATTGAAGCCCCGCTGGCAATTCAAGGGGTAATGATATGACCATTGATCAATCAAACTCCTTTCAAGTTGATGAGTTACACCACGAAGTGCTCATGCAGCTCGAAGCTATTATTTTTGCCAGTGAAGCGCCTGTTTCTATTGCACGCTTGAAAGAGGCATTTCAAAACCAATTTTCCAAACAACAACTGCGCGCATATTTGCAACAGCTTGCAGTGTTACAACACGGTCGTTCAATTGAGCTGACTGAAACAGCTCAAGGTTTTCGCTTTCAAGTTCGTGCTAAGTATCGACAAGTGATTGCACAAACTTGGCCAGAACGTCCAACTAAATTATCACCATCATTGTTAGAAACTCTAGCAGTGATTGCTTATCATCAGCCCGTTACCCGAGCCGATATTGAGCAAATTCGAGGAGTCACGAATAACAGTCAGCAACTCAGAACGTTATTCGATTGGAACTGGATTAAAGAGTCTGGTTTCCGGGAACTTCCAGGAAGACCCGCGTTGTTGGTTACAACGCCACAATTTTTAAATGCTTTTGGTTTAAGTGATTTAAATCAACTGCCTCCCCTACAGGATGCCAAGGAAGCTTTTATGGCATTGGATGCTCACGCACCCAAGTCGTAAATAGGTGAACTGTTGATGATTATTTCTAAGGTTATGCTGTTATGAGTGAAAAATTGCAAAAGGTATTGGCACGTGTAGGTTTGGGTTCTCGCCGCTATATGGAAGAAGTCATTGCTGCCGGTCGTGTTAGTGTCAACGGTCAAGTTGCTCAAGTAGGTGAACGTATCGAACCAACCGATGAGCTTCGTATCGATGGTCGTAAAGTACAGTTCCAAATTGAAGATGAAATCCGTCGTCGTGTATTGATTTACTACAAACCTGAAGGTGAAATCTGTTCACGTAACGACCCTGAAAATCGCCCAACTGTATTTGATCAATTACCATCAATTCCGGGTGATCGTTGGGTCATGGTTGGTCGTTTAGATATCAACTCAACAGGATTATTACTTTTCACAAACGATGGCGAGCTTGCAAACCGCTTAATGCATCCATCTAGTGAAATTGAACGCGAATACGCTGTACGTGTGATGGGTGAAGTGACCCCTCAACTGAAAAAGAACATGACAGATGGTGTCATGCTCGATGATGGTCCAGCAAAATTTGAGTCATTCTCTGAAATTGGTGGTGAAGGGATTAACCGTTGGTATCAAGTGGTTGTAAAAGAAGGACGTAACCGTGAAGTACGCCGCATCTTTGAATCACAAGGCTTGAAAGTCAGCCGTCTATTACGTACACGTTATGGTACAGTCATTCTGCCACGTGAATTACGTACAGGTCGTTGGATTGAACTTGATAAAAATGACATTGATAACTTAACTAAGTCTGTTGAGCTCAAACCACGTCAAGGTACTGGTCTTTACGGTATGGCGAAACGCCGCAATGAACGTATGCAAGAGAAACCACTTGCAGCACGTCGTGGTGGTTATTTACGCCAACAACGCCGTGACGAAGGCGAGCATCAAGAACCACGCCGTGACTTCCGTCAAGGTGGTGCTGATCAAAGCCGCAGTGATAATCGATTTAACAATCGCGCACCGCGTCAAGAAGGCTCAGAAAACCGTTTCAATGCACGTGCACCACGTCAAGAAGGATTTGAGAATCGATTCAACAATCGCGCCCCTCGCACTGAAAATCAGGATTTCCGCAATAAACGTCCTGAAAACAAAGGTGAAGTAAACGGCAATTCTGTTGATTACAAACCACGCAACGAAAATAAATTCGGTCAACGCAAACCTTTTGGTATTAACAAAGGCTTTAAGAAGTTCTAATTTTGAAATCCCTAAAAAAACCGCTCAATAGAGCGGTTTTTTTCATTTATTCAATAACAGGAATATCAAACCATTTAGCAGATGGAAAATGTTGTGATAAATACTTTTTTAAGTAGGTAGATGTATCACGTGAAATAAGCTCATCGTCAGATTCAGCATTCAAATTATATGCTAGAGCATATAACTCAAGCCCACGATGCTTCAGTGCCTCTAAGCTCAACAAAGTATGGTTGATGCTTCCCAAACGCCCCGAACTCACCAAAATTATGGGATATTTTTTATCCACCAAATAATCAATGGTTAAATATTGTGTTGTTAGAGGGACCATCAAGCCACCCGCCCCTTCAAGTAAAACAACTTCATATGAAGAGGACAACTGTTGAGTCGCTTGTTCAATTTTAGCGAAATCAATACTTCGCCCATCTATACGTGTCGCTAAGTGAGGCGATGCAGGATAACTGAAAATTTCAGGCATAGTGAGTTTTTGAGTATCTTCCTCTAACCAACCACATCCCATAATTTCACGATGTTTTTCAATATCTTCAGAAACATCCACATTACCCGTTTGAATTAATTTCTGAGTAATGACATTCCGCCCTTGTTCACGCCAAATTTTTGCCAAATAACCAGTGACGTATGTTTTTCCAATTCCAGTATCAATACCGCTCACAAAGTAGATTTGAGCACTCATGACTTACTCCGTGCGATAAAAAATATAGGGTGATACGTTAAAGGATATACAAGATTCTCTTGCTCATCAGTCGCAATAAATTGTCGGTAACCTAGATAAAACTGATTCAAACTTTCCTTCGTCCAACGAAATCCCTGTGAGGTTGCCGTCACACCTGTGGCCTGTAAATGTTTTAGGACCAATTTTGGGTGCGCGAAGTGTAATTGAGCCAATTGTTGTTCACAGTGCATCACTTCAAATCCGTTCTGCTCTAGTAAGCTTTTAATTTGGCTTTGATCAAAATATTTTAATCCTTGTCCAGTTAAGGATTTAATTTCTTTTAAGTTCTGAGGCCCATAAGTTGAAAAGCAAAAATAACCATTGGGCTTTAAAGCCGAATAAATTTTCTGTATCAATCTTTCAAACTCAGACATCCACTGTAATGCAGAGCTTGAGGCACATAAATCAAGGTCTTTGGGTAACTCAATTTTTTCGACATCACCAATACGCCACTCGACAGGCTGATGATGACTGATGGTATGCTCAACATCAGCATATAAATCATTCAAAATGACTTGATCCATTTTAAAATGATGAAGCATCTCTTGAGTTAGATTTCCAGTTCCACATCCAATTTCAAATACTTTAGCAAGCTCAGAAGATGAAACATAAAGACGCATCAGCTCGCTTAAATGTTTCGCTACATTTTGTTGAATACGTGCCTGATCTGCATAAGTCCAATGCGATTTTGCAAATCGAGTAGCAATCATTTCTTTTTGAATAAATTTGTTCAACATTGAGTCATTCATAATTGTTCTTTCAAACGCTCCAATTCATCTTGATTCAGCTGAGAATTCATACAAATTCTCAGGCGTGAACTTCCTTGTGGAACCGTTGGTGGCCGAACCGGCAAAATATAAAAACCAGATTGTTGTAATTGTTGTGCGCGCTCAAGTGCACGCTGAGAATCACCTAAAATTAAAGGAATAATCTGCGAGCTTGAAGGACATTCGTAACCTTGCTCAAGAATATATTGACGCAGTTGCAGACTCAAATCACTTAAATGAGCACGTTGCTCCTGCATTTTTTTCATTTTATTCCAAATAAAATGCGTCCAAGCCATGTTGATGGGTGGTTGTGCGGTACTAAAAATCAAAGAGCGCATTTTGTTGATTAAATAATCTTTTAAGATTGGATGACACACAATGTATCCACCAACAGATGCGAGTGCTTTCCCAAATGTTCCTACCAAGAAATCGATATCATCTATGACAGCATATTGTTCAGCACAACCGAGCCCTTGCTCTCCCCGAACACCAATAGCATGTGCTTCATCAACATATAACATGATTTTACTGAACTGATATTTCAGACTCACCAACGCAGTTAAATCAGTTTCATCACCATCCATACTAAAAATTGATTCAGTTACCACAATGATTCTTTGATACAAGGGATCATCATGATATTGCTCGATCAATTGCTTTAAATGAAGCAGATCATTATGTCGATAACGTATCAGCTTCGCTTTACTTAAGCGAATCCCATCAATCATGCTGGCGTGAATCAATTTATCCGAGAGAATTAAAGTTTGACTATCAGCAATCGCAGGCAGAATACCAATATTCATGTGATAGCCACTGTTGAATAACAGAACTGCCCTTTGATTGAATGATTGACTCATGTCATATTCAAATTGCTCATATTCAGGATAATTTCCTGTGAGTAACCTTGAAGATGAAGAGCTCATTCTTTTTGAATCTGCTGAACAGTGATCAAAAAATGCTTCTCTTATTTGTAGATCTGACGCAATCCCTAAATAATCATTACTCGATAGATTCAACATTCTTTGTTGCTGAAGCTCAACCCATTTTCCATGCTGAACGATGGATTTAAACTGCCGAAAATTTCCAGTTTGTTTTAATGAGTCTAACTGCTCTGCGTAGTAGTCCAACAGATTCATCTCATTTCCTCTGCAAGTTCCATCACAACACTCACCAACTGCGTTAGTAACTCAGTAAGTTCGACATCTGAAATCACAAAAGGTGGCATGACATAAACTAATTTTCCAAAAGGACGAATCCACACGCCTCGTTCTACGAAACGCTGTTGCAGCGTTTTCATATCAACATTTTGTTTAAGCTCAACAACACCGATAGCACCGAGCACACGAACATCTTGAATATGCGCTTGATCATCTAATCTATGTAAATAATGTTTTAGAATTTGCTCTATTCTTTGAATATTGGACTGCCAATCTTGTGACAATAAAAGCTCAGTACTCTTTAAGGCGACAGCACAAGCCAAGGGGTTCGCCATAAATGTAGGTCCATGCATAAATACGCCAGCTTCACCAGAGCTGATCACTTCAGCGACATGTCGTGTGGTCAGTGTTGCAGATAAAGTCATATACCCACCGGTCAGCGCCTTACCAATACACATGATGTCTGGTTCAACTTGAGCGTGTTCCCAAGCAAATAATTTACCTGTTCGCCCAAACCCCGTGGCAATTTCATCAAATATCATTAACACCTGATATTGATCGCATAGCCTCTTGGCTTCGCGTAAATATTCAGGATGATAGAAACGCATGCCTCCAGCACCTTGCACAATCGGCTCAATAATCATGGCAGCGATAGTGGCATGATGGTTTTTTAAAGTTTCTGCCAATACAAGAATATCTGCTGGATTCCAATCTTCATCAAATCGAGTCTGCGGTGCAGGAACAAAATAACGAGAAGGTAAACTAGAACCAAAGACCTGATGCATCCCAGTAACTGGATCACATACTGACATTGCATTCCATGTATCACCATGGTAACCAGAACGCGTCGTGATAAAACTGGTTTTATCTTTCTTATTTTGTGCAGTCCAATATTGAACTGCCATCTTTAGTGCGACTTCAACAGCGACAGAACCTGAGTCCGCATAGAATATTTTATCTAATTGAGGTGGTGTAATTTTTAATAATGCCTTCCCTAATTCAATCGCAGGATCATGAGTAAGCCCACCAAACATAATGTGTGACATGTGCTGCAATTGATCCGACACAGCTTGATTAAGTTGAGGATGGTTATATCCGTGAATGGCACACCACCAAGATGACATACCATCAATGAGTTGACGGCCATCTTCAAGTTCAATCATCACCCCTGTAGCCTTTTTTACTTTATATGTCGGCAGTGGGTTTAACATCGAAGTATAAGGGTGCCATAAGTGTGCTAAATCGAATTCGTCAACCATCCTGGAAGAATTTCCTTATTAATCTAGACAGAGCATAACGCGAATTATTTTTGTTATGAATTGCCTGATTAGACAATATTCATCAGGATTTCTCATTCTTTCTTAGATATTGAACGATTTTGTCACTTAGTTGTGTAGCTCTAAAAATTGAAAAGCAGTGAGAGCCTGGGATAATTTCGAATTTAAAAAACTTTGCATCTATCTTTCGGATATTATCTAGAACTTTGTTACTAACTAATCCATCATCATCAGCAAATACATGTAATTGTTTTCCGACATAATTTTTCAATATCTCGACAGTATTAAGATGATATAGTAAATCCAAGCCCTGCTTTTTTAAATCTAGCTCTTCACTCGTAATTGAATTTTGCAAAGATTGCCAATCTTGTTTAGCAGTTTGGCTGCCCTGTGAGACCAGATAACAAAATCGCTTTAAAGTGGTCATGGGGTCATTTTCAAAAGACTCTCTAAAACTTTGAAAAGTAGAAAGCGGCATACCTGTAGACCAGCGTTCATTGGCAACGAAGCAAGGATTCGATGCTAAAGTAATTAACGTTTTTGCCTGACCTGAAAGCTCGAAAACCTTTTGGGTGAGCAATGTTGCTAATTGCCCGCCTAAAGACCACCCTATAATGACATCGACTTTTTTAGCTAACTCAACATGTTTAGATAATTCAACAGGGTCGAGTGCATTAAAGATATTAATCAGATCGATTTGAAATCCTGCCATATCCAAAGCAGTTTTTAAGTTTTCGAGTGGTTTTGTTCCGAGTCCCCAACCGGTAATTAATAAGATTTTACTCATGATTGCCAATCCTTAGCTGATCGTTTTCGGTCAGTATATAAAGCCAAGCACAATAACTCATTGAGCAAATCATTCAATTTCACTTTGATTTTTAGATAATTACTCTGTACACGACAAATTTCATAGGACCCTTGTCCTATCAGGCTTTTTCTTTCTTAAAATTGCTAGCACTTTCTTAAATTCTTCTTTTTTTCCAAAACCAATCAAACGTAGAATAGCCATTTGAACATAGTCCAAACCGTAGCGAAATAAACTTACTGAAAGTCGTCCATGCTTCTTTATTTTTATCGCTTTTTTCCGATCATGTTGCCATTCACCTGTTAAATAGCACCAACAGAAACCGATAGCTAGCACTGCTATCAATTTCTTGACTCGTCTAGGGTCTGTTAAACGAGTATTTTCAAGATTGAATCCACGTCCTTTGAGACAACTAAATAACGTTTCGATTTCCCAGCGTAATGCATAATCACGAATAGCAGAAGCATTAAACATAGGAGAAACAACAAGTAAAAGTTCTCCATCTTCTAATCGTAGCGCACTAATATACAGTTTCACTCGACCAACCCAAATACGTCGTTTACGACATTCAGTTTGACCAACTTGAAGATGACGAAATAAATCACTAATTTTATGATTCTTGGCTAAGTGATTGGTCACAATGAAGTTTTTTTAACACGTATA
>NZ_JFYL01000060.1 GCF_000632455.1 Acinetobacter sp. Ver3
AAATTTGTCGTGTACAGAGAGATAATTATTAAAAATGAGTCAATTTAAGCAAAATTGAGATATAAAAAAACCCAGCCTTGCTGGGTTTTAACTTACATTTGAGACTGAATATAGTTTTGTAAACCAATTAGTTCAATTAAGCGAAGCTGTTTTTCCAACCAATAAGTATGATCTTCTTCGGTATCCGACATTTGTTGACGCAACATATCACGTGTCACGTAATCGCCTTTTTCCTCACAAAGCTTTACACCTTGCGCTAATTTTTCACGCACTTCGTACTCAAGCTTTAAATCAGCTTTTAAACATGAAACGACGTCTTCACCTACTTCAATATCATCACGACTCATATTCGGTGTACCTTCCAAGAATAAGACACGGCGAATAATAGCATCAGCATGTTGTGCTTCTTCTTGCATTTCGTGATCGATACGCTCAAAAATCTTAGTGAGACCCCAATCTTCATACATACGTGAATGAATGAGATATTGATCACGAGCAGCCAGTTCACCACCGATCAACATATTTAAGTAATCTACGACTTCTGGATTGCCACGCATTTCAATCACTCCATTCTTTAATAGCAACATTATGAACAATCAGAGCTTATTTTGCAAAAAATATAATGTGTAAGTTTATGATTTTTATATAATTAAAATGAGAAACATACGCATTTGCAGTTTGAATCACTTATTTTTTACTTAAAAAATAACCCCTTGCATACAGTTAAAAAAATTCGAGAGCAGTTTTAAACAAATTTTAGCTCTATTTAATTTTGTAACCAATCGAAGTGACTCTCATTACATTTGAGTTGATGTTGAAAATGATCAAGGACAAATCCTTTTTTTAATTTTAGAATGAATCTATTTGACCATCAGGCAATAACAATGATGACGACTACTGCCCCGATTTTGGTGACAGGTGCAACTGGCTATATTGCTGGTTGGGTAATTAAACAATTATTAGAACAAGGATACACCGTTCACGCCACTGTACGAGACTTAACTAAAAGTTCAAGTTTTCAACATTTAGAACAAATCGCATCTCAAACTTCAGGCGCTTTAAAGTTATTTCAAGCAAATCTCTTAGAAGAAGGTTCATTTGATGAAGCAATGAAAGACTGTGAAATTGTGATCCATATGGCGTCACCTTTTTTAGTGACTAACTTTAAAGATCCAATCACAGACTTGATTGACCCTGCACTAAAAGGTACGACCAATGTACTGAACAGTGTCAATCGTACAGATACAGTAAAACGTGTCGTTGTCACATCTAGTATTGCTTCAACTTATGGCGATGCAGTGGATATTTTGAAAACTGAGCAGAACCAGTTTGAAGAAAGCCATTGGAATACCACCAGTAGTGCCGAACACCAACCTTATTTTTACTCTAAAGTCGCAGCAGAACGTAAAGCATGGGATATGCAAAAGGCACAATCTCGATGGGATTTAGTGTGTATCAATCCCTCATTGGTTGTTGGACCATCACTTACACCTTCTACGCAATCTGGAAGTGTTGAAGTCATTCAACAATTTGGAAATGGCATGACTTTATTTGGTGTTCCTCCAATGTGGAATGGGTTAGTCGATGTTCGAGATGTCGCTCATGCGCATATCCAAGCAGCACTTCACCCTAAAGCACATGGACGATATATTATTAATGCTAAAACGATGACCCTACTCGAAATGGGTAAAACATTACGACAACATTTTGGTGGACGCTATCCTTTCCCACGAATGATTGCCCCCAAGTTTTTATTCAAATTATTCGCTCCTCTGTTTGGCTATACGCGAAAATTCGTTGACTTGAATGTGGGTTACCCCATTTACTTCAATGCTGAGCGTAGTAAGCAAGAATTAGGCATGCAATATCGTGACGTTGAGACAAGTATCGTAGAACATTTTCAACAGCTACTTGACGATGGCATTATCAAAAAACGTGGTTAATATCTAATTACTCGAGAAAAAAGGGCATCTATTGATGCCCTTCGTTATGTGCAAGATACACTTAAGACTCAGGTTCAGTGAGCTGACCATGCTGAATCATAAATGCAATAAACTCAGCTTCATTCATCACCGGAATACCTAGTTTTTCTGCTTTTTCAAGTTTGGAACCTGCCTTTTCACCAGCAACCAAGCATTTCGTTTTACTGGATACACTACCACTCACACGTGCACCTAATGCCTGTAAGAGTTGAGTCGCTTCATCTCGCCCCATACTGCTTAAAGTACCAGTCACCACCCAGCTCTCACCATTTAAAGGTTGTCGAGTCGGTGCTATCGGTGCATCCCAATGAATTCCAGCCTCAATTAATCGATTTAATACTTCAATATTATGTTCAGCTTTGAAAAAGTCTAATATCCATTCTGCAGTAATATCACCTACATCAGGGGTTTTCTTTAATGCTTCTAAATCAGCAGATTTCAGCGCATCTAAAGTCTGGAAGGTATTGGCTAACATTCGAGCCGTAGTCTCGCCTACTCCTCGAATGCCTAGTGCGTAAATAAATGCCGCTAATGTTGTTTTTTTACTACTTTCTATTGAGTCTATGAGATTTTGTACAGATTTCTCACCCATTTTTTCAATAGTCAGCAGCTTTTCACGATGCTCGTGCAAGTGGTAAATGTCTGCAACATCTTTGAGGAGTTCAAGATGTAATAAAGACTCAACCCAACGATCACCCAAACCTTCGATGTCCATTGCTTTACGTGATACAAAATGACGGATCGCCTCTATACGCTGTGCCGCACAATAAAGCCCCCCTGAACATCGTGCTAAAGCTTCGCCTTCGGGCATCACAACTGGAGAAGCACATACAGGACATTGTTCTGGCAATTGAATTTCAGTGGTTTCTAGAGGTCGAAATTCTGGCCAAACCTTTTCAACTTTAGGAATAACATCTCCGCTACGATAGACACTCACCGTATCTCCAACGCGCACGTCCAAGCGATGTATTTCACCAATATTATGTAAAGTCACGTTTGATACTGTGACTCCGCCAACCGATACAGGATTTAATCGCGCTACAGGCGTTAAAGTACCTGTACGCCCTACCTGCCAATCAATATTTTCAACTGTGGTTAGCGCAGCCACTGCAGGGAACTTATATGCTGTTGCCCATCGAGGTTCACGACTTAAAAAGCCTAATTGTTGTTGTTGCTTCAAATCATTGACTT
Source organism: Acinetobacter sp. Ver3 (assembly GCF_000632455.1). Classification (GTDB taxonomy): domain Bacteria; phylum Pseudomonadota; class Gammaproteobacteria; order Pseudomonadales; family Moraxellaceae; genus Acinetobacter. Next base: position 3,174 of record NZ_JFYL01000060.1, read on the forward strand.
TTATCACCATCCCGTCAATTTCAACTGACAGGTTTGGACGCTCCTGATTTACAGATTCATAAGCCGCTTGAACCTCTTCAATACTGTCACAAACAAAATGTTTTTCCCCAACAGCAAAGCCCAACTGTTCAAGCCAATTTAAGCTCTCTGACATCGTGCTCAGACCATGATGTGGCATGCATTGCGCAATACCATAAGCATAGAATGCAAGTGGTCGTGATGCTGCTATGGTCGGATCAAGTTGACGCAAACTCCCTGCTGCTGCATTTCTTGGGTTAGCAAAAGTTTTCTCACCTTTGGCCTCATTTTCAGCATTTAACTTTACAAATCCAGCTTTAGGCATTAGTACTTCGCCACGAACTTCTAACAACGCTGGTGGTACACCTTGAGACATCATGAGTACTTTAGGCAAATTACGAATTGTTTTTACATTTTGGGTTATGACTTCTCCTGTTTCACCATCCCCACGTGTAACCGCTCGAATCAACACACCATGTTCATACCATAGTGAGATCGCAAGCCCATCAAATTTAAGTTCGACGTCGTATTGGATTTTCTGGTTCGGTAAACGCTCTTCAATTCTGCGTGCAAAGGCAAAAAGTTCATCCTGATTAAACACATTACCCAAAGACAACATTGGAACAGTATGTGTAATATTTTCAAACTTAGATAAAGGTTTATCACCGACTTTATTGGTCGGTGTATCCGTCTGTACTAAATCAGGATATTGTTCTTCTAAGTTTTTTAGTTGATAAAACAATTGATCATATTCACTGTCTTCAATTGTCGGCTGATCCATCACATAATAAGCATGGTTATGCCGAGCCAGTAATTGAATGAGTTGGCGCATTTGCGCAACGACAGCGTTCTGATCCATATTTTCACCATATAAAAGGGCGGAAAATTCCGCCCAATAATTTCAACCTAAACAGTATAAATGACTTTACACAAATTCAGTAAGTCACCTAGGTGATTAAACAGCTTGACCTGATCTATAGTCGATCGCTTTATGGCGCCAGTGTTCTTTTAACTGCGGTGTAAATTCAAGATTATTTTCATCATAGACGGTACCATCTGTTTCACGTGCAATAAGCCCTGCAATACTAACCATACTGTCATAGCCTTTTTGAACATTATGATGCGGTAATGCTAAGAAGAATGCTAAACCTTGAACTTGTTCACCGGATAATGTTTCTAAATCGAAACCTGCAGGACCCTGATCTGTGATTCTGAGTACGGAAAACAGCAATGGGCTGACTGCATCAGGAGTTTCATAACGATGGAAACAGTTCATTTCGCCAAAGCGCAATCCATATTTCATTAACACTTTCAAAGCTTTATCACCTGAAAGTGCTTTTCGAGGGTTCGGATACATATTCAAACTAATAATGTATTCGGCATTTGCTAAAGCACTTTCATCATCAAAACGTTGCTGTTCATGTAAATGCACATCCAAGATGCTGCTTTCCTCTTCAAATTCTTTGATTTCAGCAGTTTGAATATTCGGATTTAATACAAAACTTGGCTCAACTTTTTTAGAGTCTTCAATTGTAGTTTCTACGATTGAATCTTTGGAAATAAGATCTGCACTTTGAGTGTCTGTTACACCATCAATCGACTGAGCTTTACTCTCGACTGTTTCTGTATTTTTTTCTAGTGGGTCAGTCTCAGTGCTGTCCGAGTTTTTACTGGAGTCGAGCAGAGATTTACTTTCTTTCTCTGCAAGGTCTACTGAAGTATTCAGTTGCACTGTATCTACCACTTCTACAGTTTTTTGAATATTTTCAGGCGTCTTTGTAGCATGCTGATCAGCTGTTTGATCCACTCGAGCCACATCACTCGCTTCAATGTCTTTCAAACTTGGTTCTACACGCTCAGAAGAAGCCAATGGTGCGGCTTGCGCCTGTAAAAGACTACGAACATGACGAGGAATGACGGGTTGATTACATTGTTCATTTATATGTAATTCAGCATCTAATGACGGTGCTGCATCACTCGGCTTGCGCAGGATCATAAACAACCCTATGCAACAGATCACGATTGCGATCACAATTCCGATAATGGTACTGATTTCCATATTAAGACTCCGCAGCTAAACCGTATTCTTTCGCTTCTTCTAGATCAACAGTGACTAACTTCGATGTTCCTGGCTCAGGCATTGTTACACCAAGTAAGTCAGTAGCCATCGTCATCGCAACTTTATTGTGTGTAATGTAAATGAATTGGACCTGTTCAGAAAGCTCTTTTACTAAATTACAAAAACGTCCAACATTTGCATCATCTAACGGTGCATCAACCTCATCCAATACACAAAATGGTGCTGGATTCAGTCGAAATATAGCAAAAACTAATGCTAGTGCTGTTAGTGCTTTTTCACCGCCTGATAACAATGCTAAAGAACTATTTCGCTTTCCTGGTGGTCGAGCCATTAGCTTTACACCAGATTGCCAATCATCTTCTAAACTTAAACTTGCTTCACCACCATTAAACACCTTTGGGAATAAGTTTTGCAATTCCGCATTTACTTGATCAAAGGTAGTCATGAATAGCTTTTTAGTTTCTTGATCAATGCTTTTCATCGCATCCTTTAATTGTGCGACTGTTTTTTCAAGATCTTCAATTTGATGGCTTAAATCTTCATAGCGCTTTGATACTTCTTCATACTCTTCTGAAGCTGCTAAGTTCACAGCGCCTATTTTGTCAAACTGACGCTGTGCCTGCTCTAACTGCTGTTGGTGCTGACTCAAATCAATTTTCACATTTTCTAATAATTCTGCATTAAGCTCTTTTAATTGTTCAGCATAATGTTGTAAATCAGATTTAGCCACTTGCCATGCTAAACGCTTCTCTTCTAACTGGGTTCTAAAGTGCTCATCACTTTGCTGATGATTTAACCGTAGCTCCGTCAATTTTTGTTGCTTAGACTGTATTTCATTAAGTTCGACTTGCCATGAGGACCAAGTCTTTTGTAACTTTTCAGTCTGCTGCTTTTGAACCTCATATTGGCTTTGCAAAGTGGGTAATTCTAATTGAATCGGATCCACGAAATTTTTAGCTTGTGTAATTTGAGTGATGATCTGCTGATATTGCGTTTTTAGAAAACTTGCATCTTTTTCCAACAGCTCAATTTGTTGCTGATTTTGCGTATGAGTACGGCGGTTTGTTTCTAACTCTTGTTGTTTTTTGTAGACTAAGTCCTGAAGATGCTCAACCTGATCATTCAATTCTTCAACTTGAAACTCTAAGGTTTTGTAGTGTGGAAGATTGTGTTCAATTTTAAGCATCAATGCATGTAAATCGATTTCCAAATCATCTTTTTGCATCGCATCTTCTTCAAGCTGCGCATCAAGTTGAGCAATTTGTGACTCGATGTGTAGATTTTGCGACTCGAAAGCCTGCTGAGCCATTTGCTGTTTTGCAATCTTCACTTCAACTTGGTGAGCAAGGGCTTGATGATTTTTTAACGCTTTTTGCAACTCCGTACATTCACTATTTTTTTGTTCAAGCTTTAATTGCATCTCAGCGAGTTCGAGCGTCATTGACTCATGCGCTTTCACCATTTGTGTCAACTCTGAATCAATTTCATCTAATCGAATTCGGTGGCTAAGTGCTCCTTGAGCATCTTGACTCGACTCATCAAAGTACAGACCAATCATCCAGTCAGGACCCATATGATAGCCATCCAAACTTAAAATAGACTCACCTTGTTTTAATTGAGGCTGTAATTGAAGCGCCTGCTCAAAATCTTGAGCTATCGCAACGTTTAACCATAATGAGTTTTGGGGGAAATCAATCCAGCTCGCTAATGTGGGTAAACCAAGTACAGTCCCAGATACATCTTGCTGAATAACTTTTAATTGACGGGCAGATTCGGTCTGAAATAAATCTTCACTCTTTAACGTATTCGCATGCAGCCACTTTGACAGAAATTTTTCGACCAATGCTGCAAATGGTTTCGCCTGATCTTTTAGCTTCAAAATTTGCATTAAAGGGTCATTGCTCTTCGATGCATGTCGACTGACTTTCACCACAAGCTGTTGTAATTGTTTTTGTTCAGATTTCAAAATCTGTATGTGTGAATTCAAATCTGTGCATTTACTTTTTTGCTCAGTCAATGAGATTTGATCACGTTTCAATTGAGTTTCTAATTTCTCAATTCTTTCTTCTAGACGAACGATTTCAATCTGTACATCATTTTTTTCATGCAGGAGATTGTCAATATCATCCTGTTCATACTGTGCTTGATTTTGAGATTTTTGTTCGAGCAAAGTTTGTTTTTGCTGCTCAATTCGAAGCACATTTTTAGCCAATTGATCACTCTGCGCCAACATTTGTGCACGTTGCTGTTGTTGCTTTTCAACCAATGCTTTTATTTCAGAAAATGATTTTTGCGCTTCAAGTTGCTTTGCCTTCAGCTCATTGAATTGTTGTAAATCAAGCTGTGCATTTGATTCAGTATCACTCAATGTTGTTGCTTGATGTTCTTGCTGGAGGATCAAATCTTCCAACTGAATATCAATCAGTTGCATCCGCTCTTTGGTTTGTATTTTTTGCTCTTCAAGCTGCTTTAAAGTTAAAGTATTTTGAGCAAACAATTGCTGTTTTTGATCCAAATTGGCTTGTAATTCAGCCAGCTTTTTTTCAGCTTGTTGCCATTCTTGCTGAAGTGGTGTGGATTGTTGCATTAATCGCTGAAATAACTCATTTGTTGCTGTTAAATCATGCTCAACAGTGGTGAGTTCAGAACGAACAAGCTTAAATTGCTCACCCAATTCAGTCATTTCAGTTGTATATTCTTGTTGAATTCGTTCACTTTGATGGCATTGAAATGAAAGTATCTCAACTTTCAAAGTTCGAATTTCAGTCTCTAAAGCTTTATATTGAAGTGCAGCTTCTGCTTGACGCTTTAGTGTCTTTAATTGGGATTTTAATTCAACAGCAATGTCATTTAGACGACTTAAATTTTGATGAGTATGTTCTAAATGTTGCATCGTCTCACGACGACGTGCTTGATAACGTGATACTCCAGCAGCTTCTTCGATATAAACGCGCATTTCATCTGGTTTTGCATCGACCAAACGGTTAATCATGCCTTGTTCAATAATCGCATACGAACGAGGACCTAAGCCTGTTCCTAAAAAAATATCTGTAATATCACGGCGGCGGCATTTTGTACCATTAAGAAAATATTCAGATTTACCATCGCGATTGACTTGGCGACGTACCGCCAACTCACTATAAGCGTTATATGCTCCACCTAATTTTCCATAGGTATTTTCGAAGCGTAATTCTACACTCGCCATTCCCACTGGTTTACGCTTTGCTGTCCCAGTAAAAATGACATCCTGCATACTTCCACCACGTAACTGGCGTGCGCTTGACTCTCCCATCACCCATCGGATTGCATCGATGACGTTGGATTTACCACAACCATTTGGTCCCACGACTGCGGTACGGTTGGCTTTAAATTGTAAGGTGCTGCTATCCGCAAAAGATTTAAAGCCAGAGAGTTTTAAGCTGCTTAATCGCATAGTGTCCTGATTATCTGCGCGATCTCCGCGCCCAAGCTAGTTCAATTTGTTTCATTCGTGTCAGTGACTCTAACACTAGATTGCGCAAGTGTCGGCAAAAATCTTCCATAAATAAAGTAGCTTGTTGTGATTTTCGGATCAAAATTGCATCGATCACGAGCTTAATTAATTCAAGTGCTTCTTGGAGCTCTCTACGCGAAGTATTTAAGGTTAAAAAATAACTACGACGTATAGATGGCAACAGTTCGCGATAAAACTTCATTAAGTAAGGGTTGGCTACCATATCTTGTTGCTTAGCTAAAAATTGAAATACACCATCGTAAAATTTTTCAGTATTACTTTGTTTAACTTGTTCAATTAAATATTGCAAAAGTTGCTGAAGCGCCTCAGCTTCATGATTACGCCAAGTTTCACTCATACGCTGGACGATCTGCCCTAACATAAGAGCACTCGTATCAAATAAAGCTCGCACTTGTTGGGCAGACATTTCTGACACAATTGCGCCGCGTCTTGGATAAATTTCAATTAAATGCGTGCGTTCAAGTAATAATAAAGCTTCACGTACCGAACCTCGACTCACGTCTAATTCTTTAGCGATACGCAATTCTTGTATACGTTCACCTTCGACCAATTCGCCACTAATAATCTGTTCACTTATATGTCTGGCTATTTGCTCTGAAAGGCTGTCCACTTCTTCCAATTGCATAATATTCCTATTTATTTTTTTACTCACACTTCATCAAGCATGATGCTATTTTATTGTTTTTATACCAATAGCATCATACTGACTATGTCTTTGTCTGACAATTTATCAAATTTTTAAGTCAATACACATCATTATTTTCGAGAATGATTTGGCATATTTTTCTCAAAATACGCCTTGATAAATAAAATAAATCCCTACAGTTGTAAGCAAAGCTGCAAAACATTTTTTCAACATCGCTGCTGACAGTTTATGTGCAACTTTTGCTCCTACTTTTGCGGTGATAAAACTCATTACACTAATGCCAATGAATGCATAAACATGAACATATCCAATGGCATTTTCGATTTCAGCAGGTGCTTTTTGTCCGTAGAACATAAATCCAAATGCACCTGCTAAAGCAATCGGCAGTCCACATGCAGCAGATGTTGCAACAGCTTTTTGCATCACCACCCCATGATGATTTAAATAAGGTACGGTTAAACTTCCTCCACCGATCCCAAAAATTGCTGAAGCCACCCCAATTCCACTTCCCGCAGCCAATTGAGCAGGTACAGAAGGTAGTTGCTTAGATTGATCGACCACCACATTAGCACCACGGAACATACGGTATGCAACCCAAATTGCGAAACAACCGATAATCAATTGCAGCATTGGTCCAGAGATAATACTGGCCAATCCAGCACCAAAAAATGAACCCAGTACCAAACCTGGCGCTAAATTTTTAAATACTGACCATAGCACTGCACCTTTTTTATGATGTGCCATAACTGAGCTAATCGATGTGACCACAATCGTAGCCAATGATGTTCCAAGCGCCATGTGCATAATGACAGTTGGGTCATAACCCATTTGGGTAAATACAATAAATAAAATGGGTACGATGATTAATCCACCGCCCACGCCAAACAACCCTGCAGTAAAACCAGCGATTGCACCAATAGCTAAATATATGATTAACTCCATAAATCTTTTACTCTTCTCAGATTCAACATGGATTTAGAGACTCGCCACCTCAGTCAGCTTTTAACTGAAGCTCAACAACTTCCAGAAGTTTTACTGTTAAAACAGAGCACCACTTCAACCAATGATGAAGTACGCGCACTCATCAAAAAAGGTGTACAGGGTATTCTTGTATGCAGTGAGACTCAAACTCAGGGACGTGGACAACATCAACGACAATGGGTTTCCCCAGTCGGGAATATTTATTTAAGCACATTGCTAGAAACCAAAACACCCTTAGATGGTCGACTATCCCTTGAGATTGCACTTAATATTTTGCAAATTCCTTCATTTAAGTCATTGGATCATTTACAAATCAAATGGCCAAATGACCTTTATAGTGCGCAAGGCAAATGGGGTGGCATTTTGGTAGAGCCTGTAACCCCACATCAGGCGATTGTTGGTGTTGGTATTAATTTATTGCCTGTTTCTGATGCAGCAATCGAACAGCAAACCACATCAATCATGCAATTGGGTTTAGCTCATCCAAATCGAATTAAGATTATTTCAGAGCTTTATCTTGCCATCATGCAAGCCGGACAATGGTTTGAGCACGGAAGTTATAATCTCTCAGTACGTTTCAATCACTATGCTGCTTTTATGAATCAGACTGTAGAATTTGAGCAAGTGAATAAAACAGTACAAGGTATCTTTAAAGGTATTGGAGACGATGGTCGAATTAATATTTTGACTGAACAAGGTTTAATCGGTTTGTATCAAGGGCGTTTACGCTTAAAAAAATAGAGAAAAGATAGGTCAGCGAATACATGATGAAACGTCTTTGGTTAGATATAGGCAATACGCGTTTAAAATATTGGATCACGGAAGGTGAGCAAATCTTGGAGCATGTGGCGGAGCTTCATCTACAATCTCCTGCGGACTTAATGTTGGGTCTCATCCAACACTTTAAATCTCAAAACCTATCAGAAGTCGGTATCTCATCTGTTCAAGACAAGAAAAATAACGATCGCATACTCAAAATTTTAAAACTGCTGGATATCCCAATTGTCGTTGCTAAAGTTCATCAAGAATATGCAGGACTCCAATGTGGATATACAGAACCGAATCAATTGGGTATCGATCGTTGGCTACAAGTTCTAGCGGTCGTCACCGATCCTCAAGAGAAATATTGCGTGATCAGTTGTGGAACGGCCTTAACAATTGATTTAGCAGATGGATTTACACATTTAGGGGGATATATCGTACCTAATCTCTATCTACAACGAGACTCACTTATTCAAAATACCAAAGGGATCAAAATCCCTGATGCTGCATTTGATGAGTTAAGTCCTGGGCAAAATACAATGGATGCTGTTCATCATGGTATTTTATTGGGATTGGTCAGTATGATCGAAAAAGTTTTAACAACATCTCCAAGAAAATTAATCCTTACAGGTGGAGATGCAGCACTTTTTGCTCAATATTTACAATCTTATGACCCGAAAATTGAAACCGATTTATTATTAAAAGGCTTACAACGCTATCTTGCTGTCACGCAACAAAAAACATAACTTGGTCATCAGGTCTGCTGAACTGAGTGTCTCTTAAAACAAAAAATTATTCACTCAGTGTCAGTACACACATCCAAAATACAAAAAAACAGGCTGAACAACATGAATAACAGGACGTTAAACGTTTGGAATATCGCGAAGAAACTGCCCTTTGGGAAAATACTTTTCAATTAAGTGATCCAACTCAAAGCACCTTATTTCAAGTCGATTCGCACGAAAATTATTGAATTGAGACCAGATTTTTGTCAGGTCCAGATGTCTAAAGAAAAAAGGGTTTTAAATCACCTCGATACTATACATGCGATCGCATTGTGTAATTTGGCAGAGCTTACTGGTGGTCTAATGACAGAAGTCACTCTTCCACCAAGCCATCGATGGATACCCGATGGTATGCAAGTCAACTATATTAAAAAAGCAACGACCGATTTAACAGCAGTTGCTTATCCTCTGACGCCAATTCAAGCGGGTCAATCCATACCAAATAAATTTGTAGCGTGTATCGAAGTCCATGATCAAAACCAAGCGCTTGTCTTTAGAGCAGAAATCAATATGTGGGTGACATCACGTTAAACACGTCAGTGAGAGCTTATAGCTTCTGAATTAATCTCGAACAATCTCAGCCCAAACCTCAGGCAATGCAGTACAACCTTCTGAATCAATAAAATGCCCTTGATGTTCTGCAGCAACGACATGTGCATCAATACTTTCAGCTTGTTGGAAACTAAATTTAGGCAGAACGCTCTTATCACCTTCAGAATAAATGACCACGCGATCATGAACTTGGTCACGAATGAGTTCAAAATCTATATCTGCTGCATCAATAAATGGATTAACTTGCTCAAGCCGCCCTAAACGTCCATTGAAACCAGCAACTAGAATTAATTTTTTGATTTTTTGGTTTAAAAGCACTTGGCTTAAGTAATGTAAAGTTGCAATACACCCGAGACTGTGAGCAACAAAAATTGTTTGATCATCAATTTGAGCTATTTGCTCTTTCATTTGTTGTTGCCACGTTCCTAATAGTGGCGTCTCAGAAGGATCTAATCTCAATACTTTTAATGGAATACCATACTGATCAGCTTGTTGTTGTATCCATGGAAACCAATTTTCTTCAGGGCTTGCCGTATATCCATGCACAACATAAACCTGTGTCATTTTCTTGCACTCTTGACTGTATTCTCAACATCATGAATTGATTATTTTTTAAACTAAATAGTAAGTTTGCAAAATTATGTAGCATGAAAAAAGGCGCCACAGCGCCTTTTTAATTTTTGGGAATTATTTTGGATCTTTTCCACCGAATAACGGACCAACGCCACCGCCGCCACCAAATTTCTTTTGCATACCGCTTAATGATTTCATCATTTTCGCCATACCCGATGGATTCGCAAATTTTTTCATCATTTTTGCCATTTGGGCATGTTGTTTGATCAGCTTATTGACTTCAGCAACATCCATACCACAACCTGCTGCGATACGTTTTTTACGGCTTGGATTCATCAAGTCAGGATTGCGACGCTCTTTGATGGTCATCGATTGAATAATCGCTTCCATTTTCTTCACTTGCTTTTCAGGATTTGCTTGAGCAATCGCATCCTGAATTCCTGAGTTACTCATGCCAGGCAACTTGTCTAAGAAGCCCATCATACCGCCCATTTTATTCATTTGTTCAAACTGCATCAGCATATCTTCAAAGTTGAAGCTGCCGCCTTTTTGCAGTTTTTTCGCCATTTTTTCAGCTTTTTCTTTGTCGACTTTACGTTCAAGCTCTTCAACCAAAGAAAGAACATCACCCATACCTAAGATACGTTGTGCTACACGCTCAGGATGGAATGGTTCAAGGGCATCGAGTTTCTCCCCCATCCCCAAGAATTTAATAGGCTTACCAGTAATTGCACGAACAGAAAGTGCTGCACCACCACGCGCATCACCATCAGTTTTTGTAAGAATCACACCGGTTAAAGGCAATGCATCATTGAATGCTTTTGCTGTATTTGCAGCATCCTGACCGGTCATTGCATCTACAACGAACAGTGTTTCTGTAGGATTAATCGCTGCATGCAATTCTTTAATTTCGCCCATCATATCGTCATCGATATGTAAACGACCTGCAGTATCGACAATCAATACATCCGCAAATTGAATTTTGGCTTGTTCAATTGCTCGGTTTGCAATCGTAATTGGCTTTTCATCAGCACTTGATTCAAAGAAAATCGCGCCGACTTCACCTGCTACAGTCTGGAGCTGCTTAATCGCTGCAGGACGATAGACGTCGGCAGAAACCATTGCGACTTTTTTCTTTTGTCGCTCTTGTAAAAAACGAGCTAATTTTGCAGCAGTCGTCGTTTTACCTGCACCTTGTAAACCAGCCAATAAAACAACAACGGGAGGCTTTGCAGCAAGATCAAGACTTTCATTTGCCTCACCCATCATTTTGGTGAGCTCATCATGAACAATTTTGACGAATGCTTGGCCTGGAGATAACTGTGACATCACCTCTTGACCTAATGCCTCTTCCTTAACTTTCGCGATAAATTCACGAGTTACAGGAAGTGCAACATCGGCTTCAAGAAGTGCCATACGCACTTCACGTAACGTATCTTTAATATTGTCTTCGGTCAGTTGCCCAGAGCCAGTAACATTTCTTAAACTCTGCGTGAGTCGTTCTGTTAAGGTATCAAACATTGCAAAATCCGCTTAAAATGGTTGTTGCAAAAAAATCTTTCTTAAAATAGAAAATTTATGCATAAGATGCTATAGGATACTGTAGTTCGTTTGGAATTTATATCTTATTAGATGAATATTCAGCATCCATAAAAAGGTTTGACATGATTAGCCTCCCTTTGGTTTACACAATTTTAGCATTGATCGCCTATACCACTGCCTTTTGGTATTTATTTACCCATTTAATGACTAAACGTGTCCCTAATCATTGGTTTATCAGTCTCGTAGCTGGATTAGGCTTGATCTTGCATGCTGTCGTCTTATTGATAGATATGAAAACGCCTTTCGGCATTAACTATAATGTTTTTAATCTCCTTTCATTTACTTCAGCACTCATGTTGTTATTGAGCCTGCTTTATAGCACTTATCGACCTGTACTTGCGCTAAATCTGATTGGAATACCAGTAGCTGCATTGGGTTTAATTTTAGGCTATTCCTTGAGCCAGCCTATACTTACACTTAAACAGAACACACTTGGACTTGATGTCCATATTATTTTGTCACTCTCAGCTTATGCAGTGCTATTAATGGCAACAATTCACGCAGTTTTGTTGTGGTTACAAGATCGTGAGTTAAAAAACAAACAGAAACATCGTGTTTGGGTAAATCTATTACCCTCCTATCAAGCAATGGAATCTCTGTTATTCGATATGCTTGTTACAGGTTTCATTTTATTAAGTACTGCACTTATCTTCGGCTTTTTTACGATTGATGATTTTTTTGCTCAACATTTAGCGCATAAAACAGCATTTAGTATTGTTTCTTGGTTTGTTTATGGTGCTTTATTATTTGGGCATTACCGTTTTGGCTGGCGTGGGCAAAAAGCTAGATGTTTTACTATTGTAGGTTTTATGCTCTTAGCCATTGGCTTTATCGGTTCTAAATTCGTTTTAGAAACTATTCTTGGTAAATAGCCCCTTCTTAAATCACTCACTTACACCACTCTAAAAATAATCACAAGCGAGTTGAAAATTTAATGTCGATCACTTTTCTTCGTTTGGAAGGAAGGGGGCGCATCCGTAAATGAATAATAGCCCCCTTTCATAAATCAAAAAACAATCATTCAGATGGTGTTTTAAAATAAAGAAAAGTCCCTTCTCCCTTTGGGATGAGCAGGTTACTGCACAAGAGGATGATGGTGATATTAGAAAAATAACCTCTCCCTAACCCTCTCCTACATGGAGAGGGAACTTGCATTAGTGATTTAAATGGTTAAAAAATGATTTATGAAAGAGGTCTAATGATGTAATTATTTAAAGTTGATTAATAAAAATTTGACTTACTAATTTACCCATCAATATTGTGATAAAAGTCACAATGTTAATTATATTTGCAATTAAAAACAAACAATATTAATAAATGTGATTGTTATCAACATTAATAGACCTCTTGCGAAAGTAAAAAACCACCTCAACCT
>NZ_JFYL01000061.1 GCF_000632455.1 Acinetobacter sp. Ver3
ATAATTTGTTATAAAAAAACTCGCTAAAGTAAGCGAGTTTTTAGTCAATCATTAAGCAACTTGGACAGGAATACAATTTGCTGTGTGATTCACAGTGTTATCTGGATTTGCATAAACCAAACGTGGTTTATGTGCATCAGCTTCTGCAACAGTAAAATCACCGAAAGTCGCGATAATAATAATGTCACCTAAATCTGCTTGGTGAGCAGCACCACCATTTACAGAAATAATGCCTGAGTTTTCTTCACCACGGATTGCGTAAGTTGTAAAACGCTTGCCATTAGTTACATTCCAAATATGAATTTCTTCATATTCACGAATACCAGCTAAATCTAGTAATACACCATCAATTGCACATGAACCTTCATAATGAAGTTCAGCTTGTGTTACAACTGCACGGTGGATTTTAGCTTTTAATAAACGAGATAGCATGGGAAGCGTCTCCTGAGTTGTTCTAAGATTGTTTTATTATCTAGAAACAACAGTTTTTTAATTTGGGTGAAGCATTTGAAAGCGCATTTTGCCCTCAAATTTTCATCGTGGCAAGAAAAATTGTTGAACAAAAATTAAATTTATCAACTACGGCTTGTAGGCATTTATTTGATTCATTGCCTGCTGAATTTCACCATTCACTAATAATTTTGTACGACTTAGTGCGTGATGAATTGCATCGTCAATGAGCGTTTGTTCACTTGAGGGTGCTTTACCTAGAACATGACCTGATACACGGTCTTTTGATCCAGGGTGTCCAATTCCAATACGTAAACGATGGAAGTTAGGGCCAGTATGAGGAACAATGTCACGTAAACCGTTATGACCACCATGACCACCACCCGTTTTGAGGCGAATGATACCTGGATCCATATCAAGTTCATCGTGAGCAATAAGCATTGCTTCTGGAGAGATTTGGTAGAATTTTGCGAAGGGTACAACACTTTGACCAGAACGGTTCATAAAGGTTGAAGGTAATAAAAGTCGAACATCTTGTCCTTCTACATTACCGCGACCACTTAATCCATTAAACTTAGGGTCATTTTTAAGTGTTATGCCATATTGTTCTGCAAGACGTTCTACATACCAGAAGCCTGCATTATGGCGGGTTTGAGCATACTCTTTACCAGGGTTGCCCAAACCAACAATCAGTGAAATATGAGACACTAATTTACACCATCAACACTTATGCGCGTTTGAAGTCAGCGTGCATTGGAGTGTTTTTAGCTGGGTGACGTTGTAAAGCTTGGATTTTAACGCTTTCAACTTTACCATCAACATCAATTTCAATTACTTCTTCAAAGAAAGCGTTGTCTTCTAAGTATTTAACAAGCTGACGAAGCTCAAGTGTAATTGCTACAGGTGCAGCATCACCACCATAGATGATAGCAGGAACTTTAGATTGAAGACGAAGGCGGCGGCTCGCACCTTTCCCTTGTACTGCTTCTTCACGTGCTACTGCATTTAATACGAAGTTTGCCATGAGAGACATCCTATTTAAGTTAAGTGAACTAGATCTGCGACCGATCTAGTGATAGAAAGCCCTACCAAAAGGCAGGGCTTTAAAATTTTAGCGCTCTATTATAGATAAGAATCAAACATTGCGCTAATAGATTCTTCGTTGTTAATACGACGAATTGTTTCAGCAACCATACTCGCAACTGAAACTTGGCGAATCTTACCAAGAGCTAAAGCCTCTTCTGAAAGCGGAATTGTATCTGTCACAACAAGTTCGTCGATAACAGAGTTTTTCAAATTCTCGATCGCTTTACCAGATAAAACAGGGTGAGTAGCATATGCTACGACACGACGCGCACCAAAAGTCTTCAATGCATCAGCGGCTTTACATAAAGTACCAGCTGTATCAACCATGTCATCAACGATCACACAGTCGCGATCTTTAACATCACCAATCAAATGCATCACTTGTGATTCATTTGCTTTTTGACGACGTTTGTCGATGATAGCTAAATCGATATCGCCCATTTGTTTCGCAACAGCACGAGCACGAACAACACCACCAACGTCTGGCGAAACAACCATAAGGTTGTCATGAGACTGTTGACGTAAGTCAGCTAAAAGCGCTGGCGTACCGTAAATGTTGTCTACAGGGATGTCGAAGAAACCTTGAATTTGGTCAGCATGAAGA
Organism: Acinetobacter sp. Ver3; assembly: GCF_000632455.1. Classification (GTDB taxonomy): domain Bacteria; phylum Pseudomonadota; class Gammaproteobacteria; order Pseudomonadales; family Moraxellaceae; genus Acinetobacter. The sequence continues at coordinate 2,141 of NZ_JFYL01000061.1, forward strand.
TCGATCATCACAACACGGTCAATACCTACAGTTGTTAGCATATCTGCTACCACTTTTGCAGTAATTGGAACACGTGAAGAACGAGGACGACGGTCTTGGCGAGCATAACCGAAATAAGGAATCACAGCAGTGATACGACCAGCACTTGCACGACGCAATGCATCTGCCATTACTAAGATTTCCATAAGGTTATCATTAGTTGGAGCACAAGTAGGCTGAACGATGAATACGTCTTTACCACGGACATTCTCAGTGATTTCGACAGCGATTTCACCATCAGAGAATTGACCTACAGATGCAGCACCTAGAGGGATATGCAAGTGGCTAACGACTTTTTGGGCGAATTGTGGATGCGCAGTTCCACTAAAAACGACAAGATTGGGCATGAAGCACCCTTGGCGGTTGAAATGTATAGAATGAGATGGCAGGGGCGGCTGGATTCGAACCAACGGATGGCGAGATCAAAACCCGCTGCCTTACCACTTGGCGACGCCCCTAAAACACGATACATCTTACAGGTGAAAATGATGGCAGGGGCGGCTGGATTCGAACCAACGGATGGCGAGATCAAAACCCGCTGCCTTACCACTTGGCGACGCCCCTATCATTTAAACGATGATTTGATTCAATGGTGATTGTTCTAAACTATTCACTAAGTAAGCTTTACAAGGTGAATGAGCAAGAATGTCATCAATGTTCATTTCAGTCGTTACTTCAGTAAAAACACAAGCACCTGTACCTGTAAGTTTTGCAACACCGAACTGATCTAAATATTGCATTGCTTCATCGACTTCAGCATATAGACTTCTTGCCAGAGGTTCAAAGTTATTTCTGAAATCAGATGGCTTTATCTGATAGGCGCAAAATTTAGAGGTCTTCGTGTCTCTTGTCAACGATTTTTGTGAAAAAAGCAGTTGAGTGCTGATAAAACAGTCAGGTTTTAACACAATGTATTGTTTTTGATCTAAGTCTATGAATGTTAAGTGTTCACCAATACCTTCTGCCCATGCATTACGACCATGGATGAAGATGGGAACATCAGCACCCAGTTGTACACCAATTTCTGCTAATTGATCACGATTTAAGCCACATTGCCAAAGTTGATTCATGATTAATAACGCGGTAGCCGCATTTGAAGAGCCACCACCGAGTCCTGCACCCATCGGTATATTTTTTTCGATGTTGACATGAATGCCTAATTTTTCACTTTTGGCATAGGGTTTCAGCATCATCATTGCACGATAAATCAAATTTTGTTCAAGACTTACTTCTGATAGGCCTGAAATGGAGATAGATTGGTTAGAGATTGGAGTAAATTCCATCCAATCACAAAGATCTATCAACTGAAAAATAGTTTGCAACTCATGGTAACCATTTTCACGGCGCCCCGTAATGTGTAAAAACAAATTCAGTTTTGCAGGGGAGGGTACACGAATCATAAATAATCAAACTTAACGATTTTGAATTACCATTGTAATACGATTTTCAGTTCCATCTTCAAGTTGTTGCTTTAAAATCAAACGGTTTGGTTGTGTAGATTGACCGTTGTAAGATAATTGAATATGCCAACCTTGTTCTTTAATTTCACTGATTCGCATCGATTCGTCTTTTTGAATTTCAGCTTCTTCAGTCGCTTGCTTAGCTTGTACCCAATCGACTAAATAAGTAATTGGTGCTTCCCAACCTGTTGCACGAAACAATAACTCTTCAGGTGAGTTGGCTGTAATTTCACCAGTTTTGGCACTGTTCAGTGTCACTTGACCAGGTTGACCTGAGATTTGAGTTTTACCGACTCCAAGAATTCCGCTTAACTCGATATCAAACTGTTCATCTTGCTGTTGCCAAGTAAAAAAAGCACTGCCTGATTGCTTGGGGGTCTTAACGCCAATTTTACCCTGAAGATTAAATTGATTTGATTGTACAAGGTTTTGCGTTGTTGGCGGTGATGGTTGAGTTTGAATTGCTTGACAGCCAGTTAACCCAAGAAGCGCACTACTTGTGGCAATCAGCAATAATGATTTTAAATTTAAGATCATACAGTATTAACTCTTTTTGATATTTTGTGGCAACAATAAACTATCGAGTTGATCCAATTGAGGATGATTTGGATGATTTTGATGGAGTTGATGTAACACTTGGCTAAATTCTTCCAGTGAACCCAGCATATAAAGCGATTTAGCATATCGAATGCCGATATTTGGACTTTGGCTGAGTTGATATGCTTTCGCAAGTACACGGGTGGAAGTGTCAAAATCGTTTTGAAGAAAGCAGATATAGCCTAAGGTATCTAAGATAGATGCTTGTTCTGGGGCATTGTCTAAAGCTTGTTCGGCATATTGTCTCGCCTCATCTAAACGACGATTTTGCAACGCCAGAGTATATGCATACGCATTCAGATATGTTGGACTATTGGGTTCGATCGTGAGTAATTTTTTAAGCAATTCATCTAATTGATCGCGATCCGTAAATGGATCAAGTAATAAGACTTGAGAATATAAAATTTCAGGGTCATCAGTTAAGTTTTTAGCCGCTTCTTTGAGTAAGCCCAAGGCAGCTTTGTTATTGCCCATTTTTTTGAGTATTTCAGCTTGTGCTTGATATAAGAAACTCGCATGTTGGGGGTAATTCACCCGTTCCTGAGTCAGAAAGCGCAGCGCATCACTTAAGCGATTTTGTTTGTCATAGATTGAAATTAGATTTCGTCTAGAAACCATATATAAATTACCATCTACAAGTCGATAATAAGCTTTAGCTGTTTCAAAATGTTGTTTTCGTTCAGCATTTAATGCCAAATAAAAATAAGCATCATTTTGATACTGTCCAGATGCACGTAGTTCGACCAAATACTGTTCAGCAAGCTCATATTCTTTGAGATCAATTGAGGTTAGACCAGCGATAAAAAGAGCTTCTTCCGAATCAGGCCATTTTTTTATGATGCGTTTTAATTTGCTTAACGCCTGTTCATTTTTATTCAGTTTAATTAAGTAGCGGATTTCAGCCAGACTGAGCTCTAAATTATTACGATTTTTACGAGCACTTTTTTCAAACCATTTTAGCGTCTCTTCTTCGTCGCCTAAAGCCATGAGTAAGTTGGCTTTCAGTAAGATAAACCCTGTTGATTTGGGGCGTTTTTTTAATGCTTTATTTAAAGTAATTAAGGCATTTTCGATTTCATTATTTTGTGCTTGTAAACTCGCAATCAAAACGAGAATTGAAGGATTGTTACGCGTTTTACTATTACGCAAAGTGTTTAATAAATATGCTCGATCCTCAGGGGATTCCGGAGAAATTCCTTCAAGAATTTGTTCTAAATCTGATTCAGGATCTAAATTTAAAATATCATCGAGCACATCAGCAGCAAGTTCATATTCGTGTGACTTTAATGCGATATGCGCAAGATAGAATTTTGCAGGTACATCTTTGGGTTCTTGCACGACCCAATGGGTTGCAATATCTAAAGCGGCTTGTAAGTCGTTTTGTTCGAGTGCAACGTTAAGTGCACGTTGTTTTAAAGCTGTTGAACTGGTTTGGATTGCAAGTACGGTATAGTTGTGTAAAGCAGTCGGTGTGTCATGTGCAGCTAAAGCAAATTCTGCAACCATCGCCTGTTGTAAAACTTTATGATTTAAATTGGCATGGTAAAATTCTCCAGATGCTCTAATATGAGCACTGTAAGTCATGCTACTCACTAACAAGAGTGTGGTAGAATACTGTCGAATTGTTATGCCGGTTGTGCGGCTCATTGTTTGACGCAATTTTTTTATCCAAGTACTGCTTTTTATGACACCGTTATTGCACAATAGCATAAATTTAGCGAATTGATGATCTGATATGTCTTTCTTTGCATTGGGTGTCAACCATCAAACAGCCTCAGTTGAATTACGAGAGCAAGTTGCTTTTAACCCTGAAAAGTTAAAACTATTGTTGACTGAACAAAGTCACCATGACCAGCTGAACGATATGGTTGTGGTGTCAACCTGTAATCGTACTGAAGTCTACGCCATCGCCGATAATGCGGACATGGTATTAAATTGGCTCGCTCAAAAAAATGGCATTGATGTAAAACAATTACAAAATCATATTTACCGTTATGAAAATACAGATGCTGTGACACATTTGATGCGTGTTGCATCAGGATTAGATTCACTCATGCTTGGAGAGCCTCAGATTATGGGGCAAGTTAAGTCTGCACTTAATTTAGCAAAAGAGTCTGAAGTTGTTTCACAAAATTTAAATCGTATTTTCGAATATGCATTTTATGCTGCTAAGAAAGTGCGTTCAGAAACAGCGGTCGGTAGTCATGCTGTATCCATGGGTTATGCGGTAGCACAGTTAGCACTACAAGTTTTTAGTAAGCCTGAACAATTAACCGTCATGGTGGTTGCAGCAGGTGAAATGAATAGCTTGGTTGCAAAGCACTTGGCTGAAATGGGCGTTGCTAAAATTTTAATTTGTAACCGTGGTCAGGAACGGGCGGAAATTTTGGCGCAAGAAATATCACATCGTGTTGCGGTAGAAATTATTCCTTTTGTTGATTTAGCTCAAAATTTACATCGCGCTGATGTGATTTCAAGTTGTACAGGAAGTTTACATCAGGTCATTTCCTATCAAGATGTTAAGTCAGCACTCAAAAAACGTCGTTACCGTCAAATGTTGATGGTCGATTTGGCTGTTCCTCGCGATATTGAGTCTAAGGTTGAAAGTTTGGATGGTGTTTACCTTTATGGGGTGGACGATCTTCAAGGTGTCATTGACGAAAACTTAGCGCAGCGACGCCAAGCCGCTGTTGAAGCTGAAGTGATGGTCAACCAATTAGCAACACAATTGGTGACTCAGCAGAAAGTTTCACAAGCTGGAGCGACTATTAGTGAGTATCGGGCTCATGGAGAAGAAGTTAAAGCATTTGAATTAAACCATGCATTAGATCGTTTAGCCTCTGGCGATGATGCAGCCATTGTCATGCAGGAAATGGCGCATCGTTTGACGCAAAAGCTATTACATCCTACATCCATCTTACTCAGAGAAGTCGCTAAAGATGAAAATCCTGATGTCTATGAAACGATTAAAGAACATTTAGAAGATATTTTTAGTGCTCAGCGAAAACTAAAAAAATAAAAGCGGTCACTGACCGCTTTTATTTATTCATGTAGTAAGCGTAGTCCAATTTTTTTGGTTAGCTCATTCAGTTGTTGTCTTAAGTTTTTAGACTCGTTTAATGATTTTGCTGCTTTAAATTTGATTCTCAGATATTTTTCTTGAAGTGAAAGCGAGTATTCTGAGGCAAGTTTATCAGCCATTTCAGGGGCTTCAGTGAGTGTTTGAATATTGGTACGTTTTAAAATCTCAGAGAGTTCATGATGAAATGGGCTACAAGCACCCAAAATATAATAACTCGCTAGCTCTTGGTCGTCTGGCAGGTCATCAAAAATGACATTAAAAATTTTTAATACTTTTGCAAGCAATTCATCTTCAGGAATCACTGCACGTAATACTTCAAAATGAATATAAAGAAATGGATGGTACATTAACATTGCGACTGCGAAATCTTCATCTCGTGTGCGAATATTAAATGATAATGAAGCGTCAAGACTCACTTGAGGTTGCCACTTTTTATTGAATCCTAATTTTTCTTTGAAATATTGACGAATCAAATAGCGATACGAACCTTGATTAGGCATCAGATTGGTGAGTTGATTTAGCTCAGCCATGACCTGACTTTTACCTTCAGGTGTATTGATTTGATATTGTTGACTGAGCAGTGAAAAAGCAAACTCAGATAAGAGTGGTGATTGTTGCCAAAGTCGATTGAAAGTTTCAACACCTTCCTTACGAACTAATGAGTCAGGATCATGCTCCGCAGGTAGAATAAAAAATTTCAGTTCACGACCATCATTTAAGAGGGGAAGTGCAATTTCTAAAGTGCGTCGAGCTGCTTTTTGACCAGCCGAATCACCATCAAAAGCAATAGTTAACTGATTGTTTTGTTTAAATAATAGATTCAAATGATCAGCATTGCTCGCCGTCCCCAAGGTGGCAACTGCGCCAGGAATGCCAGCTTGCTGTAATGCGATGACATCCATGTAACCTTCAACCATTAACCAATGATTGGCTTTGAGCTTACGACCTTCATATAAGCCATAGAGTAGTTGGTTTTTATGGAAAACTTCAGAGTCTGGCGAGTTGATATATTTGGGTTTGATCTCGTCATTCAATGCTCGTCCACCAAATCCGACAACGCGACCTTTTGCATCACGTATAGGAAAAATGACACGTTCTCGTAGTAGATCAAAATCACGACCAGAATCACTGGTTCTGATCAAACCGAGTAGTTTTAATCCTTCAATATCTTGCGGAAATGCTTTTTCAAGATGTTGCCAATCTTCTGGGGCATAACCTAATCGCCAATACTTAATCGTGGTATCACTTAGTCCGCGTCGCTGAAAATACTGTTGCGCAATTTGGCTATTTGGAAGTTGTTTTTCATAAAATAAAGCAACATTTTCAAGAAGATCGTATAAATTACCTTCAGGTGCGACCTCAACTGAATTCAAGTCATCTGTATTAAATTGATACTCATCGAATTCATAGTTTTGAAATGCTTCAAAAGGATCTACATCAAAAGCTGAAGTAGGCGGAGAAATGATTTCTGCTGCATCTGCTTCAATGGGTGCCTGCGGTTGCTTTTCTTGGTTAGGTTTAATAGGTTCTCTCTTGTATGAGAGTTTTTTATTGTCTTGATTGTCTTTAGGTAATTCGATACCGGTTTGGCTTGCCAGGTCTTTAATCACCTCGATGAAATTGCGATTATCAATATCCATCATAAAGCGAATTGCATTTCCATTGGCTTGGCAACCGAAACAGTGGAAATATTGCTTATCACGGTAGACGTGAAAAGAAGGTGTTTTCTCTTGATGAAAAGGACAACAGCCTGAATAGGTACGACCTGACTTTTTTAATTTCACACGTTGGCCAATAAGATCGACGATGTCAGTTCGATCTAAAATTTGATCAATCGTATATTGTGGAATTGCCATAATTAAAAAGCCAAAAGAATGAGGAATAAAGTGATTGAATTAAGTCTATCCTAAACACTTAAGACGATAAATAAAGCCATGCAATAAAAAAGGTGGGTAATCCCACCTTTTTTGATTCGTAAGAATGGATTATTGACGCTGTGGGTCGTACATACTTTCATTTGCTGGCGCACTTTCCACATTGTGATCTTTATTACCAAGCAAGCCAAAGCTTAAGCGATTCAATAAACCGGGTTGTGTATTGGTGTTGTCAGATTGCTCTGCTGATACTTCTGCCGTTGTTTGGCTGCGTGCTTCACGACCTAAAATACCCAAGGTTGCACGATTTAACCAACTTCCATCTTTACGTGCTGCGCGTAAATCGACCTCACCATTAGACTTCACAAGATGAGGGTAGTTTAGCTTTAGCACTTCAACGTATTGTTGAGATGTTGCCTTGTCACCGAGTTTATCGTATCCGTAAGCAATCGTTGCAAGCGCTTCTGGTACTTGAGGTGTTTGAGGGAAATGTTCCATAACCCATTGTCCACGCTCAACTGCTGCAAGCCAAGCTTTACGCTTTAAGTTAAAGCGAGCCGCATTCATTTCACTTTCAGCAAGTTCTTGACCAATAAATTTCATGCGCTGAGCAGCATCTACAGCATACTGACTACTTGGGAAACGACGAATGAAATCAACAAAATTTTGATATGCAACTTTTAAATAGCTGACATCACGATGAGCCTGTTGGAGTGATGTATAGCGGATAAGACCATCATAGTTTTGCTCCATATTCGCCACACCACGAACATAGTAAGCATAATCAACATTAGGATGTTGAGGATTTAAACGAATAAAACGGTCTGCTAGCGCAATAACAGCTTCATAGTCTTTTTGTTGAAAACGAGCATATAAAAGATCGAGTTGAGCTTGTTGAGTATATTGACCTGTAGGGTAATAAGTTTCAATTGCTTCTAATGATTGTGCTGCATCGCTATATTGACCACGATCTAATGCTTTTTGTGCTTTATCGAAATAAGATTGTTCGGTTGATTTAGGTCCAGTATCTACAACATCCTTCTTGGGATTACTACTACAGCCCACAAATGTTGCTGCTAAGCCTAGCGATAAAGCAAGCATCGTAACTTTATAACGTGGTAGCGACATAAAAATTCCTCTGTTTATACGGGCAATAGGCTACAATTGCACTATTAAACCACTTTTGTCCGAATGAGCAAATGACTTCAGCACAAACTTCTAATTCTAATTTCCCAGAAATCGACATCAATTTACTTGAAGATTCTGAGGATGCAGATAACCATACTTCAGCCCCAACTGCAACACGTTTATCGTTGCAATTTCAAGTGGATGAGAGTTCTCTTGGTCAGCGAATAGACCAAGTTGCTGCGCTCGCTTGGAACGAATTTTCGCGTGAAAAATTGAAACAATGGTTGAAGGATGGTCATTTGTTGGTAAATGGTCAAGTTGTGAAACCAAAATATAAAAGTGAAGGGAATGAGCTACTCACGCTTGATGTAGAGCTTGAAGCCCAAGTCACCAGTCAACCTGAAAATATCCCTTTAGATATTATTTATGAAGATGATGACATCTTAGTCATTAACAAGCCAGTGGGGATGGTTGTACATCCTGGCGCAGGAAACCCGAATGGTACTTTGGTTAATGCACTGTTGTATCATTTTCCTAAATCAGCAGAATTATCTCGAGCTGGTCTAGTACACCGTATCGATAAAGATACTAGTGGTCTCTTGGTTGTAGCTAAAAATTTAGAAGCTCAATTTTCCTTAAGTAAACAGTTAGCGAAAAAATCAGTTTATCGAATTTATGATTTAATTTGTTATGGCAATATTATTGCAGGCGGTAAAATTGATGAGCCGATTAAACGTCATCCTGTAGATCGTGTAAAAATGGCGATCTTACCAGGTGGTCGTGATGCCGTGACTCACTATAATGTGAAAGAAAGATTCCAAAATTTCACACGTGTTCAAGCACAATTAGAAACTGGACGTACTCATCAGATTCGTGTTCATTTCACTTATATTGGTTTTCCTTTGGTCGGTGATCCAGTGTATGTCAGTCGTGTCAAAGTACCTGCGGGTGCTTCGGAAAAACTTGCTACTCATTTACGAGAGTTTAGACGTCAAGCACTTCATGCATCAAAATTGGGGTTAGTACATCCACGGACAGGTGAAGAAATGATGTTTGAAGCACCATGGCCTGAAGATTTCACAGCATTACTTGAGACTCTTCGTACGGAAAATAAGGCTTACTAAATTAAAGGAAAGTTTACATGCAAATTGTGCAAGGTTTGCCCAAAGGTGTCGTGGTAGGACAAACAGAATTGAGTCACCCTCACGCACTGAAAACACCACAGACTGATTTAGAAGGTTTTAACTTGGCGTTGCATGTAAATGATCAACCAGAACGTGTTCATCGGCATAGAATGAGCTTGTTAAATGACTTTTCAGTCTATGGGGTGAATCGATTAACTTGGATGAACCAAACGCACAGTACAATCTGTCACGTTGTAAATGATGACATGAGCTTACACGCCCTAAATGGCGATGGTTTAGTGACACAGCAAAAACAACATGCATTAATGATGATGACGGCAGATTGTTTACCGGTGGTTCTCGGTAACAAAGATGGTACTGAAGTCGCTAATTTGCATGCAGGTTGGCGAGGATTGGCAAATGGCATTATTGAAAATACAGTCAATGCCATGAGCACTCAACCCTCTTGGGCGTGGTTAGGTGCGGCAATTAGTCAGCCATGCTTTGAAGTGGGTGAAGAAGTAATGCACACATTCTGCGATAGGATTCCAGAATTAAGTTCAGCATTTCAAAAGGGAGATCTAGAGGGTAAGTATTACGCAGATCTGTATGCGATTGCTCGCCATATATTGAAAAGTTTAGGGGTGGAACAGGTTCTTGGAGGTGAGCGGTGCAGTTACACGGAGGATCAAACATATTATTCTCATCGCCGTAATTCCAAAACTGGTCGCATGGCAACATTCGTATTTATGCACAGTAATCAATAAACTCATTTGATTTTTCAAAGTTTCATACCATGACCAAATTTCGTAAAAGCATCGCTATCGTTTATCACAGCCCATTTGGTCACACTCAGAAAGTCGCCGAACATATCGCCATTGGTGCACAAAAACTCAATATTGAGGTATTGCTCATCAATGTTACAGACGTGAACTGGGAGTTGCTTGATCAAGCTGAATCTATTGTATTTGGCTGTCCTACTTATATGGGAAGTCTAACCTCAGCGTTGAAATTATTTATGGAGCAATCTTCAAAGCGTTGGCTAGCGAGAACATAGCAGGGCAAATTGGCAGCTGGTTTCACAAATGGTTGAGGATTAAGTGGATATAAGTTGGCTGTGCTTCAGCATATCAATCTTTTTGCAATGCAACATGGCATGATTTGGTCTGTACTACCGCTAATGTCTACAGGTAGATCGCATCAAGATCTCAATCGTATGTCTAGTTTTTTGGGGACTCATGACGCAGTCTGATAATGCGCCTGTGGAGGTAACACCTCCGAGTGGGGATATTGAAACGGCCACATGGTTTGGTGAACATTTAGCGAATACCGTATTCAGGTTAAATTGCATGGATTAAAAAATCATTTTCATCTAATTTAATTATTTATTGCTCGCTTGAAATGTAATGATGAAATGAAGTGAAGTTAACTAGGTTGTTGAAATTAAATTTATAATTGTTTATTCAGACAAAGAGCTGATCAATTAATTACAAAATAGTGTTAAATATTTCATATTAAATTTTAAAAATAATTATAATTAATCATCGAATAAAAAACGTGCGCCATTGGACTTGGTTGCCTAAAAATTACAAGGTTTGGAGTCATTCATGACCTACACTTCAAAAAATATTGGGTTCAATTCAGCTGTTTTAATGTTTGTTCTCATGTTATCACCACTGGTGCACGCTCAAACAACCATGGAAAAATTGGACGATCGGGAGTTGTCTGACATTTCTGGTCAAGCTTTATTAAGTATGAGTTATATCGATCCCAATGATGGGGCAAACAATATGCGAGGTAAAGGCGTTGGCTTTTATAAACTCGGAATGGAAGCAGATATAGAGCTCAATGCAAATATTAAGCATTTACAACTTGGCTGTGGTGGTATTAATGGAGCAGGTGGATGTGACATTGATATTGAAAATCTGAGTTTGAGTGGTGTGTCAGACACCAGAGAAGGTCGTGCAGGTTCTTCAGCCAAGTTAACCAATCCATTTTTAGAGTTTGCGGTAAAAAATCCAACATCGGCATCAACGCGAGAAGTCGTTGGATTGCGTCTCAGTGCTGAAAAAGTATTAGGTTTGCTGACGCTTGGTGATGAAAACTCTGACAAACCGAATGGCATTAACTCACTCAGTGGTTATTTAAAAATTAATCCGACCCAAGGTATGGCTTATACCAATGCTCGTAATATGTCCTATAGCGATACTAATTTAACGATCGATGGGAGAGTAAAGCCAAACATTTGTATACCAATCTTGGGATGTTTAGGGATTCCATTAGGATTTAAATCTGATGATTACAACCTCGCGTTACAAGAAACCTCAGCTCCATTAACACTGAATGGTGCTGTGATATCTGGCACTCGAATGAACTCTGCAAGGTTAAGTGGTATCGCGCATATCAATCCACTGTACTTTGATGGTGATTTAAAGGCTTCCTTAAATGTATCTCTTGGGTTATTAAATTTACAAAAAGAAGTGACTGGAAATATTACAGGTTTAAAAGCCAATATTACTGTTGATCAAAACCTAGGCTTTATCCATAAAATCATGCTCAACAACCCATTTTCACTTTCTCTACAAAATAGTGAGGTCTGGTGGCCAAATGCTGATGTTGCCGCAAAGCAAGGTTGGTGGATGGCATTTAATGATTCAATTGATATTGGGGATGTTACACCTGAGAAACGTATTGATATTACTAATGATGTATTAAAACAAGTGGTTGGACCTATTGGTGAATACATTACTCGAAATCCCATCGAATGTACTGTCTTGAATTGTCTTTTTGGGGATAAGTTAGGTGTAGGTAATGTCAATTTACCGAATACAAGTGTGAATTTTCCATTAAAAGACTTGCAACTAAAAAATCAAACCTTTGCTCCAAACTGTTATGGAAATTTAAGATTCTGTTAAATAGGTGATGTACTTGAGTTTTTGAGTTCGCATTTCATCGGATAAATGATTATTTACATCACATATTGATACTGTTGATTGTGATGTAAGTCTCTAAAAATATTCAATTTTATTATTATTTCTCTATTTCAATTCGTTAAGTCAAGTTTTGAGCCTCTTTATTTTTTTCATTAATTTATAGATAGTAATGCTGTTGCTTATGGATTAAGCCTGAATAAAAATAATACGGAGACTCTAATGTTGAAGAGTTTACTTGTTTCTATCAAATTGATTTTATCAACATCTTGCTTAGTGTTGATTCCTTTGTCTGCAACTGCTAATAACATTCAGAATGATTTAAAAATGATGACTGATGAAGAGTTATCTGCGACAAACGGTCAAGCTTTATTAAGTATGAGTTATATTGATCCCAATGACGGGGCAAACAATATGCGAGGTAAAGGCGTTGGCTTTTATAAGCTTGGAATGGAAGCAGATATAGAACTCAATGCAAATATTAAGCATTTACAACTTGGCTGTGGTGGTATTAATGGAGCAGGTGGATGTGATATTGATATCGAAAATCTGAGTTTGAGTGGTATGTCAGACACTAGAGAGGGTCGTGCGGGTTCTTCGGCCAAGCTAACCAATCCATTTTTAGAGTTTGCGGTAAAAAATCCAACATCTGCATCAACTCGAGAAGTTGTGGGTTTGCGTCTCAGTGCTGAAAAAGTATTAGGTTTACTGACGCTTGGTGATGAAAACTCTGATAAACCGAATGGTATTAACTCACTCAGTGGTTATTTAAAAATTAATCCCACTCAGGGTATGGGCTATACTAATGCTCGAAGTATGACTTATGCTGATACTGGTCAAACTATCGATGGAAAAGTGAATGCAAGAATTTGTTTGATTTGTATTATTGCACCTACTTTGACACTCGATTTTAAATCGGATAGTTATAATCTAGCATTACAAGAAACGACAGCACCAATTCAAATCAATGGCACTACGGTATCTGGTACTCGAATGAGTTCTGCGCAACTGACAGGTGTTGCCAATATTAATCAGTTGAATTTTGGTGGTGATCTCAAGGCCAATATCCAAGTGCTAGGGGTAGGATTGCTGAATTTGCAAAAAGAGGTCAGTGGTAACATTACGGGCTTAAAAGCCAACATTACGGTAGATCAAAACTTAGGTTTAATTCATAAAATCCCTGTAAACAATCCATTCTCACTCTCTGTTCAAAATAGTGAGATCTGGTGGCCAAATGCTGATGTTGCTGCACAGCAAGGTTGGTGGATGGCATTTAATGATTCGATCAATATTGGAGATGTTACACCTGAGAAGCGTATTGATATTACAAATGATGTGTTAAAACAAGTAGTTGGACCAATCAGTGATTATATCAGCCGAAATCCTCCATCTTGTAATGCACTTGATTGTTTGTTTGGTGACAAACTTGGTGTTGGAAATGTTCATTTGCCGAATACCAATGTAAATTTTCCATTAAAAGATTTACAACTTAAAAATCAAACTTTTGCTCCAAACTGTTATGGAAATTTAAGGTTCTGTTAATAAAAAANAC
>NZ_JFYL01000062.1 GCF_000632455.1 Acinetobacter sp. Ver3
ATACTTTTTGAAACACCACCAGTGATATTAATACGATTAGAAATGTTATAAGTTGAGTACCATCTTTTTAGAAAATCTAAAATTAACATAATACGCGTTATACGAATCTAAAAATGGGAGCCTAAGCTCCCATTTTTACTGATGATTTTTTAATTCTTTGAGCATAGCATCCCGTAAGATTTCATTCATACGTGTTTGATAACCTTTCCCTTGTGCTTTGAACCAAGCAAGCACATCAGCATCTAAACGAATGGAAGTCTGTTGCTTCACTGGACGGTAGAACTGATTATGACGTACAGCATTGTTCCAGTCTGTAATTTCAGGAATATCTGATAGATCTAGCTGATCATCAGGAACAGTGCCTTTAGCAAGCAAGCGTTGAATTTCAGCATCTTGCTTCTCACCAAATTTCTCATTCAGCTCTTTGCGTGAGTATCTAACCATGCTCATATTTGTTTCGCTCCGCTTTGGTGACTTGCCTTGCACTAATGATTCGTATGATTTCACAGTCATCTTCATCAAAGATGGTGTGAGCTACTAAGAGCATTAGTACGCCTTTTACTTTTCCAATGGTTTGCCAACGTTCTTCACCATCGGTATGTCTGTCTTGGATTGAGATCCTTAATGGATCATCAAAAACAAGGCTTGCTGTTTCGAAAGAGACATCGTGCTTTTTCTGATTCTTTCGATTCTTTGCCTCATCCCATTCGAAATACTGTTCCATAAAAAACATTCAAATTTGTATATACAATAATGTATCACAAAATTGTATCACTCAAGCTGAAAAGCGTAATTTTTAGTCAAATTTATTGGCAAGAACTATCAAAACAGATCATAAAAAAGCCGACTTGTTTCAAAGTCGACTTTTTACGGTTTTTGAGGCTGGTCAAAAAATTTTAACTGCATGAAAAACAATAATATTTTAAAGTGCGTTTCGTATAAGCTCTATTATGTTAAATAATTAAGGATAAAAGCTTTATTACTAAATAGAACAGTTGCTTAAAGCAGTATAGAGTTAAGTTTGCATTTTAATATCAAGTTGTCTTTCAGCACCGATAATCACCATACGAATCCCATTTTCAAAAATGTCATCCGCATTCATATTTTGTAAGGTATTCACTCCTTGGAGCATGAGTGGATATATAGTTGGATCGGCTTCGAATGGTGGGTCTGATCTTATTTCTTCTTGCTGCTCCTCAAGGACCCACCCAACAATAAACCTTCCTAATGTCATAAGTAATGCAACTGCTTCAACAGGAGAAAACCCAGCATGAGATAACAGCGCAACTTGGGCCTCAATCGTGTTGAAATGTCCTTGACTGGGGCTAGTTCTTGCATGTAGACGAGCACCATCACGGTAAGCTAGTAGTGCTCGACGAAAGCTTACAGAATTAGCGAGCAACCAATCTTGCCATGTCATCCCATCGATGGGTAAAGAAACTAAATGGTGTTCATTTATAATGGTTTCCGCCATTGCTTCCATTAACAAGGATTTATTCTTGAAATGCCAATATAGAGTTGGAGATTTAATACCCAATCGTTGAGCTAGCTTGCGTGTGGTTATTGAATCTATGCCTTCTTCATTCAACATATCCAATGCGGTACGCAGGACTATTTCACGTGTCAGACGTTGAGGTGCAATATCTTTTTTACTCATAAATCTATCACTGATAGGGAGTGTGTGAGAGAATATTAATTCTATCATTGCTAGAGAAGGCATTTGTGAAGAAATCATTGAGCGTGATTTTAATCACTATATTTCTGGATGCTGTTGGGATTGGTTTAATTATGCCGATCTTGCCTGAATTATTACGGTCATTGGCTGGAGCTGAAGCAGGCGGTGTTCACTATGGTGCTTTATTAGCTGTGTATGCTCTGATGCAGTTCATTTTTGCACCTATCCTTGGAGCGTTGAGTGACCGATTTGGACGTCGACCTGTATTAATTATTTCAATTGCTGGTGCAACGGCTGATTATCTCCTAATGGCTGCTGCTCCTTCTCTATTGTGGCTATATATTGGTCGTATTTTTGCGGGAATTACAGGTGCCAACATGGCTGTTGCAACAGCTTATGTTTCAGATATTACTCCAGCCCATGAGCGTGCAAAAAGGTTTGGTCTCCTTGGAGCTGTCTTTGGTATTGGGTTTATAGCGGGTCCGGTAATAGGTGGAGTTTTGGGTGAATGGAACTTACATGCACCGTTCTTTGCTGCTGCTTTTATGAATGGGATTAATTTAATAATGACAGCAGTCTTATTAAAAGAATCAAAACACAGCAATAAAATGACTGAGAAGGTTCAGGAGCAATCAATATTAAAGAAATTATCCTATTTGATCACTCAACCTAATATGGCTCCATTGCTTGGTATCTTTTTAATTATCACATTGGTTTCACAAGTCCCCGCAACTTTATGGGTTATCTATGGGCAGGATCGTTATGGCTGGAGTATATTTATTGCAGGTGTTTCCCTTGCTAGTTATGGAATATGCCATTCTATTGCACAGGCTTTTGCTATCGCCCCTATGGTAAAGAGGTTTGGAGAGAAAAATACGTTGTTATGTGGAATAGCTTGCGATGCAATTGGTTTACTTCTTTTATCTATTGCTGTTGAAGAATGGGTGCCTTTTGCGTTGTTACCATTGTTTGCCCTTGGTGGAGTAGCCGTTCCTGCTTTGCAAGCAATGATGTCCAGAGGTATTAGTGATGAAAGACAAGGTGAATTACAAGGGCTATTAAGCAGTTTTAATAGTCTGGGGGCTATAATTGGTCCTGTATTAGTTACTAGCCTCTATTTTATGACTCAGGCATCAGCTCCTGGAATGGTATGGGCATTAGCTGCAATACTTTATGTAATCACCCTACCCTTATTGCTTAAGTATCGCCTGAATAAATATTCTGGAGTTCCATAAAATATTTAATTTATTGGTTTAAAAACTAATGGATTCTATAGTTTATCTAAAATTAACATAATACACGTTATACGAATTCCCAAGGCATGGCTTTTAGTCATGCTTTTTTTATCAAAAGACTATACCTGAATGATAGCGAGCCAAATCGCATACAATATCTATCATTAGACTTAATGCAATAATTAAATGATAGTATTATCATTAATCTAATAGAATTAAGATTAAATGATAGAAATGAATACACGTATTTATCTACGAGCTTCAACTAAAGATCAAGATGCAGAAAGGGCTTTGCAGATTCTTCAGGATCTAAACCAAAACTTGAATTTGGGTGAAACCATTGTGTACGTGGAAAACTATAGTGGTACGAAGTTAGACCGACCTGAATTGAATAAGCTACTGTCAGAAGCAAATCAAGGTGACACATTGTTAGTTGAAAGTATTGACCGCTTATCACGCCTAACCCAACGAGATTTTCAAGAGCTGAAGCGCAGGATCCAGGAGAAGGGACTTCGTTTAGTCGTAGCAGATCTTCCTACTACCTACCAAATGATTCAAACCAGTGACAGCATTACTCATTCAATCTTGGAACTCATCAACAATATGTTGATTGATCTTCTGGCAACAATGGCCCGCCTAGACAATGAGAAACGTATAGAACGTATTAAGCAGGGCCTGGCACGTTCGGGTTACAAACCAACAGGCAAGAAGGCAAATGAGGCTAAACATAAACGAATAAAAGAATTGCTAGTAGTTGGCAATATGACTAAGGAAGAAATTGCCAAAGCAGTGAATTGTGGAGTTGCAACTGTCTATCGAGTTGCTAAAGTTATCTAAAAGAGGCTTATCTCAACGCGCCCCCAATGGGGCACCGCTGCATTCAGGTTACTTCACATAAGAAATTTTATGTTAAATGATTGTTAGAAATGCCCCTTGATCGAGGCATTTTCTATAAAGAATACTAAAAACTAATTAAAGCCAACCAAGTTTCAAAACAAGGCAGTTCTCAGCAATCATATTTTTAAATTATATAACTCCCAACTGAGCTTTTGCTCCAACGATAAGGCTTTCATTTTGAGTTTCTAAGGCAAATAAACCATACATCAAAGGAGAGGCCGCTGCTCTTTCTAAAGTCTGTTCATATAGTTTATTCCAAACTTTACCCCCTAGTTTTTCATACTCGATGATTAGAGTTTTGAGGCTTTCTTCTCCAAACAAAGTTACATGCCCAGCAAAATCAATCGCTGGGTCATCTATATGGGCTGTTGACCAATCAATAACGCCTGAAACAGCTCCATCCTTTGAAGCTAGTACATGCCCAGCATATAAATCGCCATGTATAAATTGGGTGAAATCTGCCCATAGAACATCATTATCCAACCATTTTCTGTAGCGGGTTTCCAATTGCTCACTTATACCAATTTCAGATTTTACTAACTGCAAATTGTTTGCTATTTCAGGTCTTAAATCTGAAGGTTTCATAATTTTCAAATCATTTTCCCGAACTTCTTTTTCAGGAATACTATGGATTTCAAATAAGGTTTTTGCCAAAGATGTTATGTATTTCGGGCTATCTTTGTCCATATTCCAAATTATTTCATAGGTTTCAGCATCCAAATTTAAAACAGGATTATCTTTAAGTATGGGATAAGCCACTAATTCTGTAGATGAAATTCTCCAATCAGGAACCTCTACAGAAAGATGTTTTTTTACCAATTCTAAAATGCGTTTTTCTTTCTTGATTTGTTCCCTCATGCCATCACGACGAGGAATACGCAGCAACCATTGTTGCCCCTTTGTATCAAGAGCAAAAACGACCTTAAAATCAATGCCCATTTCATTGAAATTCATTTTGTCCGTAAGCAACAAGCCGTGTGCTTCAGCAAGTGATTGAATATCTTGAATTGTCATTTTTAATTTCCTTTAAAGAGTTCAATAATTAATGTTCGGATTAGATTGGCTATCATTAACAATCTCTCTCAAAAGTCTTGATGATTTTGTGGTCTTTGATCTCGTAGATAATGTCAGCAATATTATCGACCAATTGCTTGTCATGAGATACGAAGATAATAGTTCCTGCATAGGACTTCATCATTGTTTCTAATGCGGCAATACTTTTTAGGTCAAGATAGTTTCCTGGTTCATCCATAAGCAAAATATTATATTTTCCTAAAAGCATTTTGGATAAAAGCAGTTTGATGATTTCACCTCCCGATAAGTCGGATAAGTTTTTTTGAATATCATTCGCTCCGATCCCCATTGAAGCCAATACTGCACGAATTTCCGCAACTGTGTACTCGCACTCTTCCTGCATAAAGGAGAGCACAGATTTATGCGTGTTAAATTTATATCCTGTTTGTGTAAAGTAGCCAATTTCAGCTTTTGGAGATATGGTTAATCCATCAGCACGTTCTGATATCATTTTTAACAAGGACGTTTTCCCTGTTCCATTCGATCCAGTTATAGCGACTTTAGCGCCAAGCGGTATTATAAAGTTAGCGTCATCAAAGATAGTACGGCTACCAAATTTTAAGCTCAGACCATCTGCCGTAATCGGGAACTTATTGTGCAGTTCTAGGGCTGAACTTTGACGAAAACGAATAGAACGCAAATGCTCTGGTGCTTGAATATCTTCTAATGCAGCCAAACGCTTTTCCATACTCTTAGCTGCCTGATACAGTTTTCTTTGCTTGGTGCCAGTCATTTTTGCATGCCCAAGTCGTCCAGCACTTTCGGTAGAGTTTTTGGATTTTTCTCCTTTTTTCTTATTGTCTAATCGATTAGCTTGCTGGCGTTTTTCTTGCACAGCAGATTCTAATCGCTCCCGTTCCTTCATCATCAGCTCATATTCTACGGCTTGGTGTTGTCGCTCTTCTTCTTTTTGACGCAAGTAATCCGAGTAACCACCCCAATATTCCGTAATTTTACCGTCTTTTAACTCCCATATCTTGTCTACAACCATATCAAGAAAATATCGGTCATGACTGATAACAAGTAATGCTCCATCAAATGCTTTAAGTTGACCAATAAGTAGATCTATTCCATTGAGATCAAGGTGGCTAGTTGGTTCATCCGCTAGAATGCCATGTACTTGTTGGGAAAATGCGGCAGCAATTTTTGCACGAGTTTCCTCTCCGCCACTCATTGTGTCGTTTTGTACATTGGAAACACCAAGGCGAGATAACATTGCCCGGTCTTCGACCGTTTCTATTTCGATTCCGCCCAGTTGGCTGATATGTGCAAAATCACCAAAACGCTGTAATGTCGCTTCGGCTAAAACAATTTCGCCATTAAGTACTTTGAGTAAACTACTCTTTCCTGCTCCGTTATCACCCACAAGACCAATACGGTCATAAGAGTGAATTTCCAATTCATCAATATCCAAAACATCACGCCCAGCATAATCCAAGCGTATGTTTCTCGCTTTAATAATTAAACTCATTTTTATTTACTCCTGTTTAGCTCTTGAAATTTTTTATGCAGCAAACAGGATTTAGGTGAAAACAAAAGCTAGCATCACAGTGTCCTCCCAAAAAAAAAGCTATTCATCCACAGGGTGGACAAATAGCTAGTCAATTAAGTTATAACTGGAAACTATGCACTAAAAGCATACTTATAAATTAAGCATACTTTTACTTTATATATCCGCATATATTCTTAAAGACACAACAAAAGCCCACCATTATAAAATAGTGTCACTATGCAAATAGTTGTGTCTTAACGAATGCGGATAGAATGCATAAACTTACCTAAAAAATAAAATTCAGTTTTATGATAACTTTACTGTTAAAAGAAGTCTAGACAACCTTGTTTTATGCTTGGATATAAGGCTTATTTTAAAATAATAGTAGTGAAGATTTTCTAAAATTAACATAATACACCTTATGCGAAATGCGTTATAATTGTCCTTATAATTCAACGCTGTAGTTACATGATTTTAGCCCACATACCCTCTGGTGGGCTTTTTTTATGATTTTTCACGTTCCACGCCTATTCTTTGACCAATGTTTCACGACTTTGTTCATATTAGTTAAACAATCGTGGTTAATCATAGGGGCTAAAAAAACGGCTCCAAAAGCCGGGGTATTAACAGCCTTCAATGCAGATGCAGAAATAGCTTTCGATCTTCAGCCGTACAAGTATCAGTGTTGAAAAAGAAAATTACGGAACTCACAGCTGCATAAAATATTCTCCGATCCTTGATGACTGGTCATCATTAAGGCTTTTGCCCTACTGCCCTTTGAACTGTAGCAATCCCTACTCCAAACTGTTTTGCCACACTTCTAAAAGTCGAGCCATCTTCCTGCATGGCTTTTTGTATTTCTGCATAATCAACTTTACGCTTTCTGCCCTTATATAAGCCTTTCGCTTTGGCTTTAGCAATACCTTCCTTTTGCCGTTCACGGATCATGGAGCGTTCAAATTCTGCAAATGCAGCAAGCATTTGGAACATGAGCTTATTTATTGCCGACTGTGCAACATCATGGCTAAAGGTCAGATTTTCTTTATGAAAAATGATGGTTATGCCACGATCATTCAGGCTGTTCACAATGTCGTTCAGATCATTCGTATTACGTGCCAGGCGGTCAATACTGTGAACATGCACCGTATCACCATCACGCAGATATTCGAGCATAGCGAGCAATTGAGGACGTTCACGGCTACCCCCACTTGCCTTCTCTATGAAGGTCTTATCGAGGTGGATTCCATCCAATTGACGTTCCGTATTTTGTTCCGATGAACTGACTCGGATGTAGCCAACCTGATTAGGCATTTTGTACCGTTAGATATTGGAGTTATAGATACATATTGTACCGAAATGTAAAATTAAGTCTATAGATACGGTTTTAAGTCTGATTTTATTAGGTCTTAAATTGTTCCGTTAGGCTATAGCCTATAAGTACAAGGGTTGAATTAAAATTTTTGGGCATAAAAAAAACCGAACTAGGATAATCGGGCGGAAAAAACTACAGCCTTGATTTAGACTATTGGGAAGCAGGAAACTCAACGACTGTTTTCCAATTTACTTTTGACTCTTGTTGTTTGATTTCTTGGCAGTTTGGAATATGGCTTTTAATTATGTTCTTATATGAGCAGAGCCAACATCCCTAACGCCAAAGCTTTGATCTATGTACAGATTTGTTGCATAAAGATTTCATAACTATATGATTTTAAAGGTTTTGATTTATTTTTTATATAAAATTAAAGTCAATAAAATCAATTGCTTATTTCTTTTTTGCAACAAAGCCTATTTTAAGTATTTGTAATATATTATTTTAAAATCTCACGTGGGAAGAAATGTCAAAATCCATCAAAAATATTACTTAACTTACGTAAGTTAAGTAATATTTTTGATGGATTTATTGATCCAATGACCTATTTTTTACTTAAAATAGGGAAATTTGCCTATTTTTTTCTGTATATATGAGTTTTTACTGCTTAATTTACAGATTTATTAATATTTAAGGTAAATCACATGTTGTGGTTGTAAGTATTTGTAATTAAAATATTATTTTAAATAATGTGTGGTAGGAAATGTCAAAATACAAGAAAAATTTATTAAGTTATTAAACTTACGTAATTTATTAAACTTACGTAAGTTTAATAACTTTTATCTAATTTAATTCTTTTAAGATAAGATTTTTTAGCTCATCCTTTGGAAGCTGTTGTAAATGATGAATTGCAGCTTTAACAATAATAGATCTATTGGCACGGGCTACTTTAGAATCAACGAGAAGATCATCAATTTCTTTATCGACATCTTTTGTTAAAGAAAATGTCAATCGAAGATATTTTTGTTGAGATTTTTCTAATGTTTTAACCCGCTTAGATGCACCGCTTATGAAGTTATCTATGTCTTGCTGTTTAGTATCTTGATCAGCTTTTTTGAGACCCTTTAGAGCCATCATAGTTCTCCTAAAAACTCTATAACTATTCTCTCAATTTCAGCTTTTGCTTTAGGATCAGAATCCACTTCAAAAACCGATAATCCATTTTCATCTGCATCATCATATACATTACGATTTGTCGTGAATTGATTGAGAGCTACCAACCCAAAAGATTCACAAGCATCTTTAGCATCTAAAATACGTTGAGCTTGACTAGGAAGTGTCGGGCATTGAGTAATAACTGCTTTAGTGACTAATTCCGGGTTAACAGCTTTTGCTAACTTAATTAGTTGCTCTACGTGTACTAAAGTTTTTAAATCCCTACGTTTAGGACGGAATGGTAAAAGCATATGAGTGGCAATTGTCATTGCCGAACGGAGAGCCTCTGAGTCTTGGCCACCAGCATCAATAACAATGTCTTGATAACGTCGAGAGAGATCGTCAAGGACCTGGCGAATGTTTCCTGAAGCTTGAACTGATGGAATGTTTATTAAATCTGGGTTTTCATCTCTTTCTTTAATCCAATCGGTAGTTGTACCTTGTGGATCTGCATCTAGAAGCAATATGTCTCTTTTTTTTTGTTGAAGGTAAACAGCTAGGTTTTGTGCCAAACAGCTTTTACCTGAACCACCTTTTTCGCCACCGACTAAAATAATCATAATTCTTATGTAACTTACGTAACTTACTTAACAAACAATCTTAATAGCCATGCCTTTTTTTATCAAATTTATATTGAAGGATTTTTATGACTTGAAGCCAACTTCTTCTAAATAAGGCTTATACAATTTAACTTTTTGTGGATCAATTAATTCGTTAGCTAGTCTTTCAGCAAATTCCTCATAACTTTCCCCAGGTTTACTGTATTTGGATGAGAAAGGTATGTTATGAGCTAACTTATTAGAAAATAATAAAATTTGCTTATCTGTAAGCTCATTTATTACATTGTTTATTTTGCTGTTTTTCTGAGTTTCCTTATGTTTAAAGGTAAATGAAAAACCTACAATTGATCGTCCCTTTTTGTGTTGTTGATACTCTACCTCTATATCTGAAAATTTATTAATTTGTTGAATGCTAGCATCTAAAATACGTCTTTTAAAAGCTTCAACTCTAGAGTATTCATTAATACCGATACCAAGCTGTTCCCTGAATTTATCTATATTAAAAGTTGGTGTATAACCAACACTTTTCCATTGTTTTAATAACTCATATAGTCGAACTGCATAAATACTCTTAAATTTTGCAGTTTGTTTTAAATAATAACTGGTGAAATATGTTTCAAAACCATCGATGTTAGTCACTTGCTCTATGAGTACACGAGTTAAGGTAAGTAAAATACGCCCTTCACCTTTTTTGTAATTTGCATCTTGTATCCATCGACTTTTAGTTAATGAACCATCATCATTCTCAATAGTAAATTGACGCTTAAAAAGAGTTTCTTCTGCCTCAGATAAACTTAAGTATGCTGCATCTAACGATGTATTAAATGCTTTAGCATATCGGGCAGCATTCAACTCAAGTGGATGTTCAGTAGTAAGTCCTTTTCCTGTTTCTCTTGCATCAATAATTGCTAATTGAATTAGCCTAGCTTCAGACAAAGTTAAAGACTGTAGTGCTAGTATTAATTTATTAGATTTAACAACGAGATCTGTCATAAGAACAAAAAATAGCAACTATAAAATATATGTTGTTATAACAACATTATATTTTATAGTTGTCAAATATTAGATCGTAAAATGTACGATCCTAGAAAAGATATGAAAATTTCTCACCTTTAAAAATCAAAAAATAAAGATAAATTTCAATACTTTAATATAAAATTTATTAAATATATACAACCGAGAAAATGTTGTCATATACCGCAGATTTAACATACTGCAAATGTTAATTATTTTATTTATTTTTATTTAACTTATTGATTAATAGTATTTTTTTAAAAAAAAGAAGCAACAAGGATATTTTATGTTGTTAAATACCGAGCAAACGTTGCTATATCACCGAGCAAACGTTGCTATATCACCGAGCAAACGTTGCTATATCACCGAGCAAACGTTGCTATATTGCGTTCCAAAAGCCCTATGTATAAGGCTTAGAGAAAGGTTAAAAGAATATTAAAAACATTAAAAATAATTAAAAACTTAAATCATGAAAAATTGCCCTTGGTTTTCGCTACGCTCAAACTCTATTGAATCTCGCTTTCGCTCGATTCGGGGGGCAATTTTTTGGTCAATGTTTCCGTGACTTTTAAAAAAAAGCAAAAGCAACTCGGAATTCGCTTCGCTCATGGTTCTTTTTTGCTCGCTTCGCTCGACCTAGATTCAAAATTTTACATGTGATCTAAGTTTTTCAAGGATCTAAAACTGTAAAAAACAGTTTTTCAGGGAGTCTAGGCGCAACTTTTCATAGTTCGCTCGTAGACACTCGCTCTATATATCCCGATTAGACGCTTGTATTCGCGATTTTTAGCCTGATTACAGATTTTTATGATGTTAGGTAGCTTTTTTATAAAAAGTTGCTTAAAACGAAAATCAGCGCCAAATAGGAAAGCCCTGTCTACTGAAGTAGAACAGGGCTCATATTGGAGTTTCACGTTACCGCCTAACGCCAATAGAACGTATTGGTACGTTTTCACAGTTATCAACTTGTGACATTCTCTTTGCATAGCAAAGGAAGCGAATCTCAAACCGTTCAGACAGCTTATGCCCGACTGTCATCACCACTAAGTTTAAGACAAACTTCGGTTGTGTTTTAGTTCCACAACTACGACTTTCTAATACCACTTTTCCGCTAGTTACGAAGCAATATGTTTTCCATCACCGCTAAGTACAGGTCCGCTAATATTCAACCATCAAATTCAATCGTCACCGCTAAGTCACATTTGGACCGCTAGATGAAAATTCAGGAAAGAATACATCACCGCTAAAACACTATTCCGCTAGTAAAACAACTTGACTGCTTCATAACGTCACCGCTAAAAAAAATAGCTAGTAGCGATTAATTCAACTTTAAAGTTTGGATTAATAACTAAGATATTTGGTTGGCGTGAACCAACAACGGAGCCACCGTTCATGCTTCTTACTGAATAATCATCAAATATCACAACTACTAACAGCCACGTTAATAATTGAAATAATCATTTTGATTTTCTTCCACGCCAAAAAAGTTCGTACCATTTCATAGATACCGAGGCTGCCACACCTCACTTTAAAAACCCTTGTCAGTGGTTTTAAATATTTCCCGCATTGTCTTTCGCTTCATCACCGCTTACGTTTTTATTCGCTCGAAGTGACTGGATCTGTATCAAGGTTCGATACAGAATCTACTCAACAATTCTCCCTCTCTCATTAATCAAAACTTATTCCCCACTCAAGGCAGGTTTTCGCTTCAAAAGTCTATATCAAGGAGCCACCTTGTATAATGATCGACTTGAGAGATTCCCATATTAGTCATAATGGTCTTTGTTCATTAATAAAAGTAAACCAGTATTAATAAACGATCAGTACGCTTATCCACTCCACAAAATAACAGCGATTCCGTTGTTCTACGGTAAGAGTTCCAAAAACCCGTATTATTCACCGTTATTCGACTTCATTGTGGGTAAAGCACTTGATCTACGCAAAGCAACATCTTCGCTATGTTTAAATCACTAAAAAATAAAAAAGACCGCAATGAACTTAATCAATGCAGTCTTAATGTCTTAGTGACATAACGTTCTACGTGTCACCGTTACAGGCTTGAGCTATCCAGCGATCTCATCAACTAACCTGAAATGTCATCTCGACAAGTCATTCAAGTTAATCCTTGAGTACCGAAGTTTCCAGATTTCTCCTCAACTCCCTAATACCTCGCGATATTCTCAGCAGCCCACCTGTGCGCCATACATCATGCCCTTCGTAAAAATTGAAGCATGAAATAGGTGTTGTTAACGCAACTATCAATCCTTGAAGTTACTCACACTCTCCATTAGACAGGGTTTGATCTAGTCGCCTAGATTCCCGTTTCTATGTCGCCCAACTATTACATAGATTACATATTTACGACTGGTGAGCTTAAAAGCAGACCTGCGTTTATATGCAGTCAGGATTGGGTCAATAAGCGGAATTTCACCACCTAGTGCCCGTCATAGCCGCGCCAGCTAGATTTCTCACGCACGCAGCTTTGCGAGTTTTAGTATACGTTGGCTGACGTATACACATAAAACCGCAATGACAAGGGTCTAGAAAAATTTGGGACAGATACGAATCACATCGATCCCAAAAAATTCATATTTGGCAGGCACAGAATAAGCCACAAAAAACCTAAAAACAACTGTTTGCTCGGGTCCACAGGAACTCTTATTTACAGAAAACCCATCTTCGCTTAAAAAAAAACCATTTTTAGTGAAAAATGGTTTTGTGATTCTTTAAAATAAAAGATAGACTTTTATGCTTTCCGCAAAAATTCAGGTTTTGGTTGATTTATGATCTACTACACAACAACAAAAACTGACTGCCTGCTCAGTATCATGCAATGCGTTTCCAATGGAAAAGCAAAGTTCTGGTTTTCTGATGTTGTGCCTTTTTCGAAGTTTCAAAACCTGATTCCGAAACTAATTTTAGAGTATGGTCTGGATCTCGGTGAGCAAGCGCGTAAGAAAAAATCAGACTACGGGGAGCCAGTGTGGAGTCTTGTGATCAATTATGATCCGGCAAAAAGTGCGGTGTTCCAGTTCTGGTTATTTACCACTGGTTATCGTGAAGCACGAAGAAGCAAGCTGACGCTAAAAGAAATACTCGCTAAGAATTCGAGCATGGCGCGCAAGCAAAAGCTGAATAGTATTTTGACGACTAAAAAAGAAAAACTGCTGCGTTTTGGTCCCTATGTATTAGGTCAATATATTGAATTTTCGGATCTGAAAACTGAATTTGCGAAGATATATTATTTCCCTGAGAATTATGGGGTCGTTTTTAATACGCATACAAAACGTGTGAAGGCGATTGATAGCAACAAAAAGTTTATCTATCGAATCTTTAAGCCCTTTGATGCCTCAGAAGAACGACGATTTAAGAGTTTATATCGAAAGTTTGCTTTTGTTTTTTTAGACAATGAGCACAATCGTTGGAACCAAGAATCTGTGACTCAGTTTCTATTGGGGTTTGGGATTAAATTTGAAAATGATGAGAGTTACAACGATAGGCTAAAAGAGCTTACCCGGGTCTTACGTTTGGTTCGAAAAAAGCATTTAGAATTCTTTCAGCGTTATTCCACTAAAAGAGTCCGGTTTACTTGGTATTTATCCCAAGACTTCTTAGATGGATCTAAACGCGAGTTTGAAAAGAGATTAAACAAGATCCAAACTACGCCAGAAAGTATAGAGAAATTTGCAGAAGCCAGCGCACGATTGATGGCACATGGGAATTTTCATGGGACTCGATTTCAAATTGGTTCAATACAGGCAAGGGTTCGAAAATTATTGAATCAGATACAGCCTGATCATAAGAAGCTGAATAAGAAGTATTTCACGAACCATCTGCACTATGTCCGATTTACCAAGAAAAAGGCAATGAGCATTAAAGAGTTTGAAGTGGCTTGTCGTAATGCAGATACGATGTATTTGAACAAACAGAATAAGCAAAAACTTAAAGATTAAAGATTAAAGGTGAACTATGCTGAAATATCCTGATGATTATGATCTCAGCCGCCAAGAAATTGACGATTTGAGAGCTGAGACCAAAGATGCAGCAAAATATATGAAGGCTTTGTTCAATTTTAAGATTGAAGCACGCTATTCATATAGTGTGACGTGGTCTGCCCAAGACGGAGAATTTGTTGGCCTTTGTGCCGAATTTCCTTCGCTGTCCTGGTTAGATCCAGACCCTGATAAAGCACGCTCAGGCATTGAAAGACTTGTCTTTGATGTATTACAAGACATGAGTTCCACTGGAGAAGCCATACCTTAATATTTTTGGAAAAATGCCTGATTCCGCTGGATGTATTCATTCAGATTGTTTGAATCTAAGCCATATATTTGCAGTTTTTTATCGATATATTTAAAAAAGAAAGAATAAACAATATGCATAATCCCAAGCACAAAAGCCTCTATTTTGATCGCCGGTAATAGGGCATTTGGGTCTGTAAAGAGAGTTTCTAACGTGAAATGATTAAAAAAATAGATGAAAAAAGTCACCAGACTCAACAGAGTCAAAAGTGCATAAGCTTTAGCACAAGTCTTGCAGTGCCCATTCATTTTTTCTAATTTCTGAAAAATTGTATGATTCATTTGGCTCTCAAGGCATCTAAATTTTTGAATGACGAACTCTCTACAAATTTTAAATATCCAGGATTAAAAATGGGTAGAAATTTTGTGTCGAATGATACTGTGCTTCGTGAAAATTTATTGAAATTATAAAGAGTTGAGTTTTAAGTAAGATACTGAAATTAAATAACATCATTAAGATGATCACACATAATACCTACCTAGTGAAGCAAATCCAGGTAGGTATTATGTGTGATGCTAAACTTTAAATTTTTCACACAATATAAGTATTTGATTTTAAATGTTATTGTATTTGTGTGGGAAGAATAAAACTCAAACGTTAATTTTTTAAGTTATTGAAATTAAATAAAAAATCAAGATCACACATAATACCTACCTTGAAGTAGAAATGAAGTTATTATGTGTGTTGCATAACGCCTCACATGCAGAAATGTCTTTAGTTTTATCTCCTGTCTACCCGACTTAGAATATGATTTAGGTAGGCTTTACTCAGGATTACGTCAATGTCAGCAGTAAATCTAATTAATGAAAATGACGATGAGAGAGAAATTGCTTCTCAGGCAGCTTGTACACTTCGAGAAAGCTTTGTTACCGCAGCTCAAAGTGGGCCAGTTATGTATGTTGAAAAAGATACTGTGCTACTAAAGGAACTCAATAGTCCCCCAATTGTGATTAAACACCTATCTGGGCGTAATCCTGAACTTGCTCAACGAGTAGCGAGTCGTAGAACTTTTAAAATTAAAAAACGTAAAGTAAGCCAAGATTGAAGCTAACTGGGACTTACAGATGAATTTCGTATATGAGATTTTATGTTAAATAAAAAA
>NZ_JFYL01000063.1 GCF_000632455.1 Acinetobacter sp. Ver3
CGTATAGCGCTTAATCAGCATTTGTAAACTATGACCAAGTTGGTCGGCTACAAACATTGGATTGACGCCATCCATAAGTAACATCGTTGCATAGGTATGTCTCGCATTGTATGCAGGGCGATGACGTATAGAACACGATTTCATTGCTTCTACAAGACGCTCTCATGGTGGTTTTTTATTAAATAATGATTCCTTCATCTTGGGACATAGCATTACATAATCTGTTTGGTAGCCTTGATCCTTTTTAAATTGAAGCAAAGCTTTTAAAGCCAAAGTCAAGCGTTCATTCAAATAGACCTCACGAGAAGTATGTGTTTTGGTCACTTTCTTTTCTAAACCACGTACATGACTTTTGTTAACTTTGAATGTGCCATTGAACCAGTCAATAACACTTTTTCTGAGAGCAATCATTTCTGAAGGTCTACAGCCTGTCCAAAAAGCAAATTCAAAATACTAGCCACAAAATTTATCCTCATCATGTAAGCTTTTGTCGAGCCAAGCTAGTAAGGCTTCCATCTCCTTACGTGTGAAGAGGGCAGGTATTTCTGCCTGAACCTTACGATTCTTAATTGTATGCATAGGATTTGGAGAAATCAGATTATGCTTAACAGCCAATTTAAATACCCCGCTTAGCGTAGTTGCATAGTTATTAAATGTTTTCGCTGTTTGAAAATCACGATCGATGATAGATCTGTTTCATAAATCACAAAACGATCTATCTCTTGCTGATTATTTGTACCGAAAATTTAAAAATCCATACATAATTTGCGGACTAAAATCATCAACTGAAAGAAACTTTTTGATACACATTTCAAGCGATACACAGGCATCTTATAGTCAACCATTGATTTAATGGTTGAATTACTAAAAATGCTTGTGCCTGCTAAAGGTAGACTATTCAAGTTAAGTGAAGAAAATCAGGCTTTACTCCGTCTGAGCTATTGGCGTGTCAGAGCCTACTGCTTCAAGAATCGTCCGCCACGTAAAGGATTGCCTGATCAAGTCCAATCTATTTAATTTACCCGAGAGTCTGCCTGAAGGCGAAGGTATCGACTGGAATGTGGTGATCGTAGATGCCACAGAAACTCCAACACAAAGACCTAAAAAACAGAAGAAAAGCTATAGTGGCAAGAAGAAGGCACATACATTTAAAGTTCAAGCCATTATCTATTATAGAACACAGCAATTTCTGAGTTTATGCACGA
The DNA here is from genome assembly GCF_000632455.1 of Acinetobacter sp. Ver3. Taxonomy (GTDB): domain Bacteria; phylum Pseudomonadota; class Gammaproteobacteria; order Pseudomonadales; family Moraxellaceae; genus Acinetobacter. Next base: position 1,206 of record NZ_JFYL01000063.1, read on the forward strand.
GTCGTGGTGCTGTACATGATTTCGAGCTTTTCAAACGCAACTTGAATCCGATTCCTAAAGGTGCTTTTATTCATGCAGATGAAGGCTATCATGGAATCTATGCAATGTATCCAAATAGCTCATTGCCTCTAAAAGCAAAGAGATGCTGCAAACTAGATCCCGAGCTAAAAGTTTACAATTGAGAAATCAATAAAAGAAGAATTGGGATTGAACATGTATTGGGCAGTTTGAAAGCCTTCAAAGTCCTTGCGGCGCGATATCGTAATCGAGTCAAAAGACTAGGTTTAAGATTCAATTAAATTGCTGGAATCTATAACATGGAACTGCATAAAAATGAATTATGAAAGAATTCTATTGTTGAATGTCTTTATCTAAAAAATTATATACCAATTTATCAAAGATAGATGTTTTAAATACAACTCAGAGCTTTGCTGTATTCAAAACAGATTCAAAAGAAATCTCAAGTTTTTATGAAAATTAACTACATACCCCACCAGTAATCGGCTGATTCCTATTTTCTAAGTGCTTGACTGAACTTGCAATACTGATTGAAAGTTGATCAATGGCTTTTTGCGAAACAGTGACTAAAGTGTTTAAGTCTTTATTTTTTTGTGGAATTTCTTCATAAAAACTCATCCGACAACTGAGTTGATGACGTTGAGGTAATGTTTGAGCGTTTTTGGGTATGGATAAGGGGCGATTAGGATCATCATATCTTAAAGTCCAAGTCGCATTCATGAGCATAAAGCGTTGCTGATTTGATTTTTCGATGAAATCAAAGTTAGAAAAATCTAAGGCAATTCGATAAGCTGCTTGTCCACCAGTCATACCACTATTATAACGATCCACTGCACCTAATGTTTGCTGTAAACGCGCAGAAACAGCATCTCTCAATTCAGCCGATAAAGTAGATGTCCAACGATCATCGAACAATACTTTAGCCTGCCCATTTTCTTGTTGAATTACCAATGGAATTCGGTTTAAACGATCGGATAATCCAACAGGAAGCACCTCAATCATCCTCACTTTTAGATTTGACGAAGATGATGTTAGCGTTTGAGTGCTCAATGAATAGAACTTAGGCGTAGGGGATGAAGAGCACCCACTGACGATGAGTGCAAACAAACCAACACTCAAGCTTGAAAGGACTTTTAGGTAGCAGCGTTGCTGAGATTTCAATAATTTATTCTCTGTCATCTTTCTTCGGCTCCGCTGTTTTTCCACGAATCAATGACTCAGGATTTTGTTCTATTTGATCTGCCATCAACTGTAATGAAGCTGCGGCACGGGTAATTTGTTGTAAAGCACGACGTAGATCTTGTTGTAATGGTGCATCACTTGCCAAGATGGTTTCAGAAGACTGAACTGTTTTACGAACATCATCCAAGGTGGCTTGTAAATTAGGCGCAACTTTGCCATCAAGTTGATCGACCAAACTTTTTGAAGATCGTATAGTTTTATCTAAGTTTGCCAAGGTTTGACGAACGTCCTGACCAATTTCAACCAATGGAAATTTAGATACATTATCGGCGATTTGGGACACTTGTGCTTGAAGACCTTTTAATTCTGTTGGAGTTGTTGGAACTTCAACAACACCATCATTTCGACGGATTGCGGTGGCATATTTAGCTTTAGGGAAAAGATCAAAGCTAATGTAGTTTTGACCTGTAAGTAAATTGCCAGTCCGCATTTGTGCTCGCCAACCACGCTCAACAAATTGTTTGAATACTGTACCTTGCGGGTCCAACTCATGACCTCCAGCAATACGTGAAGGATAAACTTCAGCATCAACACGCATTCGAATTTGCGAGTGATTATTGTAGAACTCAGTGTTGATTTTTTTCACAGTACCGACTTCGACACCCATGAAATCAATTAGAGCTCCTACTGATAAACCTCGCAATGACTCATTGAAATACATTACGATCCGTCTTGGATTAAGATCAGGCTCTTTAAGCGCAAGCTTTTCAGAGTCAAATAATTCAAATTTCATTTTATTCGGAGCAGGAGCTGCATCAGAATTTTCAGGATAACCAAATGCGATCCCTCCCGAAATGATGCTTGCCAAAGATTGTGTGTTTAAACTAAAGCCCGAAGCATTCAAATTGACATCTAGACCACTGGCTTGCCAGAAACGCGCATCTGTGGTGACAAATTTGTCATAAGGTGACTTAATGAAAGTTTGAAGTTCAACGCTTTTTCCATCATCAGCCAGTTGGTATGAGGTTACTTGTCCAACGTTGATTCTTCGATAATAAATAGGTGAACCGAAATCGAGCGAACCTAAATCTTGTGCCTTTAAGAAAAAGACTTTTCCAGGAACATCGGAAGTCACGACGGGTGGAGTTTCTAGCCCTTTAAATGAAGTGGTTTTGACATCTGATTTACCGCCATCTACTTCAATATATGCGCCAGAAAGTAAAGTATCGATACCTGAAACCCCACTTGCACCAATACGTGGTCTCACTACCCAAAAACGTGAATCTTCCGTAGCAAAATTACTGGCATCTTTCCGAAGTTCAATTTTAGCAATGATATGAGACCGATCTTCCGAAAGGTCAATTTCGCGTACTAGACCCACATTGACTTGACGATAACGAACTGTAGTTTTGCCAGCTTCAATGCCTTCTGCAGTCCTAAAAGAAACCTCAATAACCGGACCAGTATTCAAATACGCCTTGAGAGCTAATGAAAATGCAATGAGTAATGCAACAATTGGAATAATCCAAATGAGAGAAGGTTTCCATTTGCTACGTTTCTTATCAGGTACACCGACCTGACTCAGAACTTGTTCATCATGAGGATGACCATTACTCGATTGGTTTTCTGACATAGTTATTGATCTTATTAAATCGTAATGTGTTTGTTGTTTGTACGCTTCATCATATGAAGATCAAGCAAGAAGTGAAAGGGTTTTATGTAAATCTCAATGTTCTGTAGCGTCATTTTTTTTTTCATGCTGACTCAGAATTGAAACGTAATAGTTGTCCCAAATGATTCTAGGATCAAAACTCAGTGAGGCTAACATGGTCAAAACCACAACTGCACCAAAAGCGACTGCACCTGTGCCTGCTAAAATAGTTGCCAATGATTGAATTTGGATTAGTGCTGCTAGCATGGCGACAACGAAAACATCAATCATTGACCAACGGCCAATAAACTCCACGACTCTATACATGATCGAGCAATGCTTCGGTGAGAGGTGAATTTTTTTTGAGGCTTGTAAATGTACAGCACTGAGCAGGAGAGCAAGGATGACCAATTTCAGTAGGGGAATAAATATACTGGCAATAAAAATAACGGACGAAACGAAATAGTCACCACTTTTCCAGAAATAGATGACTCCACTCATAATCGTGTCTTGTTGACGACCAAGAATAGATTCTGTAATCGTCATCGGTAAAACATTGGCTGGTATATAAAGAATACTCGCTGCAATTAAATAAGCTAGAGTTCGTTCTAAACTTCGCGTTTTACGGGTATGTAATGGGCTATCACAACGAGTACAGCGGGATTTTCGTGCTTGTTCGATGGCAGACAAAGATGTCATGCGGTTGAGTGTTCCACAGCAATGACAAAGTGTGAGTTCAAGATCAATTGCACGCGGTGCAAGCGTTTCTAAAAAGACAGATTTCTGCACAGTGTGTGGAGAATGCTTCATCTGATCAGGTTGATTCGTATGAGTTGAAGTGATGGTCATGAGATTTGATTTCCATCAATTGCGTTCCATAGATCTTTGATTTTGATTGATACCAAATAGACCAACAAGACACTTAAAATGGCAAATGCCCATAAGGCAATTCCAGGAATCACAACCACCATACCCACTAATTTCACTAAGGTGACCAAAACGCCGATCAGAAATACTTCAACCATTCCCCAAGCTCTCAATTGAAAAAGTGACCGTAATGCGAGTTTAAGTGATGCATACTGTTGGGTTGCAATAATATTTTTATTGAACATTGCCATCAAAAGAATATATCCCATCAGAAGTAAGTAGGCCAAGGGGACAATAAAAGTGGTCATCAGAATAAGAAAGCCTACAAAAGCACGATCTGCCTCGAACATTGCCCAAGCCGCACCCAATAATGTGGTTTCTGAATAAATGCCTTGGAGTTCAACTTTGACAATTGAAAAACTATTGGCAATCGCAAAGATAATTAACGCAGTACAGACTAAGGCCAGCAGTGTGTTAAATGTTGGAATTTTACGATAGAGCTCGGAACCGCAAGCCGAACAATAGGCACGTTCATTCTTATATAAATCGGATTTACGAAAGAGCGTATCGCACTCTTCACAAGCAACATAATTTTGATTGATTTGCATCATTCTTAAATCAGGGGCGCGTTTAGAATCCGATACAGTTTCTACATTCGTTTCAGACATCGTTGTCTCAACTTTTTCATCAATATTCTTGGTTTTTTATTTCTCCCTATAGTTTATATCGAGATTCAATAGGTTTGCCTATGATTATTTTGTTGAATCGAGATACATACCTTTTTGGTTTGGCTTATCAGTGTGTAGTCATGTAACTCAACGAGGGTATAAAAGGGGTTGAAGTGCTCATTGATCAGCATTTGTGTAGTCAAAATGAGGGTGAGTTAAGTTTATATGATGAAATTAAATTAATATTAAATTCAATGATTCAGCGTGAAATTCAAGATACAGCGTGTGCTTCACATAAACTTCATATATCAAGAACTACACTTTATTTAAATCATAAAGATCGATTGCTTAGTTTGGGATGACTGTATGTTGAAAAGCCTCATGCAATGGCTGGATAGTTGGTCCGTAAGCGTACCACATGATGCATTGACCTCTGAGAGTAAACAGATTCAATGGCTCAGAATAATTCCTTTTATCCTACTGCATCTTGCTTGTCTGGCAGTGTTTTGGGTCGGGTTTTCTTGGTTTGCTTTTGCATTTATGTTGTTTTTTTATTTTATTCGCATGTTCGCAATCACTGCTTTTTTTCATCGTTATTTGTCACACAAAACTTTTCAAACTTCGAGATGGCTGCAATTTATCTTTATTTTAATTGGCACAATGAGTGCGCAGCGTGGACCATTATGGTGGGCAGCACATCATCGATATCATCATCGTTATACAGATACTCCTCAAGACCCACATTCATCAACGCATGGATTTTGGTATAGCCATGTCGGTTGGTTTTTAAATGAATATAATTTTTCAACGCGTAAAAGTGTCATTAAAGATTGGCTGAAGTTTCCGGAGCTGATTTGGTTAGACCGTTTTAGTTTGATGATCGTCTTAATAACGGCTATCGGAATTTATGGTCTAGGGGAATGGGTTGCCTTCATGTGGCCGCATTGGGGAACCAGTGGTTTACAGTTATTAGTATGGGGAGGCGCAATTTCTACTGTTCTGCTTATTCATGCCACATTGTGCATTAACTCACTGGCTCACCATTATGGAAGCCGAGATTTTGAGACGAATGATCATAGTCGCAACAACTTATTTTTATCTCTAATTACACTTGGTGAAGGCTGGCACAACAATCATCATTTTTATGCAGGAAGTACGCGCCAAGGGTTCTATTGGTGGCAGATCGATGTGACCTATTACATCTTAAAATTTATGTCATGGTTTGGCTTGGTTTGGGGAATGAAACCCATACCAGCTCGAGTTTATGAAGCAAGTAAAATTACGCGTTCGAAAAAGGCAAAACTCCAACATTCTCAAGTTCAGTCAAAGGAATCAAGATGAAAATTGCAATTATTGGATCGGGTATTTCAGGACTTTATGCAGCTTGGAAGTTGAGTAAGTTGCATGAGGTGACCGTATTTGAAAAGAATAATTATTTTGGGGGACATACTGATACTCATCAATTAAAGATCGATGGTGAGCAAGTTGCAGTGGATAGCGGATTCATTGTTTTTAATGAACACAACTATCCTTTATTTTGTGAGATGTTGAAGGAGCTTGGTGTACAAGCTCAAAGCAGCGATATGGGGTTTTCAGTTAATAATCAGGTCACAGGACTGCAATATAACCCTTCCAAGAAATTCTCATTATTATTCAAACCACAGAACTTTTTAAAGACCCGTTTTAGAGCGATGCTGGCAGATCTATTCAGATTTTATGCAGCGAATAAAGATCTTGATGTAGATGAGACCGACCCGAATTACACTATTGAGCAATATCTCAACGAGCATGGATACTCGGATGCGTTTAGGCAAGAGCATCTCTATCCGATGTGTGGTGCATTATGGTCATGCCCAGTGGAGCAAGCAGGTCAAATTCCATATAAATTTGTAGTCAGTTTTTTTCAACATCATCGTATGTTACAACTCAAAGATCGACCACAATGGTTAACCGTAAAAGGCGGGTCTTCTAAATATATCCGTGCAATTCAAACTCAAGCAAAGCATATTCAGTTTAAAAAAGTAGAGGTGAAGTCAGTTAAGCGCTCAGCAAATGACGTGAGTATTGAAACGGTACAGGGAATTGAACGGTTTGATTGGGTAGTATTTGCAAGTCATGCAGATGACACACTGAAGTTGCTCGCTGAACCGACAGTTAAAGAAATAGAAATATTAGAAAATTTTCAGTATCAAGACAATCATATGGTGGTGCACTCAGATACTAGCATTATGCCAAAATCAAAACGTCAGTGGGCGAGTTGGCATGTGCATGTCACACCGAATAGGGCGGGTCAAGTCACTCCATTTCAGCAAAGTAGTGTCCATTATGGATTTAGTTACTGGATGAATCAGCTACAAAATTTGAAATGTGAAACTCAGATTTTTGCGACATTAAATCCTAATTTTGATTTAGATCCAAACAAAGTCTGGGTTCAGCGTCACTATCGTCATCCTGTATTTAATGCGGAAGCTATTGCAGCTCAGTCAAGATGGTCTGAAATAAACGGTTTAAATCGGACCTATTTTTGTGGTGCTTATTGGGGATGGGGCTTTCATGAAGATGGTGCAAGAAGTGCGTCAAGGGTGGTTGAAGCCTTATTAAACTCATCAAATCAAGCCGCTTAGGAGTACTTATGCAGCTGTATCCGCTTGCAATTGCAGTTGCTGACATTCGTCATCGCCGTTACTTGCCTAAGCCTTATGCTTTTCAGAGTCAGCTGACGTATTTGTGGTTTGATCCAGAACAGCTCGAACACTTCGCGCAAACTTCGATACTTTGGTCAACGAAAAAATGGAACTTTCTGAGCCTAGATTCTGATGACTTCTTGGCAAACTATCAAGGCACGATTCGAGAGAAGGTTCTGCATGTGTTGGAAGAGCATACTTTAGAAGAGCCGACGGAGCTCGCTGAAATTCGGGTGTTGGCTTTGCCGCGCACGCTTGGCTTCAGATTTAATTCGGTGGTTTTTTATTTTCTATTTAATGCCCAGCAAAAATTACAGTTCATTCTCAGTGAAATCACCAATACACCCTGGTTAGAAAGACAGGTATATGTTCACGATTGTCGCACCGGGGGGGAGCAGCATTCCGAATATACGAGCTTCCACTTCCAGTTTGACAAAGCTTTTCACGTGTCACCCTTCATGCCAATGGATCTGAAGTATCAATGGACGTTTAGTTTGGCTGAAAAACAAAATTATGTGCTTATGCAATTGTTTAAAGAGGAAAAATTACAATTCGATGCATCAATGCGTTTTGAGTTAACTCCCATCACACTTCCTTCACAACTTCATCGCTATGCTGTTTTTAAACTATTTGAGCCGATCAAGATGGTTGCAGGTATTTATTATCATGCCTTTAAGCTTTGGATAAATAGAGTTCCATTTTATCGGCATCCCAATAAAACGAAGGATAAGCTGTGATATGAAATCATTGTTAATGGGAGAGCAATCTTCACTACCGCTGGTATTACGTCATTTACTGAAATTAAAACACGGCCAAATTCATTTTAAAGGGATTTGGGAGGGTTCAGTCGGTGAGGTGAGTGATCTAGACGCAGTGATTGAGGTCCATGATGCAAAGTTGATGGATCTACTTTTTCGTCAGGGGGTTCTTGGTGCAGCTGAAGGTTTCATTCAAGGATATTGGACGACACCAGATTTAGTGAAGATTGTGCGAATTCTTGCGAGAAATCGCGATATTTTAGATCGTATGAACCAAAGTGCCTTAGCAAAGGCGAGTCAACTCTTGCTCAAAACTTGGTATGCATCGCGTAAAAACTCATTGGAAGGTAGTCGCAAAAATATTGCTGAGCATTATGATTTAAGTAATGACTTTTTTAAGTTATTTCTTGATCCGAGCATGATGTACTCCAGCGCGGTATTCAAAGATCAATCTATGACTTTGGAACAAGCATCCGATTATAAAAAAGAAATCATATGCCAAAAATTGAAACTTCAACCGATGGATCATTTGGTTGAAATTGGCAGTGGATGGGGTGGTTTTGCGATCTATGCTGCGCAAAACTATGGTTGTAAAGTGACTACTATTACCATTTCTCAAGCTCAATATGACGAAGCTAAAGCTAGAATTGACGCTGCGGGTCTGTCTCATCGTGTTGAAGTTAAATTAAAAGATTATCGTTTACTTGAAGGTAAATTCGATAAATTGGTTTCAATTGAAATGATTGAAGCCGTTGGTGCTCAATATCTATCGACATATTTTGAAAAGTGTAGACAGCTGTTAAAACCTAATGGTTTGGCGCTTATTCAAGCCATCACCATTGAAGATGCGCGATATGAAAAGGCATTGAGTACGGTCGATTACATCAAAAGATACATTTTCCCAGGTAGTTTTATTCCTTGTATCAGCGTGATGACCAACGTTGCATCAGAACAAAAATTACGTCTAAAGCATCTTGAAGATATTGGTTTAAGTTATGCACAAACGATTCACTGCTGGCGTGAACGTTTTCTACAACAGCGTGAGCAAGTTTTAGCACTGGGCTTTGATGAAAACTTTATTCGCATGTGGGATTTTTATTTATGTTATTGCGAAGGAGGTTTTCTCGAAGGCGTCATTAGTGATGTGCATTTATTGTTTGAAGCAAGTCCATACTAAATCAGTGAGAGGACATCTCGATGTTGCTCAATTTATTTGTGATGAATGTTTTCCTGATGCTTTGTGCATGGATTTGGGTGACATTTAATCATCGTGCAGGTTTGGTCGATGTCATTTGGAGCTTTGGAATAGCTTTAAATGTCCTCATCGCAGCAAATGTAATGAATGAAGCCCCTACATCTGTTCGCATTTTTCTAGCGATCGCGAGTGGTCTTTGGTTTCTCCGTTTAGCATGGCATTTATTCAGAAGATATATCCGAGAAGATGCTGAGGACACGCGTTATGCCAATATGCGCCGTGCGATGGGAGACTTTCAACATTTAGGTTTTCTTCTCTTTTTTCTATTTCAGGCTGGGTTGATCTCCTTATTCTCATATCCAATGATCAAATTGCTCAGTATACCTGCGATGCAGTGGAGTAACTCGACAGAACTGCTGCTACTGATTTCAGGATTAATCATGCTGGTTGCATTTATTGGTGAGGCACTCGCAGATCATCAGTTGTATCAATTTAAATTGAACCCGAATAATCGTGGCAAAACGATGGATCAAGGGTTATGGAAATATTCACGCCATCCGAATTACTTTTTTGAATGGATACATTGGTTTGCTTATCCAATCTTAGGTATAGCGGCGGGAACGCCTTGGTTGTGGATCTATCCGGTGTTGATGTGGCTCTTTTTGTACTACATCACGGGTATTCCATTTAGTGAACAGCAAGCGCTCAAAAATCGTGGTGCAAACTACAAGATGTACCAACAAAAAACATCAATGTTTCTTCCTTGGCCACCGAAAAAGTAGGTAATTACATGGATTCAATCGTTCAACAATCGTTAAAACTCATTGAAAGTGGCAAAGTTCCAGATCAAGTGATTCGTCTTGGTATCCAAGCACTTTGCAAAAAACGTCTTGAGCAAGAAGGTCGTTTTGACGCTGTATTCGCTTCACAGCGTTATATGGATGTATTAAGAGACTTGAAAAAAAGTGAAATCGCGATTGATACAGACAAGGCAAATGAACAACATTATGAATTGCCTACAGCATTCTTTCAGGCCGTGTTGGGCAAGCGTTTAAAGTACAGTGCCAGTTTATTCCATGATGCTAAAACCAGTTTAGATCAAGCTGAGGAAAATGCCCTGCAGGTCTACTGTGAACGTGCGCAATTACAAGATGGTCAGGACATCTTAGAAATAGGCTGTGGTTGGGGATCACTCAGTTTGTATATGGCAGAGCATTATCCAAATGCCAACATTACGGTAGTATCAAACTCCAATACTCAACGTCTTCACATTCAACAACAAGCCAAAGAAAAGCAATTTAACAATTTGACAGTCATCACCTGTGATGTAAATCAACTCGAGTTGGAGCAAAACTCTTTTGATCGTGTTGTATCCGTTGAAATGTTTGAGCATGTTCGAAACTATCAGCGATTATTTGCCAATATTAGCCAATGGCTCAAAGCAGATGGTTTATTGTGGTGTCATATTTTCTGCCATCGATTTATTCACTATCCATTTGAAGTTAAAAATGATTATGACTGGATGTCTAAATATTTTTTTACAGGCGGTTTAATGCCTGCTGTTTCGACTTTCCTGCACTTTCAGGATCATTTACAGTTAGAAAACCAATGGCAATGGTCTGGACAACAGTATGAACATACAGCCAATGCATGGTTAAATAATATGGACCAAAAAAAGGACTTACTTAAACCACTATTTAAGCAAACTTATGGTCAAGATGCGGAAATCTGGTGGCAACGTTGGAGAATCTTTTTCATGGCTTGTGCAGAACTGTTTGGTTATGACAAAGGTCGTGAGTGGGTGATTGGCCATTATTTGTTTAAGAAGCGAGCTGTTTGAAGTTCAAACTAAGCTTAGCGATAAGGTGAAGAGGGTACATGTCCATGATGAGGCTATTTAGGGATAAACGCGATCATCCTTTGGGTGAGGTGTTTAACCGCTATTATTGGCTACAAATTGGTCTTATTGCCTTGTCTATTGTGATTGGGATTGGTTGCAGTGCTTGGGTCATTAAAGGAACATTGCTGACCACAGCGCTCGAACAGGAGATGGAGCATTACTGGCAGCGTATGGAGCGTAATCCAGAAGCTGCTTTACCCGACACTAAAAATTTATATGGATATCGTTGGTCCGATGACGAGTTAGCCCCCTCTGAATTTCGTAATTTAAAACTCCAATCGGGTGTACATCGACACTATATCGATGGTAAAGACCGGATGACGGTTTATGGGACACGCAATGGTGAACACGTTTTTTTAGTGTTTGGTGAAAGTAATGTTAATAAGCTTATTTGGCTGTTTGGTTTAGCGCCACTCATGGTCAGCTTATTTTTGCTATACAGTGTGCTGTGGTGGTGGAATCGCCGTGCACGCCGCTATTTTTCGCCCATCACACGCTTAGCCAATGCACTCGAACATATCGATTGGGAACATCAGAATAATCGAGCATCACCATTTAAAGAAATTAAAACAGATTCTAATTTGGAGGCTGAATATCTCAAGCAAGCACTTGAAAAATATCATCAAGTTTTAAGCGAATTCATTCAGCGTGAAAGAGAGTTTACTGGCGATGTTAGTCATGAACTTCGAACACCGCTCACAATATTGAAGGGAAATGTACAACTTTGTCAGGCCCGTTATGGTGATAACAAATCTTTTACTCGATTGCAAAACACAATCGAAGATATGCAGTTATTGGTCGATACACTTTTGGCGATTGCTCGAAATACCACAAGCAATTTACAAAGTGAAAAAACACGCTTATCAGAACTGCTTCAAGATGTTGTAAGTGACTTGAATAGTGTCAGTTTGGCAAAAGGAATGAGTATCGATTTAAACATCGAAGTTAATGAGGTCAAACGTCATTTATATCCATCGATGACAAAAATGGTGTTTAGCAATATTTTAAGAAATGCATTGAATTACTCTCAAGGTACAAGCATTAATGTCATTCTCGAAAAAAATAAAGTGTTGGTCGCAGATAATGGTATCGGGATTGATTTACCGAATAACTCTAAGGTGCAAGAACTAACGAATCAGCAGCTGCAACTCGATATCAAAGGTCATGGTATCGGGCTACAACTGGTTCAAAAATTATGTAAACAACTTGGCTGGAGAGTAGAGTTATTTGATCGTGAATACTATTTGATGACTCATCCAAAAGTTGACTTGTCACTCAGTTCAGGACTGATTGTGGTCGTTTACTTGAATGATCAGCCTCCAAAATAGTGTATTTGGAGGAATTTGATCTGAAGTGCGAATTCAGTAGTAACTAGTTTTTTCAGTAGTAACTAGTTTTATTCAACTGCGATCTTTAGACCTACCCCTGAAACGGTGTATATTAATTTTTGTTCAAACGGCTTATCGACCATTTTTCTTAAATTATAGATATGGCTTCTGAGTGCATCGCTTTCTGGTTCTTCATCCCCCCATAACTCAAGCATGATCTCCTGTTTAGTGAGCACTTTAGGTGAGTTTCGCATAAGTAATTTTAAAAGTTTGAATTGAATAGGTGGCAGTTCGATCATTTGACCTGCACGAGTGATTTGCTGTAAAGCAGGGTCTAATGTGAGATCGTGAATTTTGATTTGGCTGTTAGATACTTCTCCTAATGAGCGTTTGATCAGTGCACGAACACGATAAACCAATTCATTAAAATCAAATGGTTTGACTAAATAATCATCTGTACCTGCTCGGAAACCTTTTAATTTATCATCCAAAGTATCACGAGCAGTCAGCATCAGTACCGGGAGGTCGAGTCCTTGTTCGTTGCGAAGCCATTCACACAGGTCATACCCTGTACCGTCAGGTAAATTAATATCTAACAGTAGAATATGATAAGGATGTTGCTTGAGCAGTTGACGTGCCACAACCAAATTACGCGCATGATCAACCACAAAATTATGCTCTTCTAAAAATTCACATAATGTTGAAGCAAGTTCGTAATGATCTTCGACCATTAAAATAAAATGTTTAGTCATGTCGACACGATTAGTCCAATAATTGCTTTTTTAAAGTATCACTAAATGGAGACGAACCCAGCCAAATTTTAAAATAATCATTGGCATTCATGTATTGAATTTTACCCAAAATTTTTTGATTTAGACTCAAAGTTAAAGTCTGGGTCGTATGGGTATAGCTTAGACTGTAAATATCACCAGATCGAACCGGTTGATACAATTGTGTGATCTGGTCAAGCTGTTTCAACGTATTGGCTTGTTTGACATTTCGTTTGAGAAAGTGCGTTGCAGCCTTTTTAAAAGCCCATTCTGGAATATGTTGAGTATAAGCAAAGTCCATGCGAATATCTTGATTCTTCCAAGTGCTTTGACAATTTTGAGCGAAATAAGTTGCTTTACCGACATTTTTTTGTCCGACTTTGAGGTCTCCTTGACCACACTCACGCACACTTTGTGCATGCGCGAGTGGTAATAAGAATAGACTCAAAGCAGAGAGGGCCATTATTGCGATTTTTTGAAAGGTAATAACCATGCGTATAACCCTCCAGCATATGGTAGTGAGCGAAATAAGCCATCAGCTGGGTCCCAAAAGTCTTGCTGGAACACAATTTTGTCTTGCTCATTGAGTTTTATTTCACTAATTCCATGTGATTCCATGCTTCGAGTCGTGCCGAAGATTTTAAAATCATATGCCATACGCCAATGCACATAGGCTGAGTCGTCAAAATGTGATGTGTTTAGCAATTTGACTGAAACATTACTGACACGGTTATTCATACCTTTGAAATGTTCGAC
>NZ_JFYL01000064.1 GCF_000632455.1 Acinetobacter sp. Ver3
TTTTTTTATGATAATTTTTTGCTGTTCTTTCAGAATTAAATCAGTCAGCTCATGATAATTTTGAACTGGAATCCAATGATTCGCCTCTAAATGAATTTCCGTATATGGACCTTCAACATAATTTTGATTGAACTGAACACCTTTAGCATCAATTGCAACGTCATCTTTGCCCCAAATAAATAAAGTGGGAACTTTGACTTTATTGAATAGCGTTTTATTAGAGCTAAAAGGTAAACCTCGATACCAGTTGAGTGATGGGCTGAGCCGTTTTTCTATGATCATTTCTTGTTTAAAGTTATTTAATTGTTCAACTGTCATCCCAGAATTTTTTAATAAAGCCTCGCCAATTTGAGGTGTTTTATTAAAGAGCAACTCAGGTATCCATGGAAGCTGAAATAGTCCCATATAATAGGATTTAAAAAGTTGTGTACTGCTGTAAAAAGCCCGCATAATTGCTGCTTTGTGAGGGACGGAGATCGCGGTCAAATGTTTAATTTTATTAGGATAACGTAGAGCAACTTCCCAAGCAACGACTGCGCCCCAGTCGTGTCCTACGATATATGAAGGCTCTCCAATTAAGTCGAGTAAAACATTTACATCATCTGCTAAATGTTGAATGGCATAATCTGCACGTTTCTTTGGTTGAGCCCTTAAGCTATATCCACGTTGGTTTAACGCATAGGTGCGAAAACCATGTTGGTTTAGTATTTCGGCACTATGCTGCCAAATTTTTGATGTTTCAGGAAAACCATGTAATAGCACAATTGGAGTGCCATCGATTGGACCGCTATCTATTACATCAAAAATAAGATTACCTTTTTGAAACTCAGTGATTCGTTGTTGTTTTTCCATAATCAATATCCTCTTTCCTTTACATATCTTTATCAAATTTGGATGATAGAACTAGGGCTGAACGGGTCAGTTCTAGGTGAAAGAAGGTCGTTCATTGTCTGACAATATTATGGGTTGATTAAACGGTGTATTTGTATTGGGATTTGTTTTTGTAAGAACGTTAAGCAAAGTCTCAAAGCTAAGGTCCGATAGCTTAAGCTCGGAGTAACCAAGTGGACATCTTCAGGGATTAGAGACCATTCAGGTAAAATATGAATCAACGTTGAGTTGACTAATTGATGGGCCACTTGGATTTCTGCAACGGCGGCAATACCTAAATGTGCTTCTACAGCAGCAAGAGCATGTTCGGATGGTGTCACCATCAGATGTGTATAAATTTTAAATTTTTTTATCGTACCGTTTTTGAAAAGTTTGATTTTGGACAGCTCGCGGTTATGTGAGATAAAATGATGATCACACAGTTGCTCTGGGTGTTCAGGAATGCCACAACGCATTTGATAGGTTGGACTGGCGCATAAAATTCTTCGAACTTGTCCAACCTTTTGAGCATGGAGTGTAGAGTCTGCTAAATCACCAAGTCTGATGGCTAAGTCATATCCTCCAGAAATCAAATCAACTTTAGTGTCATTCAAATCAATTTCAATATCAATGTGTGGATATTCAATTAAAAATTGAGAGATTAAAGGCAATACCACCAATTTTCCAAAAGTTCCCGAAGCAGCTATTCGAATTCGACCTTTGGGTTGTATTTCTAATTGTGTGAGGTCGTTCGTCAGCGATTCAATCTGATGAAATAGGGGGGAGATTTCTTTTAAGAAAATCTTACCAGCATCAGTTAGTGAGCTTGAATTGGTATTTCGATTTAATAATCTAATATTTAAGGATTCTTCAAGTCTTGAAAGTCGATTAGATAACGTGGATTTAGCAATATCATAACGTCTTGCTGCCGCGGATAAACTTCCAGCATCTGCAATCAGTACGAACCAATATAGGTCATCGATTGAGTAGGGTAAGCTGTTCATAAAATCGAACACCACCTTTCATTTTTATTGTCTATTCACATCATTATAGAACCGCTAAGTTAAGTCAATTGATCAGATGTAGCAAATGATCTGATTTAGCAAATTGAGGACATAGCAATGACAATGAATTGTGATTTAGAAACTGGTACTTGTTCAGTAGCCGAATTGGAAAAAGGCCAAAATGCAGTGGTGAATGTAGCATCTGACCTCAGCCTGATTTATGTGGGTGACCCAATGTGCTCATGGTGTTGGGGAAGTTCAAATATCATTAAACAAGCGCGTGAATATGCAATTCAGCATGGTGTTGGCTTTCAAGTGATTAGCGGTGGTTTAAGACCTGGTGGAGGTGATGCTTGGACTGATACTTTCAAGAATTTTTTACGCACCGAATGGAAAAATATTCAGAGACTGACTCAACAACCTTTCACTGAAAAATTGTTAGAAAGAGCACATTTTAATTATGATACTGAGCCTTCAGCACGTGCTATTTACGTTGCTCGACAACTTTGGCAAGACCATGATCATCATGATGAAAAACTTTTGGCATTTTTTTCAGCAATCCAATATAAATTTTATGTGGATGGTGAAGATCCGAACGAGCTTGAATATTATCGAAGTATATGTGAAACATTTGAGCTAGATTTTGACGTATTCTCAACGTTGTTTGAATTACCTGAGACCCAAACAGCGACCTATGAAGAGTTCAAGCTTAACCGAAGTTGGGGCATAAAAGGGTTCCCAAGTTTTGTGATACGTCATGGAGACAATGTCAAAATCATAGGCTCTGGTTATGTGGCATTGGAAAAATTAACACAAGCTATTGATGACTTAATCAAAGATGCGCGTATATAAGGAAAAGTTGAATGGCAATTATTCTACAAATTGATTTTCCCTATGATGGACCTTGGGGTCATGAAATGTTTGAAAGTTTCAAAACACTCGCGGATTCAATAGCAAATGAGAAAGGCTTGATTTGGAAAATTTGGACTGAAAATGAAGCGTCCAAAGAAGCAGGTGGAATTTACTTATTTGAAAGCCAATCAGATGCAGAGGATTATCTAAATATGCATCTTCAGCGTTTAAGGGAAAATGGCTTTACTGAATGTAGACATCGAATTTTTGCTGTAAACTCGCCACTTTCAAAATTGAATTTTGCACCTGTTTAGGTAAATCGATGTATCAACTCAGGATAGTGGATACATCGATTCTTCATTTAAACAGCAGTGATCGTTCCTAAAACTCGATCTCCTTGAGCTCCTGTCACTTCAGGTAAATTACCAGCAAGTTGGTTTACAAATCGCATAGCCAACCAAGCAAAAGCGGTCGCCTCCACCCAAGTCGGTGCTAATCCCAAATCTGCTGTGGTTTGAACACTCCACTCATGTTTACGTAAACGCCAACGTAATTGTTCTAATAATTGTGAGTTGTATGCACCACCCCCACAGACATAAACTTCACCTGTGTCCATAGGGGAGCGATAAATGGCTTTCTTAATGGCACGTGTCGTGAGTTTCATCAGCGTTGCTTGAACATTTTCAGGCGTATCTTCAAGTTCATCGTATTCAACATCGCTACGCCAATCCGCAATTTGTTCATCCAACCATTCCAAATTAAAGTCTTCACGACCAGTACTTTTTGGCGGTTCTTTGGAGAAAAAGTCATGTGATTGCAAACGATCAAGCAAAGCGCGAATAGGCGTACCATAAGCAGCCCAATTGCCATTTTCATCATAAGGCTGACCTGTGTAACGTTCACACCAAGCATCCATCAAAATATTGGCTGGTCCAGTATCGAAGCCATATACGCCTTTAGGATCACCCGCAGGTAACATACTGACATTGGCAATTCCACCGAGATTTAAGATCACACGGTGTATCGTCGGATGCTGAAATAAGGCTTGATGGAATGCTGGCACTAGAGGTGCACCTTGACCACCAGCAGCCATATCACGGCGTCTAAAATCTGATACCACAGGAATTTGAGTGATTTCAGTAATAATGTTGGGATCACCAATTTGCAGGGTAAATCCATGTTCGGGACGATGACGAATCGTTTGACCATGAGATCCAATGGCTTTTATTTGAGTTCTATCGAGATTATTTTCTTGTATAAGTTGATTGATTCCATGACCGATCATCTGTGCTAAAGCGACATCAGCTTTACCCATGCGGTCAATTTCATTATCGTCTGGCAAAGTAAGTGCCATCAGTTCATCACGTAAATCTGGATCAAAGGCTAATGTCAGCGTTGCATGGATCTGTAATGGATCAAAAGAAGCGGCTACAAAATCGACGCCGTCCATACTCGTGCCAGTCATTACACCAATGTAGATTGTGGTCATGATTATTCTTAAGCCTGCATTGTGCTGAAAAAGTGTTAGTATATCGCACAAATTGAACAACAGATGTATTTGGGTTTTGTGATGTCAAATTTCCTGCCTGCTGAAGAACAACTTGCCCTCATTCAACGAGGCACACATGAAATTATTTCAGAAGAAGATCTTCTGAAGAAATTAAAATTGAATCGTCCTTTGAAAATTAAGGCGGGTTTTGATCCTACAGCACCAGACTTACACTTAGGTCATACGGTATTAATTAACAAGCTTAAAGTGTTCCAAGACTTAGGTCATGAAGTATTCTTCTTGATTGGTGATTACACTGCGATGATTGGTGACCCAACAGGTAAAAGTGCAACTCGTCCACCATTGTCACGTGAGCAAGTCTTAGAAAACGCGAAAACCTATCAGGAACAAGTGTTCAAAATTCTTGATCCAAATAAAACTAAGGTGGTGTTTAACTCAGAATGGTTTGCTCAAAAAACTGCTGCTGATCTGATCCAATTGGCTTCACAGCAAACGGTTGCACGTATGCTTGAACGTGATGACTTTACTAAACGCTATAACAACCAACAGCCGATTGCGATTCACGAGTTTTTGTATCCATTGGTGCAAGGCTATGACTCTATCGCGCTTGAGGCAGATGTTGAGTTAGGTGGTACAGATCAAACCTTTAACTTGCTGATGGGGCGTACTTTACAAGGTCGTTATAATCAAGAGCCACAAGTGTGTATCACTGTACCAATTCTTGAAGGTTTAGATGGCGTCAATAAAATGTCTAAATCTTTAGGTAACTACATTGGTGTATTTGATGCACCTGGTGCGATGTACCAAAAAGTACTTTCAATGCCAGACAGCTTAATTGAGCGATATTTCGAACTTCTTAGCTTCAAGTCAATGGAAGAGATCGAAGGCTTATTGAAAGAAATGGCCGAAGGTCGTAACCCTCAAGAAATTAAACGTATCTTAGCGCTCGAGTTAGTGGAACGTTTCCATGGAAGCGAAGCTGCTGCGAATGCACATAAAGGTGCAGGGAATATCATCACAGAAGGTGAGCTTCCTGAAGGAACGCCAGAAGTGACGATTTCACGTGGTGAATTCGGTGGTGAAATGTTTATTGCTTCTATTGTTCGTGCAGCAGGTTTAACTAAAAATGCAGCGCAAGCCAAAGATGCGGTTTCACGTGGAGCCGTAAAAGTTGATTGGGAGGTGGTGGATGCATCATTCTCAATTAACGAAAACAAAACAGTGATTGTTCAAGCAGGTAAAAAGGCTATTGCTAAAGTCACTTTTACTGACTAAATCATTAAGTTTTGCATGATTAAAAAGCCATCCTAAGTGATGGCTTTTTTGTGTCAAGAATGAAATGAAGATGAAAGATGGATTAATTTTTGGTTGTTCTGGTTGAAATCCATTAAAATGCGCCATCCAATACTTATTTGTTTGAATATCTATGATTCAGTTAGACCAACTTACCATTCGCCGCGGCGGTCGCATTTTATTTGAAAAAGCGTCTATGCAACTTCACCCTGGTTGGAAGATTGGTTTAACAGGTGTCAATGGTGCAGGAAAATCGACGTTGTTTTCAGCATTACTTGGAGGCATGGAATCAGATGGTGGCTCATTAACACGACCATCGGTTTGGACAGTGGCGCATATGGCGCAAGAGATTAAAGCGCTGGATATGAAAGCGATTGATTTCGTTCTATCTGGTGATGAAGAGTATTGGGATATCCAACACAAACTTGAGCATCCTGACGGATTGTCTGATCAAGATTTAGCAAATTTATATGGTCGTTTTGATGAAATTAGTGGCTACTCAGCGCCGTCTAAAGCATCACAACTGATGGCTGGTTTAGGTTTCTTTGAACATCAGTCAGAACTTAGCGTAAAAAGTTTCTCTGGTGGATGGCGTATGCGTTTAAATCTTGCGCGTACTTTGATGAGTCGTTCAGATTTACTCTTACTTGATGAACCGACGAATCATTTAGATTTAGACGCTATTTTATGGTTAGAAGACTGGTTAAAAGCATATGAAGGCACATTGGTACTGATTTCGCATGACCGTGATTTCTTGGATGCCATTACCGACCATATTTTACATATCGAAAACCAAGAACTAACGCTTTATACCGGCAACTATTCAACCTTTGAACGTACTCGAAGTGAACGTTTAGCTCAACAACAACAAGCCTATGAGAAACAGCTTGAGCTACGTGCACATCTGCAAAAATATATCGATCGTTTTAAAGCTAAGGCAACCAAAGCAAAACAGGCACAAAGCCGTATTAAACAGCTCGAACGAATGCAAGAGCTTTCTGCTGCGCATGTCGATACGCCTTTTACCTTTAGCTTCCGTGAACCGACCAAAATGAGTTCTCCGTTGTTACAACTGGATAGTGCTGATATTGGTTATGGTAACAAACTGATTGTGACCAATGTGAAACTACAAATCACGCCAACCAGCCGTATCGGTTTACTGGGAATGAATGGTGCAGGTAAGTCCACATTAATTAAATCATTGGTGGGTGATTTACCTTTAATTCAAGGTCAACGCAAAGCATCCGAATTACTTAATATTGGTTATTTCGCCCAACATCAAATGGATGCATTAGATGGTAATGCGAGTCCAATGTTGCAGTTATCTCGTATTGCAGATAAAAAGATTAGTGAAGCGACTTTACGTGCCTTCTTAGGGAGTTTTGGTTTCTCTGGTGAGCGTATGGATACGCCGTGTGAAAGCTTCTCTGGGGGTGAGCGTGCACGTTTAGCATTGGCTTTGATTGTCTGGCAGCGTCCAAATGTTTTAATTTTAGATGAACCGACCAACCATTTAGACTTGGATATGCGTCATGCATTAACTATGGCACTACAAGACTTTGAGGGGGCAGTGGTGTTGGTCTCACATGAACGCCAATTAATTGCAAGTGTCTGTGATGAATTACTCCTAGTGCATAACGGTAAATGTCGTGAGTTTGAAGGTGATCTTGTTGCTTATGCAGACTGGTTACGTCAAGCACGTGCAGAGCTGATGAAGCAAGGGCAGCAAGCACCTGAGCCAGTGAAATCTCAAGTGATTGATAAGCCTGTAGTTTCTAAAGTAGATAAAGAAGCTCAGCGTAAAGAAGCTGCGCGTCGCCGTGAAATGAGCCGCCCAATTCGTAAAAATATTGAAAAACTGGAAGCTGAGATTGCAAAGATTCAACCACGTCTAGGTCAGATTGAGGATGCTTTAGGAGATGCATCACTTTATGATGCCTCTCGGAAAGATGATCTTTTAAAATTGATGAATGAACAAACTGAGCTTAAAGGAAAATTAGCACAAGCAGAAGAAAAAATGCTTGAACTGATGATGGAACTTGAAGAGTTAGAAAGTTCATTCGAAGATTAATGAATAATTTCTAAATAAAAAAAGCCCGATGAAAATTGGGCTTTTTTATATATATTTAAAAGAATTATTTAAACTATAAAGAGGGATATAAATGGAAGAAAAAGGCGCTGTAATTTCTGATTGTCAAAAATATAGATATTCACTGTGGACGATATGGGATAAATCAAAACCAATATATACCTTTATAGGTTTAAATCCATCTACGGCAGATCATTTAACAGATGATAGAACTATAAAACGTTGTAAAAAATTTGTCCAAGATTGGGGCGGAGGTGGATTTTATATAGTAAATTTATTTGCTTTTAGGACACCATATCCATATGAACTATTTGCTGAAAATAATCCCATAGGTGAACTGAATGAGAGCTATCTAATTGAGCTAACTAATCAATCAGAAAAAATCGTGGCTTGTTGGGGGAATGATGGTAATTATCTTAAAAGGGCTGATCAAATAAGAGAGTTGCTAAAAGGAAAACTTTATTGTTTGCACCTAAATAAATCAGGCGAACCTAAACATCCTCTTTATGCACATTCTAAAAGCGTACTAATTAAATATTTTTAATTAAAAAAACCGCGCTTTCGCGCGGTCTTTTATTTAAAGCGACAAATTATTTTTTGTCATCTTTCACTTCAGTGAACTCAGCATCTACAACGCCGTCGTCCGCTTTTTGTTGTTGACCAGCAGCATCACCTTGGAATGCATTTGGATCAAAACCTTGCGCACCACCTTGAGCACCCTGCGCAGCTTCATAAGCACGTTGAGTGATCGGCATGATGATGTTTTGAAGTGCTTCAGTTTTCGCTTTGATCGCGTCAACATCATTTTCTTTTGTTGCAGCTTCAAGTTCTGAAACAGCAGTTTCAACCGCAGTTTTTTCATCAGCAGTTACTTGTTCGCCAAGGTCTTTTACTGCTTTTTGAGCAGAAGAAACTAATGCATCAGCTTCGTTACGCGCTTTTGCTAATTCTTCAAACTTACGGTCTTCTTCCGCATTCGCTTCAGCATCTTTGATCATCGCTTCAATTTCAGCATCGCTCAAACCTGAGTTTGCTTTAATTTGAATTGATTGCTCTTTACCAGTGCTCTTGTCTTTCGCAGATACTTTCAAGATACCATCAGCGTTGATGTCGAACGATACTTCAATTTGCGGCACACCACGTGGAGCAGGTGGGATATCGCCCAATTGGAAGTTACCCAACAATTTGTTTTGTTGAGCCATTTTACGTTCACCTTGATAAACCGAAATGTCTACTGCAGGCTGGTTATCAGCAGCTGTAGAGAACACTTGTGATTTTTTCGCAGGGATTGTTGTGTTTTTCTCGATGATTGGAGTTAACACGCCACCCATTGTTTCAATACCAAGTGTCAACGGTGTTACGTCAAGTAATAGAACGTCGTTCTTATCACCTGAAAGTACAGCACCTTGGATCGCAGCACCCATTGCCACAGCTTCGTCAGGGTTCACGTCTTTACGTGGCTCTTTACCGAAGAACTCTTGTACTTTTTGTTGTACAAGTGGCATACGAGACTGACCACCAACCAAGATTACGTCAGAGATATCAGAAGTTGATAAACCTGCATCTTTAAGCGCAATACGACAAGGCTCAATTGTACGAGCAACTAGGTCAGCAACTAAACCTTCTAATTTTGCACGTGTTACATTGATCACTAAGTGTTTAGGACCAGTCGCATCAGCAGTGATGTACGGAAGGTTAATTTCAGTTGCATTAGAAGAAGACAATTCAATCTTCGCTTTTTCAGCAGCTTCTTTTAAACGTTGAAGTGCGAGAGGATCGTTTTTCAAGTTTACATTTTGTTCTTTCTTGAATTCTTCAACCAAGAAGTCGATTAACGCGTTATCAAAGTCTTCACCACCAAGGAATGTGTCACCATTAGTAGACAACACTTCGATTTGTTGGTCGCCATCAAGGTCAGCGATTTCAATGATTGATACGTCGAAAGTACCACCACCTAAGTCGTAAACCGCGATTTTACGATCGCCTTCTTTCTTGTCCATACCGAACGCAAGCGCTGCAGCTGTTGGTTCGTTGATGATACGTTTAACATCTAAACCAGCAATTTTACCAGCATCTTTCGTTGCTTGACGTTGAGCATCGTTGAAGTATGCAGGAACAGTAACTACCGCTTCAGTAACTGTTTCACCTAAGTAATCTTCCGCAGTTTTCTTCATTTTCTTAAGAACTTCTGCAGAGATTTGTTGTGGTGCTAGTTTCTTGTCGTTTACATCAACCCAAGCATCACCATTGTCAGCTTTGATGATTTTGTAAGGTACAAGACCAATATCTTTTTGAACTGCTTGATCTTCGTAACGACGACCGATCAAACGTTTGATCGCAAATAATGTATTTTTCGGGTTTGTTACCGCTTGACGTTTAGCTGATTGACCAACAAGGATCTCGCCATCTTTATACGCAATAATAGACGGAGTTGTACGAGCGCCTTCAGCGTTGTCGATTACTTTAACTTTATCGCCTTCAAGTACTGCAACACATGAGTTTGTAGTACCTAAGTCAATACCAATAATTTTAGCCATTGATGTGTTCCTCGAAAATTTTTTTGTGATCTTTCACTTGTTATCCGATATGAGAGCCATTCATTATTTTTCAAGTAAAAAACTTAAAAAATTTTTACAAACTCCCGTATTTCTTGACTTATTGGCCTACCATGACCATTGCAGGACGAAGTAAACGGCCAGAAAGGGTGTAACCTTTTTGAAGTACCGTACCAATCTCACCCGCTTTTGCATCTGGGGCAATACCTACTGCTTGATGCAAATCAGCATTAAAACCATTTTCAGTGTCAACTGCCACAACACCAAATTTTTCTAATGTTGCTAATAATGACTTCAGTGTGAGTTCTACACCTTCTGATAAAGGAGTTTTTTCATCACCTGCAGCAGCAATTGCACGTTCAAGGTTGTCAACTGAATCCAATAATTCTTTTGCAAATTTCTCTAAAGCAAATTTTTTCGCAGTATCCGCCTCACGCTCTAAACGTTCTTTGGTTTTTTCTGCTTCATACTTCGCATTTGCAGCAACTGCTTTTTCATATTTTAAGTTTTCAGTCAGCGTTGCGATTTGCGCTTGAAGGTCTTCTACAGAAACTTCAACTTCAGCTTGTTGATTTTCAACTTGCTGTTCAGTTTGTTCCGTTTGAACGTCCTGAGTTTGTTCGTTTTGCTCATTTGCCATGGAAGATCTCCGCTTAAATGGGTTTTTAAACATGTACAGTCCTTTGGCATCAGTGTTAACTGCGTTAATCTGAACTGCCATGCGTGTGTAATTCATCAATACAAAGGTAATGTGGGCGACTATAAATAATTCAAGCTTAAACGATGTTTATTTCTACTAAATTCATCTTTACAACAAGGAATGAAAATTTTCGATCCATTTAGAGAAATCTAAAGTCTAGAATAAGAAGAGGAGATGAACTGAAGAACGATTATAAAAATATGATTTTGTATATATTTTATATATAAAATATATAGATTCAGATAAAACAAGTCTTTCCTTTTAAAGAATCAAATCTGTATTATCTTTAACCAGATACTAACGCTGTAGTTTCTATTTATTTTGTTTTTGCTTTTTAATAGCTCATCCAACCTCCTTGGATGAGTTTTTTTTTGCTTGTCGAGATCTGAGTAACAATGTTAAGCAACCGATATACCGTGTAGCCACACTGTGATTCAGTCACCTTCAAAAAGGGTTTATATCGCACCACATATTCACTAAAAAATAAATTAAATAAATGGCTTAGGACATATATTCAACTATAAAAGTTGAATTGCATTTTCTTTACACTTTTTTCATAAGTTCAACCTGAAGTCATCGAAACTTGAACCAAGAACTGACGCATGAAATAAAAAAGTCAGGAATGATAAGCCTTCAAAGTTAACTCTGACTTTGAATGTTTCAAGTAAGGAATTAAACAATGAAAAAATTAGGTCTCATTTCCCTGGCATTTGCAGCTATTGGTTTTGCTACTGTAGGTTGTACTTCAAACCAATCTGCTGAAACTGCTCAAGCGACCACACAAACAGATGCTTCAATAGCGCAAGCGGCAACTACTGAAATGGATACCCAAAATGGTGTGGCTGTACAAGCTGACCCAAGTGTAGAGTCTGCTGAACCGATTCAAGCTGTCCCAGCTGAAGGTGCAGAAGCCCCTCAAGTTGTTGAGTAAAATGCAATGAAATTTAATTCATTTAAACTGCTTATAATGGATTAAATTTTATGAAAAAGCAGAGAATAGAGAGTAAATAGGATGCCTTTACTGTCTATTTTTAGAATCACAGCACTTAAAAAAACCTAACATTCAAATGTGAATGTTAGGTTTGTGAGGTAACTTTAAATCAATTGTCTTGAGTCCAAGAAAGCTTAACGATCTCGGCGATCGTGTTGACGTTCCTGTTCTCGCTTCTTGCGGTCCTGTTCTAAGCGCTTACGTTGTTCTTCAATCGCTTTTTTACGATTATCTTGATTCCAACGATTACGTTCAGCTTGACGTTGTTTTAGAATTTCCTTTTGACGTTGTTCAATCTGTTTACGACGATCATGCTCAGCACGTTCTTTATTACGTCGATCTGCTAATTCACGTTGTTGGCGTTGACGTTCATAATCACGTTTGAGCTTTTCTTGTTCAAGGCGCTGTTGATGTAAACGTTGTGCGCGTTCTCTCTCCCAACGTTGACGGTCATAGTTGCGATCATAATCACGATCATAACGATGGTCATAATTACCATTATAATAAGGGCCATCGTCAGGGAAGGCCACACAACCGACTGCAAGAACTGCTGTGGCCAATGACATTATCATTACTTTTATTGCCATAGCTTTCACCTTTATATGTTGAATCAGGACAACCAAAAAATTCCTGATGTTGGATTAAATAGTCAATGACAAGACTGCTATAGTCAGATTAGCGTAAATGGAATTGAAGTTTGTATATTGATCAGTAGACTTAGTTAACAAAATAGTCATGAAATGGCTGATCGTGTAGAAATTATGAAGAATACGGATTTTTAAAAGGATCGGAATCGTGAATCAAAAAATACAACAATTACTTGAAAATGGTCAGGGTTCTGCAGGACGTGCATTAGATCGACTCCCAAAGAT
Organism: Acinetobacter sp. Ver3; assembly: GCF_000632455.1. Classification (GTDB taxonomy): domain Bacteria; phylum Pseudomonadota; class Gammaproteobacteria; order Pseudomonadales; family Moraxellaceae; genus Acinetobacter. Next base: position 12,737 of record NZ_JFYL01000064.1, read on the forward strand.
CGTTCAAGAATCTCTAGTGAAGTTACTTGGCTATCCCTATGACTATCCTCAACTCGATAGTTTTACAAAATGCTTGATGGCTGCACAGTTGAAACAAGGAAAATCAGGCTTTATTGGCGCTGATATTGATAAATCAAGAAAAGAATTTGAAAATCAAATCCAATCCATCACACATAAATCATCTCATGTTCAATATGTAGAAGATATTCGTCTTCCTTTACAAAGTGGTACTGTATTTGCCAGACATTATCATCCTGCTCCGAATAAAAAACTACCAATGATTGTATTTTATCATGGTGGTGGGTTTGTTGTCGGAAGTGTGAATACACATGATGAAGCGTGCCGAATCATTGCGAATTATGCAAAAGCACAAGTAATCAGTATTGATTATCCTTTAGCACCAGAAGTTTCTCCACAATCATTGATTCAATCATGTGAAGATGCATTGGCATGGGTATATCAAAATCGTCGTCACTTTAAAATCTTAAAAAATCGTATTGCTGTAGCAGGAGATAGTGCTGGCGGTAATATTAGTGCTGTCGTTGCTCAACGTGCATTGAATGCCAGTTATGCGCCTCAAGCTCAATTTTTAATATATCCTGCGGTAGATTTCAAAAGTCGTCATCCATCATTCTTTGCGTATAAAGATGGTTTAGTATTAACCAACAGCGATATTGACTATGTGACAGAATACTACGCGACAAGACATAAAGTTGCTTTGGATAATCCACTAATTTCCCCAACATACGGTAATCTAAAAAAATTGGCACCAGCTTATGTTGTTACAGCGGGACATGATGTATTGCATGATGAAGGCAAAATTTACGCCCACAAATTACGTCAAAATGGCACTAAAGTGTTGTATCAAGATTTTGAAGATCAAACACACGGATTTATTAATCTAACGCTAGTCTCAGGGCGTTCTAAAAAATTGTTGATTGAAATGAGTAAAGAGTTTAGAAGATTTTGGGATAAAAATAGTTAATAGATGCTTACTTTCAAATCCTGAGATTCAAACGAAACTCAGGATTTTTTCTTTATATAGAGTAATCGAATAAAAATACTTTGATGCTTAACAAAAAACTGAATCTTTTCTGGCGATTGATTCATGAATAATAGATAAGATAAAACATCAATAAGAGGATAGCGTATGTTAAAAAAAATGATGTTAGGTGCTTCTGTTGCGGCGATGAGTACTTTGTCTTTGGCAGCAAATACGCATATGCAAATCAAAACATCAGCAGGAGATATCGAAATCGAGTTGTTTAATGATAAAGCTCCGATATCAGCAAAGAACTTTGAAACTTATGCGAAAGCTAATTTTTATAACGGCACAATCTTCCATCGGGTTATTCCGGGGTTCATGATTCAAGGTGGGGGATTAGATGTATCGATGAAAGAAAAAGCGAATCGACCTCCAATCAAGAATGAATCGTATAATGGCTTAAAGAATAACCGTGGCACTTTAGCCATGGCACGTACAAACCAACCTGATTCAGCAACGAGCCAATTTTTCATTAATGTTGCGGATAATGATTTTCTAAATAAAGCGCCAATGAATCCTGGTTATGCTGTGTTTGGTCAGGTAACTAAAGGCATGGATGTTGTCGATAAAATTGCAAAAGTGCCTACTGGTAGATTTGGTATGCATCAAGATGTGCCAAAAAATCCTATTAAAATTTTAAGTGTGAATATAAAACCTTCAAAAGCGAAATAGTGATTAAAAAAAGAAGCAGAAATATTAAATTAATATTTTTGCTTCAATATTATAGGGTTAAGTGTAAATGTGATTATTAATGAATCATAATGGTGCATAAAAATAGAACACTCAATAAAACATGGGGTTAAAAGCACTTGCAATGATTTCGAAATGCTCTAGAATGCACCCCATACCGACGAGATACACGGAAACGAGCGAAGCAGGTTGCTGAGTTGTTAAGTGTTTCGAGTCCAGCTTCTGG
>NZ_JFYL01000065.1 GCF_000632455.1 Acinetobacter sp. Ver3
TCTAAACATAAATAAAGCATTAGAGTTAGTTGGATGCTCAGATGGATACCCTGTACAAAATAACAGTCTGGTACATCGATCTTTAGGTCAAAAATTCTCAGTGGTTTACAAGTGTAGCTATAAACTTAGACCAGGCGACACAAGTGCATTAACTAACAATCGCGACGTCCGTCAATGGCGGAGTGGAATCATACATTAGTGCACAAGGCCGATTTAAAGATCGGCTTTTTATATCGCTTTGGATAAAAAGCTAAAGATTAAATTTCAACAATACAAGGATAGAAATTTAAAAAACCACGTTACAGACATAAATACGATTCAATATGAAATTCAAGTGTTTTAATAGGCATCGCTCATTAAACGATGATTTTAGCGTGCATTTTTAGTATCCTTATCTATTCATTAATACTTTGATTGGAATATGTCAGTCGAAACCACCCCCTTACAAGGCATCACCGTTTATAGTCATGCAGATGACTTTCGATCGCATTGGATTCGCTTCTTACTGGCAGAAAAACAAATTAAACATAATTTATTTATTGTCGACGAAGACAACGAGGATCTTGCGAGTTTAAATCCATACAATCGACTCCCGATGATGATTGAAAATGAGTTAAAACTTTTCAATACATCCATCATTTCTGAATATTTAGATGATCGCTATCGTCAGAATAAGTTATATGCAGATGCTCCTGCTCCACGTGCAGAACAACGCCAATATATATGGCGTTTTGAAAATGACTGGTTAAAACTTGCAGATGATATGTTGCGCCACCCAGACACACTTGATGTTGACGCACAAAAGGCAGCCCAAAAAAAGTTAAAAGATACGCTTATCTCGCTGACACCTTTGTTTCAGCACTATCCTTATTTCATGTCTGAACAATTTACAATTTTAGATTGCATGTTGGCACCGATTTTTATACGGTTAAGAACGATGGGTATTGAGCTTCCAAAGCAACAATGCCGCCCGTTTTATTTATATTGCCAGCGTGTTTTCAGTCGTCCAGCCTTCATTAAGTCCATGACGGTTCAGGAAAAAAATCGTTATAGTCCTGAATTAAAATCCGCTTAAAAAAGCAAAAGAGTGAGTCACATGTCTGATCAAGAAATCAAATTAAGTCCAACTCGCCCGTATTTAGCACGTGCGATTTATGAATGGATTTGCGATAACAATCTCACCCCATATCTACTGGTAGATGCCACACAGCCTTATACCGATGTACCTACACAGTTCGTTCAAGACGGTCAGATTGTTTTAAATATCGTGCCACATGCTGTGCATCAACTACACATGAGCAATGAAGCGATTACCTTTTCTGCACGTTTTGGTGGTGTTTCCAAAGATATTTATGTGCCAATCAATGCTGTACTCGGGTTATATGCAAAAGAAAATGGTCAAGGATTATTCTTTGATCCTGATGAATATGCCAATGCACAAACGGATGAAAATCCGATAGAATCTAAACAGCAACAAAATCAAGAAAATGAAGCACCAAAGAAAAAACCGAGTTTAAGAATTTTGGATTAAAAACTTACAGGAGAGTTGAATGGCTTTTGATTTAGTACAATATTTTGTTGAGCAGACCAAAATTCAAAAGCCTCAGCTGTTGAAACAGTATCCAGCTGAACAACGGCATGAATATCTCAATGAATTAAATATCTTAGCTTTAGGTAAACTCATCAGCCTATGGCGTAAAGACGAAAAAAAAATATACCAAGAAATTCATGCCGCTGACCAACTTTATATTCAAGAAGTCGCACGGCATTTGACGACATCTCAACATAATCAGTCTACGCTGTCTCATCAAGAACTTGAAACTGCGACATCAGAGATTTTGACCTTACAGCTTAATGAACTTAAACAACTTGATGTAACAGGTCATTATCAACTACAAGGCATGAATGAATTACTTCAGGGTCAAGTTGAACATCTCTCTGGTAAAGCAAAAGATTGGGTTTGGCTAACAAATAACCTAAATGAGTTGATTGGTTCTCAACCTGTCATTCAAGAAGAGATATCATTAGACCAAACGATGAAGGAGTTTCATGACATGGTCAATCAAGTTCAACATGATCACCACGATGTTGCTGAGCCAGAAGTAGTGGCTACACCAACTTGGGCAAAAGTTTTAGAACCTGTAGTTGCGATTGCAATTCTTTGGGTGCTTTACTGTGCCGTACAAACAGTATTTGCATAAATCCGGTCATAAAAAAAGCCATCGTTAGATTAATGCCAGTCAGTTAAGAGATTGACTGGCTTTTTCTTGGGTATTTTTGAGGTTTTCCTTTTACAACCCTTGGATAACTCCTCACTCTTCTCTCAGGTATAACATACCGATTAGATTTCTCCATTAAACTTTCCAGATGTTTGGGTAGATTACCTGCAGAAGCCAAAGAGTCGAATCTGAGTAAATTAAGAAGGGCAATAGATGCAATATGAAAACTGATCCTCAACGGGCTTACTTTGGCACGTTGAGCCATATATTTCATTTGTCTTCTTAGAACATTATAAGCAATCAAGACACCCCATAATTCTTGATAAATTAAGTCTGGCTGTTTGCTCCTTAAGTGCTTACCTTCCTGTAAATTGCTTTTAATTTCTCGGTAACACATTTCAATTTCCCAACGCTGAGCATATAACTTTGCCAAGGCTATAAGTGGGTATGTCTTTGAATCTAATAATGAAGTGATATAACGGCGGATTTTTCCTGCCTGCTCAACTTCAATTAAACGTGCTTCCCAGTAATCTCCTAATGCTGGATTAAGTTTTTTGGCTCTTGCTGATATTGGCATCCTGATATGAAAATCATGTGGGGAATTCCGTTTAATTATGTCATAACGTAAATTATCTTTAGCTCGCATAAGCCAGTGGCTTGATTCTCCACGTGTTTGCCAGCCTATTAAAAAATCAGCAGAGAAATAAGCTCGATCAAACAAAGTAATACTTTGTGCTGGAGGAGATAATTGATTTGCTAATGTGAGTTCACCTTGATCCATACTGCCTATTTGGGCATCTATGATTTCATGAGTATTGGTATTCACTAGACACGTGGCTCTAACTTGTGGGTAAGGTGCTACAGCAGTTTTACCTTTAGATGAGCCAAAATGATTAAAATTCTCCTTGGTCAGTGGCATAGACCAAACCACCCCGTCAACAGCACATACACTAAGACCTTGAAAGGTTGAATATTGTTGTTGTGATTCATCAAACCATGCTTGGCTGATTAAGGAGAATAAGGCAGCTAAGGGTTCTCGACCTAAACGTTGTCGAGCTTGGACAGCTGCACTAGGAACACAATAATCTGTTGTACCAAACACGAGTTTTAATTGTTCTACCACATAGCTGATGGGTTGATTGCGAAACAAGGCAAGCCCAAGAACAAGCCAAACCACGTGCTCAGCAGGTAATTTTCTCCTTCTGATCGATGCCTTACCTGTTTGATGCAGAGATGTTTCAATCCAATTTAAGTCAATAAGTTCACAAAAATGGCTAAGTGATGGGAGAGCATGTTCAAGAGTGGATTCTAAATGTTCAGATAAAGACATAAAAAAATGAGCGTATTTACATACACTCATTTTTACTACATTTTTCTAATATTTGCTTAACTGACTGGCATTAATCGTTAGATGGCTTTTTTTATTGCTTATTCAGCATCAACCTCAATATTCATCAAGATTTGACGTTTTTTCACTTGCTGACCAACTTGTCCTACGATTTCACCCACAACACCGTCGACATCTGACTTAATTTGCTGTTGGATTTTCATCGCTTCAAGAATCAATAATGTTTGCCCTTTAGTTACACGCTCTCCAGGTTGAGCAATGACATTTATAATTGCACCATCCATTGGGGCACGAATTTTACCATCCCCTGCCACATCGGCAGTCTCAGGTGGTAAATAGGTAATATTTTCCACCATGACGTTGCCATTCGCGCGATCTAAATAAACAAAATTACCATCAAGAACATAGTCAATTCGACGTCGAATTCCATTAATGCTATAAATCAATTGCTGTGTATTTTGCGCTACAACCTCAATCGACTGGCTTTCACCACAGGTTTCAACACTCACTGAACGACCATCACGATGCACAATGAGATCTAACTTTTGATCATCATATCGAAGTTTCAGTGGTAATGCTGAAGAAACTCCTGTGTTCCAATCTGTTTGCGCAGATGCATTTATCAACAACGCTGCAATCAATGCTAAGCTTTCTAAATTTAGACTCTGTTTATTCAAACTCACATCACTTTGGAAATGCTGTTGAATAAAACCAGTGTTCACATCACCCTCCACCACAAGTGGATGACGTAATAAGTTAACTAAAAATTCCTTATTACTGTTTACACCTAACAGTACAGAATCATTTACAGCACGTGCAAGTAAACGAATCGCATCGGTACGTGTTTTGCCATGTACGATGATTTTAGCCACCATTGGATCGTAGAATGGGCTAACTTCATCAGTTGGCATCATACCGTGATCGATACGTACGCCTTCTAAATCCGAAGGTTGCCAACGTAATACTTTGCCTGTTTGTGGTAAGAAGTCTTGACGTGGGTCTTCTGCATATAAACGCACTTCAATGGCATGACCATTCATAGTCAATTCTTCTTGCTTGAGCGGTAATGTTTCACCGTTTGCCACACGAAGCTGCCATTCCACAAGATCAAGACCTGTAATCATCTCTGTTACAGGATGCTCTACTTGCAAACGTGTGTTCATTTCTAAGAAATAAAACTCACCTGATTGATCTAGTAAGAATTCAACCGTACCTGCACCCACATAGTTACAAGCTTTGGCTGCTGCAACTGCTGCATCACCCATGGCTTGACGTGTTTCTTGTGTCAATACTGGACATGGTGCTTCTTCAACCACTTTTTGGTGACGACGTTGAATCGAGCAATCACGTTCAAATAAATACACGTAGTTGCCATGTGTATCACCAAAGACTTGGATTTCTACATGGCGAGGTGCAATCACTGCTTTCTCGATAATCAGCTCACCCGAACCGAATGCATTTTCTGCTTCAGAACGTGCTGTTTTTAACGCTTCAAGCAATTCAGCTTCTTGATGTACAAGACGCATACCACGTCCACCACCACCTGCTGATGCTTTCACCATCAATGGGAAACCTACTTTTTTCGCTTGATCTGCTAAAAAGTCGATGTCTTGTTGGTCGCCCTCATAACCCGGTACACATGGTACGCCTGCTTCAATCATGGCGATTTTAGACAAACGCTTGCTACCCATGAGCTCAATCGCACCTGCTGGGGGACCAATAAAGGTAATACCATTTTCTGCACATGCTGCGGCAAAATCTGTATTTTCAGATAAGAAACCATAGCCCGGATGCACAGCATCTGCGCCCGTTTTCTTACACGCTTCGATAATATTTGGAATCGATAAATAAGATTCTGATACTTTTGAAGGGCCAATATAAACCGCTTCATCTGCTACTTTTACATGACGCGCATTTTTGTCGGCATCAGAATACACAGCAACGGTTTCGTAACCTAAGGCTTTTGCTGTACGCATCACACGAGCAGCAATTTCACCACGGTTTGCAACTAATACTTTTGTAAACGCCATAGTTCCACCAATTTTTTAGGCTCCTCTTGTTTTGAGGAGCGTATCCTTTTTAATTCACATTCATACAGGCGTTGGAATGTGGTTTATTCTGCCCAGCTTGGTTGGCGTTTTTGAATAAACGCCATTGTGCCTTCCATCCCTTCTGCGCTTGCCACGGCATCTGCAAATTGACGTGCTGCATCATCAAGTAGCGGCCCCAATTCTTCTTTGGTGGTACGATGTAATAATGCTTTGGTTGCACGCGATGCCAATGGCGCACAGCGTTTAATTTGGGTAATGGTTTCTTCAAGTGCTGATGCAAGTTCAACTTCATCTGCAACCACTTGATGCACAATCCCCACCTCTAAAGCGGTTTGACCCTTAAAGCGCATACCTAATAATGCTAAGCGACGTGCTTGAGTTAAACCAACACGCGTCACTACAAATGGTGCAATTTGTGCAGGTAAAATCCCTAGACCAGTTTCTGGTAAGCCAAATTGTGCTTCTGCATGCGCAAGTGCCACATCAGACACACATGCCAAACCAAAACCACCACCGAGTACCGCACCTTCTAGTACAGCAACTACGGTTTGTGGTGCTTGATCCACTTGCTCAATCAGCGCACCAAACGTACGGTTAAATTCGGTATAAGGTGTGTTGTTGCCCACTTCCATTGCTTTAGCACGGATCGCTGCCATATCTTTAATGTTACCACCTGCACAGAAGTGACCGCCTTTACCACGCAAAATCACTGCACGTACAGATACATCATCTTTGATCGCAGCAAATACCGCTTGCATCGATTGGACCATCTTTAGGCTCATCGCATTACGACTTTCAGGATGGTTTAACCATAAAGTTAAGATGCCACCGTCTTGCTCTAGGATGATGCTGCCATCAACTTCTAAATTGGCAATTGAGCTTGATAATGTCATATCAGATCTCCTGCTTATTTTTTCTTACCAGGAAGGATGTCCATCATCTTACAGATAATGCCAAGCATGATTTCGTCTGCACCACCACCGATCGAAACTAAACGACCATCACGGTAGAATTGTGCTGCTGGGTTGTCTGCCATAAAGCCATTACCACCCCAGAATTGTAAGCAGCTATCTGCAACTTCACGTGTTAAACGACCTGCTTTCAGTTTTGCCATAGACGCCATTTGCGTTACGTTTTCGCCTTCGATATGTAATTGGCAAGCACGATAGGTTAATGCTTTCAGCGCTTCAATTTCAGTCATTAATTCGGCAAAACGGAAATGGATATATTGGTTGTCAATTAACGGCTGACCAAATGTGGTACGCTCTTTCGTGTATTGAATTGTTTTTTCGATACATTGCAACATTCCACCCATTGCGTTTGCAGCACCCCACATACGCTCTTCTTGGAACTGAAGCATTTGCATCATAAATCCCATGCCTTCTTGACCCACTAAGTTACGTTGTGGCACACGTACGCTGTCAAAGAATACTTGTGCAGTGGTACTAGAACGCATACCTAATTTATCTAATGGCTCAGAGAATGTAATCCCCGGTGTGTTTGCTGGAACCACAATCATTGACTTATTAAAGTGTGGCTTACCGTCAGAGGTATTCGCTAACAAACAGAAAAAGTCTGCTTGAAGCGAGTTCGTAATCCACATTTTGTGACCATTAATAATGTAGTCATCACCATCTTTTACAGCTGTAGTTTTAAGTGCTGCAACGTCAGAACCTGCTTGGACTTCAGATACCGCAATCGCTGCAACTTTTTCACCTGCAACTGCTGGTGTTAAAAACTCATCGCGTAATTCTTTAGAACCAAAACGAGCAATCGCAGGTGTTGCCATATCAGTTTGTACACCCATCGCAAGTGCAACACCACCCACGTTGATACGACCTAACTCTTCTGCAACCACCAAGTTATAAGAGTAATCGAGTGCCAAACCACCGTTTTCTTCAGGTTTACAAATACCTAATAAACCCAAATCACCCATTTTTTTGAATACTTCATGAATTGGGAATCGACCCGCTTTTTCCCATTCTGCTGTAAATGGGTTGATTTCGTTTTCTACAAATTGACGTGTTGTACGGCGTAGCGCTTCATGTTCTTCAGTAAATTTCATTTTTGTCTTCCTTAAAATTTCAATATTTTTTTTAATCTTTAATCTCCCTTGCGAAGCCATGCTTCTCACCACTTTAAAAAGAGGGGGAATTCCTCACTTTTCACAGGGATGAGGAATATATTCCGCAAGAGGGATTTATTAGAATCTTGGCACACCAAAACGTGTTGGATTCAACTCACGTGCTTGTGATTCATTAATCGTTTGCAATAAGAAAATTAGCAATTTACGTGTATCACGTGGGTCGATAATGCCATCATCATGCAACATCGCTGTGTTGAATAATGCAGTCGATTGCGACTCTAATTTCATTGCTGTCGATTGTTCTAAGAAATCTAACATTTGCTCATTTGGCTCCATGCCAGATTCACGCTGTTTTGCTTCTGCAACAATACGAAGAACTTTACCAGCTTGCGCACCACCCATTACCGCAACACGAGAGTTCGGCCATGAGAAGATAAATTGTGGGCCAAGTGGACGACCACACATCGCATAGTTACCTGCACCATATGAACCATGGGCAATGATTGATATCTTCGGCACTGTACAGTTGGCAACCGCTTGGATCAGTTTAGAACCATGTTTGATGATGCCATTTTGTTCTGCATCTGTACCCACCATAAAGCCTGTGGTGTTATGCAAGAATAAAATTGGGCGACGTGTTTGTTCACATAACTGAATAAACTGCGCTGCTTTTGCTGCACCTTGTGGGGTAATTGGGCCATTATTGGTAATGATGCCTAAATGCATACCACCAATTTGCGACCAACCACATACCGTATGTGAGTCATACTCATTTTTAAATTCGAAGAAATCAGAATCATCAACAATACGAGCAATGATTTCTTTCATATCCAAAGGTTGTTTTGGATCTGATGGAATGATGCCAAGTAACTCATCTGCCGAGTAACGTGGCTCTTTATATTCTGGAATATCAAGTTTCACTTGTTCTTTCCAGTTTAAATGCTTAAATATTTCACGCGCGATACGGATACCATCAGCATCATTTTCTGCCAAGTATTCTGCTGTACCTGCCACTTGCGCATGCATTTCTGCACCACCCAATTCTTCAGCAGTTGCGACTTCACCTGTTGCAGCAAGTAACAATGGCGGCCCTGCAAGCAACATTTCGGTTTGCTTACGTACCGTAATTACGTAATCAGATAAACCTGGTTGGTATGCTCCACCTGCTGTTGCGTTACCATGTACTACAGAGATTTGTGGAATCCCTTTTGCAGATAAACGTGCTTGGTTGGCAAATGTTGTACCACCGGCAGTAAATACTTCTGCTGCGTAGTTTAAGTTTGCACCACCACTTTCTGCTAAAGTAATGATTGGTAATTTTTGCTCTAACGCAATTTGGTGTAAACGAAGGCTTTTGTGTACACCCATTGGGGCAATCGTACCGCCTTTGATCGCACTGTTATTGGCAGCCACCATACAACGTGTACCATTTACAAAACCAATCCCTGCAATGATCCCGCCACCTGCTTCTGAACCATCTTTATCATCATGCATCTTGTAACCCACAAGACCACACAACTCTACAAATGGAGAATCTGCATCGAGCAACATACGTACACGCTCATGCGGTAAAATCTTTCCTTTTTTATCAAACTTAGGCTTAGCTTTATAAGAACGATCTAGCGCACTTTTTTGAATCGCTCGAATCTCTTCGATTTGCTCGAGCAATTTCGCTTTATTCTGTTCAAATACTTCGCTTCCTACTGCAACTTCGGACTGAATCACTGCCATTCCGTTTCCTCCTTGTTCCTTATAATCTGGATTAATTCTTTTCGTCTTTTTTCTTTAGTACATCTGGAATAAATGCACGGTGGAAGCCGTTATAAGACTCACTATTTTCTGCAGATGATAATGGGAATACGCGTGTACCTTGTGAAGCCGCACCATCAATACGTACTGTCATCCCTGAAACAAAGTTAGCAGCGTCAGATAATAGATAAACAATCGCCGAAGATACTTCCGACTCTGTTCCCATACGTTGTAAAGGCACATTGCTAGAAAGGTTAGGGATAATGAATTCTGCGACAGGGCCTGAATAGGTATCCATCCCTGATGAGATAATCCAACCCGGTGCCACACAGTTTACCCGCACACCTGATTTACCCCATTCCACCGCAGCCGTTTTGGTCAGGTTATCAACACCTGAACGTGCTGCACCTGAGTGCCCCATACCCGGCATACCGCCCCACATATCTGCTGCCATATTGACGATGGCTCCACCATTTTTTGCCATCCACTGGTTATAGGCTTCACGCATAAGATAGAAGGTCGAATGTAAGTTATTACGGATGACCGCATCAAAACCATTGGCAGAAATACTTTCTAATGTTGATGGGAACTGACCACCTGCATTATTGACTAAACCATCGATGCGACCGAACTTTTCGATCACCTCCGCAATCATGTTTTTCACTTGTACTTCTTCGCGGTTATCACACACGATGCCATGTGCGTGACCACCGTCTTCAGTGATTTCAGCAATCACTTTTTCAAGTTTTTCGATCTTACGACCTGTAATCACCACTTGCGCACCAAGTGATGCAAGCTCATGCGCCGTACAACGACCAATGCCCGAGCCACCACCTGTGACAATCACGACTTTGCCAGCGAATGCATCATTTCTAAAAATTGATTGATAACCCATTGCGCATATTTCCATTTTTAATTGATGTAAATTATTTTGAATTGGGCACCGTCTCGATGCCCAAATCTGTGCTTACAGTAAATCTGCTGGCACTTTCACTGGCATATCTAACAATTGCTGTGCAAAGGCTTTACCTTGTGGGTCAATACGTAAACTTGCAACACCACCACCGCCAAGTGCATCAATTAACAAGAAGTTAAGTGCATTTAAACCCGGCAATTCATAGCGACGAACTTCGCCACCTTCACCGCCTTCAAATACATGCTTCATATATTCAGCAACATTGGCTTCCGTTAAAGATGCACGAATCCAAGGTAAGAATTCTGGTTTACGTGCAAGCACACCGATATTGCTGTAATTACCTTTGTCACCACTACGTGCATGTGCCACTTCAACCAATGGCACTTCAATTTCGTTACCAGTTAAAGTTGCCACTTCACCTGCTGGAATGGTTGGGATTTCTTGTGGTGCTTCACCATGCGGAACATCAACTTTATGACGCTCGCCATTGATATCCACTTCGATATTTAATTTCGATTTTTCTACCAAGAACGAGAATAATTTAATCACTGGAGATGGTTTTGGACGACCACCCACAATCCCTGTTAATGCAGGTGCCATACCTGTTGAAGCTTGCGCAATCTCAGATGCAAAGAACATACATGCTTCTTTAAACATATGTTTAACGGCAATTTTCACCACAACTTCACGAGGTTTTTGCACACGACGATTTGAGCCATACGTTGTTTCTGTACCTAAAATCTCAATTGATTTTTCAGTAAATGGTGGAATCGAACGCAGTGCCATTACACGCTCAACTTTATTTAAAATGGCATTTGATACTGCATAAGCTTTTTCTTCTGCATCTTGGCCTGCAAGTAAGAAACTCACCAACACACGGTTACCATCAGGATAGGTTGTGCTGACTTTGTAATGTTGTGTCGGTGCTGTACCTTTTGCACCTGTCACCAATACACGGTGCTCGCCTACTTGTTCAAGTTTTACTTGGCTAAAATCAGCCGTTACATCAGGCAATAAATAAGCTTGTGGATGACCAATTTCATACACAATTTGCTCGCCCACAGTACCTGTAGAAACTAAACCACCTGTACCATTTGGTTTAGTGACGATAAATGATGAATCTGCTTTCACTTCAACAATTGGGAAGCCCATGTTGTCAAAGCCTTCAACCAAACGCCAATCTGTGAAGTTACCGCCAGTACACTGTGCACCACACTCAATCACGTGACCTGCAAGTGCCGCCTGTGCCAATTTGTCGTAATCGCTTAAATCCCATTTGTATTCGTGCAATAAAGGCCCAATCACCACAGCCGAATCCACCACTCGACCTGTGATCACAATGTCTGCACCTAAATCCAGAGCATCACGAATCCCTACAGCACCCAAATAAGCATTACTACTTGCGACATGTGGAGGAAGATCCTCACCATTAAACATTTCTTTTATATTTTGTTTTTGAAGTTCAACGTGCTGATCCATTAAATCATCACCAAGTACCACCGCAACTTTCAAATCTAAACCAGCATTTTTGATCACTTCTTGAAGTGCATCACGGCATGCCAATGGATTTACACCGCCAGCATTACTTACAACTTTGATTTTCTTGTCCGCAATTTTTTTGATGAGCGGTGTCATAACACGACTAACAAAGTCCAATGCATATCCATGAGAAGGATCTTTCATTTTGGCTTTTGCCATGATAGACATGGTGATTTCTGAAAGATAATCAAATACTAAATAGTTAATATCCGACATGTGTACCAATTGAAATGCAGCTGTGTTGGTATCTCCCCAGAAACCTGAAGCACAGCCAATTTTTACAATTTTTTGTTCGTCCTGAATATTTGTCATAACCATCTCATTATTCTGTTTAGAATTTGAGCTTAATCTACCAAGCAAGCGCTTGGTTTGTAAAGTGCAAAATGTTATTATTATTTGCAAATCTGCTTATTGCGCTAAAATTTGCATGGAAGCAACGCGTTTAGAAAACAAAATAGGATAAAATAACAAGATGATCGCGACCTCTATTGACCAAATTCAACCAATAGCCTGCTTTGACGATACACCACGTGGTCGTTTACTTTTGGGGGCAGCTTATTTATTCCATAAACAAGGTTATGCCAAAACCACTGTTCGTGAACTCGCTCAGTTTATTGGTATCCAATCTGGAAGTTTATTTCATCATTTCAAAACTAAAGACGATATTTTGGCGCATGTGATGGAACAAACCATCATTTACAATCACGCTTGCCTTGAAAGTGCCATATCCACTTCAGACCATCCAGAGCAACAACTCAAGGCTCTGATTAAAGCTGAACTCGATGCGATCTCTGGGGATACAGGTTCCGCTATGGCTGTATTGGTCTATGAATGGTTTTCACTTTCTGAGGAAAATCAGAAGAAACTATTAAAATTAAGAAATGATTATGAAGGAATATGGCTGAGTGTCATCAAGGTATTACATGACAAAGGCAAAATTAAGCACGATCCTTTTATCTGGCGAAGACTGATTGGTGGGTCAATCGCTTGGACCGTAACTTGGTACAATCCAGAAGGGAAAATGTCACTTGATGAGTTAACCAATATCGTCTGGGATATGGCAATGAATGCTTAACTTTATATCTGATCAATTAAAAAAGGTGGCTTAATCCACCTTTTTATTTCTTTTAGAAGCCCAGCTGTCGGCTTGCCAAATCTTTCATAATTTCCTCAGCTCCACCGCCTATCATATTCACTTTAACTTCGCGATATATACGTTCAGATTTCATGCCACGCATAAAGCCCATGCCACCTAGTGTTTGAACGGCTGCATCAGCACAGAATTGCATAGTTTGCGTTGCTACGTTTTTGAGCATACAAATTTGTGCAATCATTTCATTCCCTTGAAGTTCAGGACGACCCATTTTATATGCCGTATCTTCAAGTAAAGCGCGAGTCGTTTGTAAACGTGTTGCCATATCTACCAATTTATGACGAACAACTTGATGATCTACCAAGCGTTTACCAAAAGTACGTCGCTGTTGAGCCCAATCTAGAGCTTCTTCATAACAAACTTTTGCATAACCATAACTACTCGCAGCCAAGAAAAAACGTTCCATATTGAAGTTATTCATGATAACAAAGAAGCCCATATTCTCAGGACCAATCAAATTTTTTGCAGGCACTTTAACTTGATCGAAGTGTAGATGAGCGGTATCAGAAGCCCACCATCCCATTTTATCTAACTTCGTTTTTGTAATACCTGGTGTATGGGCATCAATCAGTAGCATTGAGATACCATTGGGTCCTTTTCCTTCAGGATCAGTTCGAACGGCAACGGTATAGTAATCAGCGCGAATACCAGAAGTAATAAAGGTTTTTTCGCCACTGACTACATAGTAATCACCTTCTTTTACTGCTTTTGTTTTAAGTGCTGCAACATCAGACCCCCCTCCCGGTTCTGTTATTGCTAATGCCGAAATCTTCTCACCTGATAAGATTTGTGGCAAAACCTCTGCTTTCACCTCTTCACTTGCAAAGCTATTGATTGGCGGTGCACCGATCATATGTGAAAGTAATGAAGCGATTAAACCTCCTGATGCAGCCTTTGCCAACTCCACACACCCCAATAAAGTATAGAATGCATCTGTATCAGGGATACCACCGTATTTTTCATCAAAACCTGATGCCATCAATCCAACTTCTGCAGCTTTTTTGTAGAGTTCTCGTGGAAAAGATTCGGCTTCATCCCACTCATTTACATAGGGAATAATTTCTTTTTCTACAAATTTTTTTACTGCATCTGCAAATGCAAAGTGTTCATCTCTGTAATAGATCGGATTGTATTGCATCAACTATGTCCCTGAAATTATTTAAATCCTCATAGGCATACTGACATTTATTGTTGTTTTTTTAATTGCAAGAATCATCAATCTTTTGGCATAAATTAACTGAATGGAGCTTCTTATTTAATTATAAGGGTTTAATTATTTTCAAATTCAATTTTTATATA